>NZ_JACJPJ010000042.1:0-28592 GCF_014696015.1 Oculatella sp. FACHB-28 | reverse complement strand
GCGATTGCGTTGTTATGGTACTACGCCAGTACAGGGACAGAATGAGTAGTAATCTGTTTGACCCATACTGCCTCGGTCTGATAAAACGGCGCTACGTCAAACCGCTGCCAAAGCAGGCGTAGTGCAAAGAGTCAAAGCCACACTGGATAAGCGGTATTACAAAGTTTGACGTAGATAAAGGTTTAGAGACTATCCGTCTCCCGTTGGTCTGACTTCGGCACTGCGGTTGCACCATGCTCGGTAATGAGGTAATCGGTATCTGCCGTATCGAGCATGATCCTCACCGAGCTAGCCTCAGCGCCCTCTACTGGCTCTGATTCACCATCAGAACTATTGCCCCGCTCAAGGGCAGCGATCGCCTCCGGATCGCCCTGCTGTGCTAATACGGTAAGCAGGTTGATGACGGTCTGGTTAACGGATTTGGATATTGGTTCTGACATGATTCAACCTCCGTGCAGTAATTGACTCAAGATTCTACTGCATCGCTGCATCATTGCCCATACTTTTCAACCCACAGGCGATCGCCCAAGGGTTGAACGTTTTGAGTAGACTCGCCCATGTCATGAGCTTGGCGCTAGAGACCTAGCTAAAGCTGCTTTGAAAGCCGTAGCAAGTTTTAGTCTCCTCACCGATAAAAGCTTGAGTTAAACCACGACATGGATGGCACTGGGTGCCCCTGATTGAACAGGGTGTCGATGCCACTCACTCCCTGCCAGTCTTCCTGGACAACTTGAACTTAACTTTAGACACTCCTACCCGTCGTTGCATTTTTAAGCTTTGTGTAACCTGAAGAATTACTCCTCTGATGATGTCCTACGCCGATGACGGGTTAGGTCGCTACCGAATCTCCACTTAACCAAACGTTACCTCTATGGCTCAAGATTGAGCAACCCAGACTGAGGAGGAGCTAGAGAAGACTTGGGAGGGGAGGGTTGCGTTTGCACAGCAGTGGAAAAAAAGGCAAGTATCTCATTCTCACTGAAAGCAGCCCACATCAACGCAAGATCAAGCTTCTGTAGGATCAACTGTCCCAAAAATAACTGAAGATGGATTAATTCAGCTAATCGATCAGGCATACATTAGAGCGATCGCTAAAACAACTGACCTGAAGGCTTCAGCCTCAGCAACCATTCTCTTCGCTGCAACTTACAGAATGAGCTATTTGTTCAGGTCCTAACTGCCATTTCCATTTTAAATAGATAACGTCGAGCTTGGCTCAGAAGTGAGTGATTACCTCTTCTTTCGTCTTGGCTAAACCCATTGAACGCTCACCAACTCAACCTATAATTCAAACCTCCTACAGTTCAAAAGTGGCTTACGCTCTCCAAAAATACACACCAGAAATAGTCTAATTAGCTAGAGACATTGCTGTCTAGCACCCCCAAGCTGTCTAACACCTAATATCTATTATCAAAACTGCTTACAAGATCAAAGCTTTTTCAACTCTCCCCAAATCAACGAAGACTACGAAACGCGCAGTTGCAAGAAGGCTACTCGATGTCGTTAGGGCTGAAGTGAAGGAGAAGCAACGGTTTGATCCGAATTAAAAAGCAAAACAGTAGACTGCCTGTTAACTAACCACCGTGTTTTTGACATCCTTGCATCTAGTCTATTAAAAGCTTTTTCCTGAGCTATTTTCCTTATAGAAATGAAGGTTTGCCATCATTCTTTGCTCTCAGAGTAACTTTTATAATCTTTATTTGAATTAGCTTATTGCAAATTCAAATAAAGATTATAAATTATGATTGATGAGGACCAGGATTAATCAAAAGTTTTCTTACTTAATAGTTGTTCTGATATTACTATGCTTCTTTAAAATATGGAATTTAAAATTCAATTGATCGACCTGCATTACAGCATTTTAATCATTACATCAGAAAAACTTCTTAAAATTTGTTAGGTGCACCACTTTCTACTCTTAATTCTATAGTTTTTAAGCTTCACGTTTGTTGCAGAATTCCTACACAGCGCGACTTTTCTGCTTTTCTCTTATTAAAGAGCAAGTATTAGCTATAGCCGTTAATACTAAACAGTTTCTCTTTTTGATTTTCAATTTTTGCTTGCTCTTGCATAATATTTTTTCGTAAAAAACGCGCAAATATTTGCTAGAAGATATCCAAAGTCTTGGGTTGACTAATTCAACCAAGCGATCTATTGTTTGATCGCACTGGAGCTTCGATTGCTTCACTAGCTGGAGGTTGAGACTGCCCCAAAAAACGTATCTAGTTCTGATTCCCGTAAGAATTGTCGCTCTGAACAGAGAGAAGCAATTCGGCTCGCGGTTCAATTTCTTGATGCAATAAAAAATGTCATGAAATGCAATTAAACCGAATCCCAAGCCTGAAACAACGTAAATTCGTTAGCCAGTAGAGGCAAAGGAGGGATACAAGAAATTTTTAGTACATGCAAACTGCTCTTCATCCCTCCACCTGTATGGGTTTCAGCCTAGTTGCATTTCATGACAGCTTCGCTCTAATCACCTCACATAGAGGTGATTAGTCAGTTAGTATTTGCCCCCTCCGGAATCGCAATCACTGCACAAGCGTGCGACTGCACAGTGTTTTCAAACTTGAGGCACTAGCAACAGTCGTGCTGCTTTAACTTGCCGATTCACGAGGAGTGAGGGCAGTTGTCCACTTTTACTTTGAGCATTGCTCAGGAGATTTTATGACTACTGATGAAAATTTAGAAGCAGTTGGAACTGTTAATTTTATGGCTCCTCCTACAACAGTGGAGGAACTTTTAGAACATTACCAACGCCATCTGCGGGCGACCCTAGACCCTGCTAAAGCTCAACAAGAGATTCGATTAATTCAAACCGCGTTGGTACGATACACGGTTCCTGGATGGGGTGGTCCTGTACCTCTGTCAGAGCGATTGTCTTCCCGTGAGATTGAGGCAGGGATCAAGTTTGCAGAGTCTATAGGGCTGGTTCAATTTCAAACAGCACTTGAAGTTTTGGAACAGGTAATTCAGCAGCTTGAAAACACAGAACCACAGAAAGACCGGAAAAAATACTTTCAGGGATTGCGGAAACGAAATCGGCACTATCTCGGCAAACTTTTGGATTGGACTAACGATCAGGGATGGTTTGAGCCAATTGTGGTTCAAAGCTCCACAACTACTCAATACCGTTTCTCTAAGAAGGTGGAGGGCAAGGATCCCTTCAATAAGGTTCGACTAACTGACAGAAAATCTACGGAGGGCAGCTTTCAAGAATCATCAGAATTAGATCGTGAGCAAAAACTGCAGAAAAGGAGCTTTGCCTTAGGGAAAGTAGAAGGTGATTTTATCAACCCTTGTTTGCAGACTCAACTAGCTGACTTCTGGAAATCCATGATAGATGGCAGAATGGGGGAATCGCTGAGAGAAGTTTCAGCAGATAAGCATCAGAACGAAGTATTGCGGATTCTGGGCTGGCTTCACCGGGTAGAAGGTGTGCCTCTTGCTGATTTACAGCTAGAAACATTGGTACCCTTTGTCGAATTGCGTCCCTCTATAGAAGACACCAGTGGTCCTGATCAATCGATTAACAAACCAGGGTCTGCTAAGGACGCTGCGAAACGGGCGGCAGACAAAGTTGAGGAAAATGTGCGAAAGCACCTCAATTGCAGAGATTCTAGAATATCTGGCAATCCCAAATTGCATCCTGGTTCCAAGTTGAATATTATCTGGGCTTGGATTGTTATTGCTAAGTACGTTTATCGTTCACAAACAGACCAAGACAATACTAACAACTTTAAGGATATTCCAGCAGTGCAGCGGCTTAGAAAACTCAGTCGTGAGCTAACCAAGCAGAGTAAGAATACATCTAACGTCGTGGATCCTGACGAGAAGATGGTGCCGTGGACAGAACTACTAAAGGCAGTTGAACAGCATCTGCGTGTAGAAGCAGATTTAGAGCGAGTTAGGGGGGGAGCAAACGGTCTCAATGTGCTATGGGAAAAAGTAAGCAACGTTTTTTACTGTTGAGTTTTATGACCCTTATGCCACCAGATCGCCAGCGTACCTATCGCGAATTGGTTGAAGGAAAAACATTGGTTCAGGGAGAACTGAATGGCTCTCATTTTACACCAAAAAAGCGTATGGCTAATCCTGAAAATGCAAAGTGGTATATCCGTTTAGAAGCCCCAGACTACAAAACAGGTAATACCTATGGCACTTGGTGGGGGGAAGTACCGAACGTACGCTACCCTGACGGGAAAACCTTCTACGGCTATATAGATGAATGGTTAAATCACTGGCGACAAGTTTTTGCCCCTAACCACCAGTACTTTTTCACCCAACCTAATGGCAAGCCTTTCAAAGCCAGCAGTTTGAAGGAGTTAATCCGGAGGGTATTCTATCGGCTACTTGATGTACCCGGGACACCACATATCCTTCGGAAAATGTTCATTACATACCTATACGAAAAACAAGTGCCAGGACATGTATTGGATTCAGCCGCACTAGCAATGCACCATTCTCGTCACATGCAAGCTCAGTCCTACAATAGACAGGAACAGTCTGATAAGTTACGTCCCATTCTTACTTTAACAGTAGAGTTGGCTCAACAGGCAGTAGGATCTCAAACTTAGTCATCCCTTTGACATAACTGAGATCAAAAGTAGGCTAAGAGAACCTTTTATAATCTGGTGATCAAGGATAGCTAGAATTAACCCTGTTAGAGGCGAAGCAATTAGCAGGTAATGCTTTGGTGGTTCCCAAACATTACCTGTTAATTGGACAAGGAGAGTAGTTAACCTACCTGCTTAGGTAACTACTCTCCTTAGCTCTTATGCTGTCGGACAACAGAGTAGTCTCCTCAAGTAGCTTTTACTGGAGGAATCTGATTGATTGACAAAACTTCTAAGCAGAGAAACGCAAGCTAGGAGGGAAGAGGAGCCTGGTTTATGCTGAAAAGTTACCACACCCAACCGTAAAGACGATGGCTCTCACGCCCGACTCTATGATGCGTTGCATGACTTTCTGTGTCAAAATGACATCCAGTGGCAAGATGTCCGTCACTTGAAGACCCTATGCTAGATGATCATTGCCATCCTTCAAAGCCAGAATAGGCATCTCAACAGATTCAGGGTGTATGTTTTCAGGCGTACCAAATTCGCCTAATCGCATCAACGGTGCTTTCGACGATGGCTATCCGACCGAAGAATCAATGTCTTCAGGCACATCATTTGCTGTTGCGGCAAGCCCTATCTCGATGGAAGCGGGAGCAATTGTATCTGAGCTTGAATACAACGCTGGTATGGAATCGCTTTTGTATCCTTTGGGTTGGTGTGGTCTTATCGCGGCAGAACCCTTCCTATCGCCTGGCGGATTGTTGCCCAATCCAGTAGTACGATCTGATTGTGGACATTGCAACAGGTCTTGCAACCAACCGCACGCCTACTGTCAAACGGCATCCCGGTTGTGTTGCTAGCCGACCGAAGCTTTGCCAATAGTAAGTTGATGAAGTATCTCAAGGACAACCTGGATTGGCATCTCGTGTCCGGATCAAACAGTCGTTTCAGTTCCACTTGGCGAGTCAGTGGCGCAAGGTGTCGTCAATCTCCTTGCACCCGGAGCGGCTTATTTCACCCCAATTGAATCGATTGGTAAAACCACCCTTACCCAGACGTTTATCTCACTTTTGCTCATGACCAGTCGAGTAGGGCGCTTTGAGTGATTGTCAGTGATAAACCCATAACCCTGCAAACTTTCGTCCAGTATCGTCCGCGATTTCAGGTGGAGGAATCGTTTTCGGATTTCAAGTCGAATAGATTCAACTTGGAGTCCTCCCGACTGCGGGGCAGGTTTGCCCTGACCCAATGGTGTGGGATGACTGCCCTAACCACCTTGTTTCTCGTATTGCAGGGGTACAAGTCGTGGCGTTAGGCAACGGCTGCAGGTAGATGCTGATTGGAACTGGGAGATGAGTTATCTCAAACTAGGGTGGAACTGGATTAGGCTCGCCATTACTCAGCAGTCAGACATCCAAGTCCATCGGTTTCTTTCCAGCGCTCTAGACCCGCAACCATCCCTTGCCTCCAAACGTCAACTCGGTGATGCTCTTAATCGTGAATTCACCGTTCTCTGCCGCATTCCAACTTTTTAATTTCATCAGTCAAGCAGACTGAGAAAGTAGTCTTTACAAGATTTGCTACATTTTTCCGTTATAGAACTTTCCCTGTGCTTAATTTCAAATCCTGGTTATTCATAATCGTGCCAAGCTACAAAGATAAGGGAGAAAGTTACCGCAAACTGAAGCAAACTAAACCCAATCGAGAGAAACCCTGGAGTTGATTAAACAACTGACTAGATTTTAGGAAGACATTTGCAAAGCTTCTTCAGAAACACGCATCGATGCATGGCTGTGATCACCATAGGCGACGTTAAACCGCTGAATAGGCAAAGGTTGAGTGAGCATCTTTTGAAATGCGGCATCCATTAACGGACGCAATGCTTTGCTTTGCTGATGCCACTGTTCACGGTAGGCATAGTATTCCTTCAGATGTTCGCTCAATTCTGCTAAAAGATCGGATTCATTGACCGTCAAAACCTGTCCGTTCTTCACGATCAACTGCCCGTTCACATAAACCTGCCGAATCGATCGCCCCCGCTCAGAATACACCAGATGAATCGGTAGCTGATTTCGAGGGGTAAACGACAAAGAGTTGAGGTCGTACAGCACAAAATCGGCTTTCATACCCGGAGCGATCGCCCCCACTTGATTCTGCAATAATGTCGATCGCGCTCCGCCGTAGGTTGCCCATTTGAGAATATCCACTGCTCTGGGATAGGATTCGTGTTTCTCATCGACGGTAGAATGTACCAAACCTGCCATTTTAATCACATCAAACAGGTTAAAACTGTCCATGCCATCCGTTCCCAACGCGACATTCACACCTCTGGAAACTAACTCACGAATCGGTGCAATGCCGCTACACAAGCGATGATTGCTCACCACGTTATGAACTACCGTTGCTCCAGCGTCCGCCACAAGATCTATATCCGCCTGGGATAACCAGACCCCGTGGGCGATCGTGGTTCGGTGCGTCAGAATTCCGTGTCGTTTTGCATAAGCAATCACGGATTCACCAAAGAATTCTGATCCGGTGACTGCCTGCATTCGAGTTTCTAACAGGTGAGTATGAATGGGAACGTTGAACTCCTCAGACAATGCAGCGATGCGGTACATTAATTCCGGGGTGACGCGCTGTGAGGCAGAGGGAGCTAGCATTGTTGTAATCAGGTTTGCCTGACCCTGCCAATCCCGATACAGTTGTCGAAAAATCGCTTCCCATTCTGCTGGAGTGCAGAAGCTTGCCGCAATAAAGCTTTGTTTCTGCTCGTCCTTGAGTTGATCCGTTAGGTAGGGAACGGTTTCGTGAAGGGGCTTATTGATAGCGTGCAGTGATAAACTCGCTCTCACTCCCAAATCGACATAGGCCCGGGCAACCGCCTCAAACATTTCGGGAGGCGTGTAGGGCAGGGCATAAATGTCGTCCTGCATCGTGGTCGTGCCGTTTTTCACCGCTTCCAGGGCAGCGACCATGGTACAGAGGTAATGCACACGGGAACTTAGCTTTTCGTTGGGAGGCAAATAAAGCATCCACTGTTCCAGCGGCAGAGCTTCATAGCCACACTTCTCTAAAATGCCAACAGTGGTGTGAGTATGGGCATCCACAAATCCAGGAGTCAACAAAAGATTGGTCGCATCAACTACCTGATCGGCAGCAATTTCCAGATTAGGAGCAACTTGGGAGATGCGATCGCCCTCCATCAAAACATCCACAGACTGAGGTGACAGATCCAAACTGCCATCTGCCTGCTGTGTGAAGGGGAGAACTGTTGCATTGCAAATCAGTTTACGAAGCATATTGGGGACGGCTAAAACGGTTGACTGAGAACGGTTGATTGAGAGCAGTGGACAAAGTTTTTTCGATCGCAGGGTGAATTCGCTCGGCTTGCTGCCAGATCTCCTTGCGATAGCTGGCATATTCCGGCATCCGCTCATGAAACTCCGCCAGAACATCAGCCTCATTCACAGTGAGAACGCGCCCATTTTCGACGACTAGCTGACCATTGATAAACACCTTGCGAATGGAACTGCCATTCTCGGCGTAAACCAGATGAATCGGCAGTTGATGACGGGGCGTAAAACTTAAGGTGTTGAGGTCATATAGGACAAAATCTGCTTTCATGCCTGGTGCGATCGCTCCCACATCCTTGTGCAACAGTGCCGATCTCGCTCCGCCGTAGGTCGCCCACTTCAATACATCTGCGGCTTTAGGGTAGCGATCGTAGGGATTATCCATTGCAGAATGGACTAGTCCTGCGGCTTTAATGACATCAAACAGATTGAACGAGTCATTGGAACTCATGCCATCTGACCCCAATGCAATATTGACTCCCGCATCCATCAACTCTCGAATCGGCGCAATGCCACTGCACAAACGATGATTGCTAACAATGTTATGAATCACCGTCGCGTTTGCGTCTGCAATTAACTCAATATCCTGCGGAGTGAGCCAGATGCCGTGGGCGATCGCTGTTCGATGGGTCAGTATTCCATGTCGTTTGGCATAAGCAACGACAGATTCACCGTACAGTTCAAGTCCCGTTATTGCCTGAGTTTTTGTTTCCAATAGGTGAGTGTGAATGGGTAGATCGTACTCTTCCGATAGGGAAGCGATCCGGTGCATTAACTCAGGTGTAACTCGTTGCGATGCAGAAGGGGCCAGAACCGTTGTCACCAATCCCTGATAGCCCTGCCATTTCTGATGAGCGTACTGAAACAGGTCTACCCACTCATCATCAGAGAGTATTTTCGTTGTCTCTAAATCGTGTTTGACATCGGGTGGCAAGAAATCGCCCAAATAAGGAATCGTGTCATGGAGCAGTTTATTAATCGTGTGTAGTGAGAGACTAACTCGCATTCCCACATCGACATAGGCTTGAGCGACCGCATCGAAGGTTTCTGGGGTGACATAAGGCAACTCGATCAGATCATCTTGAATCGTTGTGCCGCCATACTTCACCATTTCTAACGCACCGATCATCGTCCGCAAATAGCACAAACGTGGATCAAGGTGTTGTGATCGCAAAGGTGGGTAGGTATACAACATCCACAGCTCTAGCGGAGATGCTTCGTGGTTTCCCTTCTCTAAAATCTCAACCGAATGAGCGTGGGCATTGACAAAACCGGGAATCAAAAGCTGATCCGTTGCATCAATTACCTGTGCATCCGCTGAAGTAGATTCAATGTTAAGCGTAATTTGGGAGATGCGATCGCCTTCCACTAACACATCTGCAATCTGCGGTTCTAAATCGAGAGAACCATCAGTTTGCAATGTGAATGGAAGAATGGTGGCATTTTTAATTAAAACTGTATTTTTCACTATCTGATATCTCGACTAATGACAAGTTTAATAGTTTTTCAAAACATGCCTGGCTGTAGAAATTTAACAAACGCCAAACTGAAGATTGAGTTGTTTTAGCCGTTTGCGATAGGCGATCGACATCTTGTCAGCCATCAAAATCCTAACTTTTGAGCTTCACTTTAAGGAAAGCAGCAATCCAAAAAAGTTATTTGTAATACAATCGCAAGAGAGTTGTTTTAAGCTGCTAATATAGCAACTTAAAAGCTCAAAAGTTGTGATTTTCTACTGTATTTTTCTAGTGCTATGCCCCAGACCAACTCCGCCTCTACACCTCCCTTTGCACTAGATGATCTGGATCGTGACATTATTGGGTTATTGAAGATTGATGGGCGGATGTCGTTTACGGAAGTCGCCAAACGGTTAAGCCTTCCAGAGGCAACTGCTCGCTATCGAGTGCAGCGGCTTCTGCAATCCAAAGTTGTGAAAGTTCACGCAACGCTGAACCCAGAGCACTTGGGAACACCGCACGTCATGATTGTTCAACTGTTTGTGGAAAACGGCAAAATTGATGCCGTTGCAGAAGCCCTAGTTGAAATTGAAGAGGTCCAGTTTGTTGCAGTAACGGCAGGGCATCACAACATTGTGGTTGATGTTTTCTTTGGCACACATGATGAACTATTAGCCTTTTACACGAAGCTCCATCAAATTCCAGGCGTGATTCGTTATGAGTCTCAGGTGGTGATGAAACTGCTGAAAGCAGAATACAAGTATGTGTTGGGTTGAATTTTTAGGAGGGTAAAGATGAACAGTTATAAATTTTTGCTTTTACTATAAACGCAATTAAGGGGAATAAATATTCCTGAATTCTTAACTTCAAAATAGAAGCAAGACTTTATTGTTGATTTTAAGCTTAAGGTTATTGTGAATTTAGTAAAACTAACTTTTTTTAAGTATCAGGAATTACATAAACAGTTGCGTTCGTACTTCTATTCTGAGTTGAGCAATTGCAAGTGAGTACTTCGCCTCATTTGATAAAGTCACTTTGACAAACCGATTTTTGAAAGGGGAGCCAGTGTTTTATGCATCCACTGATGATGGGTTCGTTGAGTTGGGTTGAATACCAACAGCGTTTGCAAGAAGAGGATGCGATCGTTTTGCTTCCCTGCGGTGCATTGGAACAGCATGGTCCCCATTTGCCGTTAGGAACGGATGCGTTGATCAGTACCTCGGTTGCTCAAGGTATTGCAGAGCAAATTAATGGCATCGTTGCGCCAACGGTTAGCTACGGCTACAAGTCCCAGCCGAAATCGGGTGGCGGGCAGCACTTTCCAGGAACGACGAGTTTAGATGGCAATAGTTTGAGCCAACTGGTGCGAGATGTCATTCGGGAGTTGGCGCGGCAAGGGGCAACTAAAATCGTCGTGCTGAACGGACACTATGAGAATCAGTGGTTTCTCACGGAAGGAATTGATTTAGCCGTTCGGGATGTGGGAAGTGCATCAGCTCTACAAGTGATGCGAGTAGAGTATTGGGATTTTCTGACACCAGATATTCTAGACAAAGTGTTTCCCGATGGTTTTCCTGGTTTTGCGCTGGAACATGCGGCGGTGATGGAAACGTCATTGATGATGCATTTTCACCCTAAATTAGTCAGGCTACATCTGATTCCCGACGTTCCCCCCAGTGAGTTTCCGCTCTATGATATGTTTCCTCAATGTTCTGAGTGGGTTCATGCATCGGGGGTACTTTCTTCTGCAAAAGCCGCAACCCCGGAAAAGGGAGAACTGATGGCAAACCATGTGATCAAGGGAATTTCAGAGGCGGTTCGGCAAGCGTTTCAGGTAAAAGTACCCGTTTCTACAATGATGAAATAGCGAATGGGAAATAGCGAATGGTATGTAGGGGCAGGTTTAGCAAATAATTTGTTCGCTCTGTTATTGAGCGAACCGCTAAACCCGCCTCCACAGCTATCTGTCTTAATGGTTAAACCGCTTCATATCAATGTTTCGCATCAATCAATCCTCATGCAAGAACCCTATTTAAACCCAATTCAACCCACTAACGGTACGATCTTGCCTCGCTATGCAGGGGCTTCCACGTTTGCGCGATTGCCCGAACTGCGGGATGTGCCTCGTTGTGATGTGGCGATCGTTGGTATTCCCTTTGATGCGGGTACGAGTTTTCGTCCCGGCGCGCGGTTTGGTCCACAGGCGATTCGTCAAGCTTCCCGGCATTTACGGACGCACTACCACCCGGCTTATGATACTGAGCCGTTTATGGTACAGCAGGTTGCAGATGCGGGAGATATCGCTTGCAATCCCTTCAACATCAATGAAGCGATTCAGCAGATTGAAGCGGCTGCAACCGATTTACTGGAACGGTGTGGGGCGATCGTCAGTTTAGGTGGTGACCATACGATCGCCTACCCTCTCCTGAAAGCGATTAACCATCGCTATGGTCCAGTAGCATTGGTGCATTTCGATGCCCATCTCGATACGTGGGACACCTATTTTGGTGCGCCTTACACTCACGGCACTCCCTTTCGACGGGCAGCGGAGGCTGGCTTATTTTTGGACAGCGCCTCGATGCATGTGGGAATTCGCGGTCCTCTCTATAGCCGTAATGACTTAACGCAAGATGAAGAACTTGGGTTTCGAACTGTACATTGCGACGAGTTTGAAACCATCGGTATTGCAGGAGTAGTGGAACGCATTCGAGAGCGAGTGGGTGATTATCCCCTGTATTTATCTATTGATGTGGATGTTCTTGATCCGGCACATGCTCCGGGAACTGGCACACCAGAACTGGCGGGAATGACCAGTCGTGAGCTGTTAGGTGTATTGCGAGGATTGGCAGGTCTTTCTGTCATTTCAGCAGATGTGGTGGAAGTTGCGCCTGCCTATGATCACGCTGAAATTACTTCTCTTGCGGCAGCAACGATTGCTTATGAGTTGGTGAATTTGTTGGCAATCAGTCCAAAGCTAAAGCGTTATGCTGGTACGAGTTCAGGTTAGAACGGGGTGCGGGGGCTAAGCCTATGCACCCCCTACCGTAATGCTGCTCTGCGGGGCTTTTTTAATAAACTTTTGCGGTGCTGTGTGTCATACAGCGCCGCAAAAGTTTTGTTAGCCTTTCAAGTATTGTTCAACAAAGCGGCGATCGATATGAGCTTCAATGGAATCAAGCTGTTTGGTGACCATCTTTTGAGCTAGCATGAAGTCACCAATCACATTTGCAGAATAGGGAATAGACTCCATTGTTTCACCCATCTCAAATGCTTTGAGGGATTGCTCGGGCGTTAACCATGCGAACCCTTCTAGGATGGCGCTGTATTCTTCCACCGAAACACCCGCTTGCTCCGCTTCAATGGGTAACACTTCGTTTAAATTGGCTTTGCGGTAGTCTAAAGTTTCATACCAGGTTTTGACTAACGCCTGCACTGCCTCTGGTCGCTCTTCCAACACCTTCTCATGCACTACTAGCGCATCAGGAATCAGCCCGGGAATATCTTTACTGGAAAAAATTACTTTTGCTTTGCCCTCCTGTACCGCCTGGCTCACAAATGGTTCATAAGAATAGGCAGCATCAGTCTTGCCTACAATCAATGCAGCCGTTGCTGCATCTGCTGCTTGATTCACAATTTCCACCTGATCCGCAGGGATTCCCGCTTCCTCTAACGCCTTTAGAAATAACAAATGTCCAACCGTTCCAATTTCTACAGAAGCTCTCTTCCCTGCTAAATCCTGTATTGAGTTAACAGCGGGAGTTGCCAAAATTGCATCGGCTCCAAGGGAAAAATCGGTAATGGCAATCATTTTCGTCTTCAATCCGTTGGCAAATCCCGTTATGGCATCTGACAGCGTAATGCCTGCCACATCTAACTTGCCGCTATTGAATGCCGTTAGCTGATCCGACAGAACGGGAAACCAGGTTACTTCTACATCAATATTGTTTGCTTTAAACAGTTCTTTTTCTTGAGCAACTTTCCAGGGCATGAAGCCAGCCCAGAGGTTCATACCAATGTGCAGAGAGCGATTTTGAGAGGATTCTGAAGCATTCTCTGAAGTGCTGGCAGTCTGGCGGTTGCAACTGGCCATGGCGATCGCCGCTGCAACCGATAGTGAAGCAGACCGCAAAAACGACCGACGGGAAAACAACCTTGAAGACATTACACGATGGGTCATAGTGTTCCTATTGTGAAATTAAAAAATGGTTCGTCCACCATCTGCTACGATCGCCGCACCGTGTACGAAAGCGGCATCCTCACTGGCAAGAAAAACGGCAACGCGAGCAATATCCTCTGGCATTCCTAACCGCCCTGCTGGAATAGATTGAATCGTGGCAGCTTCTTCTGCACCGGGATCGGTTGCCAAAATAAACTCGTTCTGTAGCATGGGAGTGTCAACGGGTCCCGGACAGATGGCGTTAATCCGGATGCCTTTCGCTGCCCATTCCACCGATAGGGCTCGCGTAAAGGCTAAAACCCCTCCCTTTGTCGCGCAATAGGCGGTGTAAAGCGCCTGACCCATGATTGCCAGTTCAGATGCCGTGTTGATAATCACGCCACCTCCCTGCTGCACCATGTAAGGAATGGCGTGCTTACAGCCAAAAAACATCCCTTTGAGATTGACCCCAAACAAAAAATCCCAATCGGCTTCTGTCGTTTCCGTAATGGGCTTTAGAACGGAAACCCCTGCGTTGTTGTGCAGAATGTCCAATTGTCCAAATTGTTGGACGGTAGTGGCGATCGCATCAGCAACTTGCTGTTCCTGGGTTATGTCAACGACGAGGGCTTGAGCGACTCCGCCAGCTTGTTCAATTAAGTGTTGGGTTTTTTTAGCAGATTCTAAATTGCGATCGACAACGACTGCAATCGCACCTTCACTGGCGAACTGGACAGCAGTGGCTTGTCCAATTCCTGATCCGGCTCCGGTGATAAAGCTAACTTTGTTTTTCAGTCTCACAAGCGTATCTCAGTGCTTAATCGGTGATGAGCATAGACCGAAGAAAGCAAGGAAGTTGTGGCTAGAAATACACGTTCAAACAAAATCAGGACTTACGCAAGGGACATTGAACGGTTGTGTCGCAAAGATTCTTAAGTGACAAATGAACTGGCCTTGTTCGCATTGCTTCAAGCAATCACTCCAAAGAGTTCGCTGATAAACCTCGCTTGAGATACACTAGCCCCTTGATGGATTCCTTTGACTTGACCTTTGCCAATCATCTTCATGGCTACCTGAGATTGCAAATCCTCAACGCAAACCTTGTGCGAACGACCTGAGTAATGCCGAGTGGACAATCTTGAAACCACTTTTGCCTCAACCTAAAGGCTTCGGACATCCAGTAGAGGTCGATTTCAGAGAGATTCTCAATGGCATTTTCTAGGTTCAACGAACTGGATGTCAGTGGGAAATGCTGCCCCAGTAAACAAGCTTAACCTTGCTTTCCCCGTTCGACGTCTACACAAGCAAACCGCGTTGAAAGAGTTTTTGTGTGAAAGCTCCCGCGAAGCGAGAGCTTTCACACAAACATCATGATGAGGTTGGTGGCTGCTGCCTAACGAGGCGCTGCAAGATTGTTTTCCATTCACTTTCCATATTTTCACTAGCCATCAAGAGGAGTTGAATCTTCTGCTGAATTTCAGGCGTAGTTAATATACTTTGAGGCTGATGAGCAATAATTTGTACTTCGTATTGTGTAATAACTTGAACACTCTTGAGCAGCGTATCCAGCATCAGTTCTAGAGCCTGAGTTCGCTCTGCTTTGTGAGTTTGAAGCTGCACTTGTTTCTGCTGATTTGCAATTTGTAGAGCCTGAAGCAACAGATCTAATACCTGCTGATTGGGATATCGTAACGCCTGCCATTCCTGCAGGTACTGTAGCATTAATGCATCTTGGGTATACAGCGCTGTGTAAATCGGACTAAGAATATTGACTGTTGTTTCGCTAGGAGTAAGGTGAACAAATCGCTGCTTTAGTTTGCTTAAAGGATCTTCGGTTGGATAACCCGCCAAATAAGGAGCGTAGGCTTGAGGGGCATACAAGCTGATGTCTAGAAGCATGGACTGTATGCGATCGACTAGCTCCAAAAAAGGAGGTGTGTGCCGTTGAATAAAAGCAAGCGTGTGAGTTTCGATCTTGTTGACAACTTTAGGGATATTGAAGCGAACCCGTTCTTCACCAAGTGTGGCACCCAAATCAAGCAGATCTTTGGCAAGCCCTAATGCTTTGCGGCAAAACCCCATGTAACCCCTAGAGCGTGACGTAAATATGTTTAGCTGCAAAGAATTTTCTTCTGTTATTTCAGGATTTATAGTTGCAGTTGCCCATTTCCCTAAAAAGATAGGATAGGGGGCAACAATTAAGGACTCTCCTTGAATGCCCAAGAAATAGCGAAAATAGGGTCTTGGCAAGCTATATTGATGGTCAAAAAGTTTTTGTACTAAACCTGCCACTTCTGCATTTGAGGATTCAGCAAGCCTATCTAAATGCGGCTGTAACTCAAAATATGAGAGCCAGTAGTTTCCTGCTGGTCTCAGTCTTTCCACTAATTTGTTAATCAGAGTTGTATCTAAGAAGCGCAAACGTTCTTCACTGGCTGTCCATAGCTGAGTAATAGTTTCAAGGCAAACAAAAAACTGAGGATTACGGTGAGAAATAGTTACCTCAGGCAGAATAGGTGTCTGACTAGCTGAAGCCGCTTCTGAACGGAAAGATAATCTCAGGTCAATATGCATTCCCTCGCTAATATCTGTGAAATGGACTTCAATTTGTTCATTAGCTGCTAGTGAAGTCAGATCGGCACGAATTTCTGAACTTAAATCAACTTCTAGCAGTTTTTGCAGAGGAATTTTTGTTAGCTGAAAGTGCTTGAACTCCTCATCCTGAAAAAGTTCATACAAACTTATGAATCGGAATATTATTGAAGCCCTCTGCCACTTTCCTTGCTGCTTTCCTTGCAAATAAACAAAGCAGTAAAGCATTCCTAATAATTCAGGTACTCGTTTGTCGTTTAGCCTGAGACGAGGATAGAGTCTGGTACTGAGTTGAGCGGATGAAAAAATGAGGAGGCTATCATTCGGTGTCTCTGTCTGAAGAAACTCAATTGCAATTTCTTCTTGGTTTGACATCTCTTGATGAAATAAATCTTTGATTCGTGGTCTCAAAAATTTATAAGGTAGAACAATTTTTCCTTGAACTGCCAGGATAAACAGGCTTTTTTGAATGATTTCTGGTAAAGGATAATCATGTGCCTGATAATATCCATACTCTACTATAACTTCTATGAGAACAAGATATGAGACCTGCGAGGGCTGAAGCACAAATAAATCATGCCCCCTGCCATTTTTAATAGTAATTGTGCGATTTTGATTACTTAATTCTACTTTAATTCGATGCTGGGTTGCTAAACGCTGAAAGGCTGTTGGATTAAGGATTGAATCTAAGATTCTAGGGAAAAAACTAACAGGTTGAGTTTGGGCGGCAAGTTTGGTGAACTGAGATTCTGTTTGCTCAGTATCTAGCAGTTGCTTTAACCTATTCTCTAGAAGAATAGCGATCGCTTGATAAGTATTGGGTTCTGGGAATCGAATATAGGCCTGCGGCTGTCCCTCAGATGCAGGGGATGGTGTTATTTGAATATCTAGAAACGGATTGTTATTTACTTTCCCATTAACGGAGCTAATTCCTTGAAGCAGGAAAGAATTTAGGGTTGGAATAATTTTTATAGTTTCAAAATGTCGAAAGAGTTGAGCATTGTTTGCGCCTAAAATAGGTTCTAATTCTTGCCGACTGACACTTGTAATATGTTGGAAAACACGAAGTTGTGCAAATAATGTGTTTGACCGAAGCCAAGTAAAGCGGTTTCTTTGAGGTTCCGATCGTTTCCTTTGAAGTTGTCCTGGTTGTCGGCGGGTGCTATCCATGTTGGATTGGGTAAAGGTTTATCGGTTTCACAATTCGCTTGATGTTTCTATGGTCTTGCTCAATTATGTTATTCAAATACTTACTCTGCCGTAACTCGGTCTCTTCTGCGATCAATCATCGTCAGTGGGACAGCTTGTCCTTAACGACCAGTTTTTCTCGACTGCTATATAAAGGCGTTGCCTACAAAAAGCTGCCTGCCGCTGAATCATGGACGTCTCAGTACATTCCGTCCACATAGACGTGCGATCGTTTGCACCAATGCCTCTGGCTCTACAGGCTTTGTAAGGTGAGCCTGAAATCCTACTTGAAGCGTCCGCTGCTGATCAACCTCTGTGGCATAGGCGGTCAAGGCAATTGCTTTTAGCACCAGCGAATCTTCCTCTGGCGTTGTTTTCCCTTGGTCAAGTAAACGCGATCGAATCTGTTGCATCAGCATATAACCATCCATCTCCGCCATGCCAATGTCACTCACTAAGATATCAGGAGTGAACTGATCCAATGCTTGCAGTGCCTCGAACGCGGAAGCAACCGCTGTTACCTTTGCACCACCTTGTTCCAGCACAAATGTTTGAAATTCGCGAGCATCTGGCTCGTCATCAACCAGCAGAACGTGCAATCCAGTGAGGGGGTAAGAGATTGAGGGGGCAAGGGGGCGAGACTCTCTTCCACTTCTCCGCTGCTCTACTCCTTCACTCCTTGAAAGGGGCAGTTCAACAATAAATGTGGCTCCCATTCCTTCACCTTGGCTTTCTGCTTTGATCGTGCCACCGTGCATTTCCGTGATTTGACGGGCGATCGCTAATCCTAACCCTAATCCACCAAACTTGCGGGTCGTGGCTCCATCTTCTTGCCGGAAATGCTCAAAGATGTAAGGCAAAAAGTCTGGTTTAATGCCTTTTCCAGTGTCTTTGACCTGAATCTGTGTATTTGTACCCGTTGAGGATAGCTCGATGGTAATGTGTCCTCCAACAGGCGTGAACTTGACCGCATTGGACAGAAGATTCCAGACAACTTGCTGTAATCGCCCGGTATCACCATTCACAGGTCCAATGTTGGGTGAAATAATAGTTTGAATTTGCAGTGACTTCGCTTCGGCAGCAAGTCGAACGGTTTCTAATGCGGATGAGATGACGAAGCTTAGATCAACGGGTGCTGCGGTCAAAACCAGTTTGCCGCGCAAAATTCGAGAGATGTCGAGTAAGTCATCAATTAACTGCAATTGGAGTTGGGCATTGCGCTCAATCGTTTCCAAGGCATGAGTAGTCCTGGTTGTATCGAGCTTGCCGTTGCGAAGTAACTTTAACCAACCCAGAATAGGATTGAGGGGTGATCGTAATTCGTGAGAGAGTACTGCCAAAAATTCATCTTTAATGCGATTGGCAGTTTCGGCTTGCTCACGGGCTGTTTGTTCTTGTCCGAGGAGTTGCAAACGGGCTTGCTCAATCTGCTTCTGCGGTTCAATGTCGGTACACGTTCCAAACCATCTATAAATTCGACCTTGATCATCCTTGAGGGGAATCCCCCGCCCTAAAAACCAGCGATAACTGCCGTCAGTCCCCCGAAAGCGATACTCAACCTCGTAAATTTGACCACTGTTCAGGGCTGTCAGCCAGCGATCTTGCGTTACCTCCAAATCGTCTGGGTGAAGAATCGAGAGCCAATTTGAGCCACGCATTTGCTCGGCGGTCAATCCTGCATAATCACAAAACCGTTGATTAACGTATTCATTTTGTCCATCTGCATCGGTTATCCACACCAGTTGAGGAATTGCTTCAGCTAGAAGACGGTAGCGGGCTTCGCTTTCTTGCAGTGCGGACTCAGCTTGTTTGCGATCGCTGATATCACGCCCTGTGCCTGCCACCGCTTCGACTGCGCCATCTACATCGAACAGCGGCACAAAAATGTATTCATGAACCTTTGTACCCGAAGCACTGGTGTAGGGTGTTTCGTCTTTGAGCGGTTGGCGTGTGGTGATGACTTGTTGAATGTACTGCTGAAGGCGATCGGCTAATTCGGGTGGGTAATCGAGGTCAAAGAAGTTCTTACCGACAATGTCTGCTAATGGTTTTTGCCAGAGGTTAAGCAGTGGTTGGTTGGCATACGTCAACCGCCCTGCTAAATCAAAGGTGTAAATAAAATCAGAGATAGAAGACAATACCCGATCAAGGCGGTGACGAACGGCAGCCTGACGCGATCGCCCTAGCTCCACGTTCACCGCGACTCGTGCCAACAGTTCGCGAGTGCTAAAGGGTTTGACCAGGTAATCATCGGCTCCAGCACTTAGCCCTGCCACTGCCGCTTCTTCTCCAGCACGGGCAGACAGCAGCAGAATGGGAATCTCGCGAGTTTGTGGGTCGCGTCGCAATTGTTTGAGCAACTCAAACCCATCCATCCCCGGCATCATCACATCACTGAGGACTAAATCAGGAGTTGAAGCACGGGCGGCGTTGAGTGCGGCGGCTCCTTCGGTAAACACCTCAACCTGATAAAACTCGCCCAAGATGCGGTGCAGATAGTTCCGCATATCAGCATTGTCATCGACGAGAAAGATGCGAGCAGGGGAGGAAGCCGAGGGGGAGGGGGGGGAGGAAGGCGCATCTATATCGTTTCCGCGTAACCAACTGGATGCTTCTTGCACATAGGGTGTTGCACTATCTGTCAGTTGAGCCTGATTGTCCGAATAGCGAGTCTCTAAGGCTGAGACTACACCCACGCTCTGTGCGGAAACAGCAGGCATTAGGTTCATCGGCACTTGGACTCGAAACGTGCTGCCCTGACCCAGAGTACTCTCAACGGCGATCGTGCCTCCATGCAGTTGCACCAGTTCTTGCACCAGCGATAGCCCAATTCCAGTGCCTTCAAACGTCCGTCCCCAGGCACCTTCAACTCGATGAAATCGCTCAAATAATCGGGGCAGTTCGGCTTCAGGAATGCCCGTGCCCGTGTCACGCACCATCAGTTCCACCTGGTTGCCCACCAGATGCAGCGAAACCGTGATTTCCCCCTCAAAGGTGAACTTAAACGCATTCGAGAGTAGATTCAGCACAATTTTCTCCCACATATCCCGATCCACAGATACAGGTTGGGGCAAAGCGGGACAATCCATGATCAATCGCAGTCCCGCTTGCTCAATGGCAGACTGAAATAGACTGGTTAATTCGACGGTATAAGTGGCGAGATCCGTAGGCTCAAAATGTGCTTGTGCCCGTCCGGCTTCGATCCGCGAAAAGTCAAGCAGGGTATTGACGAGCTTGAGTAGCCGTTGAGCGTTGCGTTGGGCGATCGTGATTTGCTCTCGTTCAGCGGGTGGCAACTGGTTACTCTGTAGCACCTCTTCTAGAGGATTGAGCATCAACGTTAAAGGGGTGCGAAACTCATGACTGACATTAGAAAAGAAGGTGGTCTTTACCCGATCGAGTTCGGCTAACATTTCGGCACGACGGCGCTCTTCCTCATACGCCTGGGCATTGCGAATCGATACGGAAACCTGTCCGACTAACAACTCATAGAACGAGCGGTAGCCCTCATCGAGTGCCCGATTGGGGTTCACGCCAGCCACCAGAATGCCCAACGGCGCAGTTTGATTTGAGGAGGCGATCGGCATCATCAGAGCCGTTTGAACTGGCTCATTCCACGGTCCTCCGGGCACTGTCATGTGGTGATCCAATGCTTCCACTAAAACAGTTTCACCGGCTGCCGCTGGCGCAAACGACCAAAGTGGGTGACTTGTCGCTGAATCAGTCGCTAAATCGATTGAATGGGGACAAAGCTGTTCGTCTACTGTTAAACCCACTGTCCCTTGTAGGGTAAGCGTCCTGCCGTCCGCCTCTCTTAGATAAAGGAGTGCAAACGGAACGTCTAAGGCATGAGCCGCGATCGCCGACATCAAGTCCTGACACGTGTCCTGCACACTGCGTGTTTCACCCGCTTGGGCAGCCAGATCTCGCAACAGTCGGAGTCGCCGTTCTCCTAAAACTTGTTGCGTTACCTCGCTACAGACCGCCAGCATTCCCACAATCTGTCCTGCATCATCTTCGGCTGGAGCATGGGAGACGCTAAAGTAAGATTCTTCTCGATATCCGGCACGTTCTAGAACCAGCGGCAGTGCCGGAGTCCAGTTTGCGACCCCCGTTGCCATTACTCGTTGAATCATGGGTCCGAGCGTATCCCAAGCTTCTGCCAGTGTTCCCCGGATATCCGTTCCTAGGGCTGCTGGATGCTTATCCCCAATTAACTGGGAGTAAGCATCGTTGTAAAACTGCGTGAACTCGGCTCCCCAAGTCAGCACCATTGGGTAACGCGAGGTAAGTAATGTCTTGACCAGTGATTTGAGGCTTTGTGACCAGGACTGCACTGACCCAACGGGTGTTTGCGACCAATCGAGCAATCTCATCAACTCACCCATTTCGCCACCGTTCGCAAAAATGGAGTTGGCAGCCCTGGGCTCCACTGAACCTGTCATTGCTGCGGCTTCCTGAAATATTGAGCAAGAAGGTCTGCGCCCTGTTCCCCCATCTGCTGTAGTAGCAGTTCGATCTGCTTCAATGCAATTGGTAGGGGCTTTGTGCGTCCGTTTTCCCAACGATTCACACTTTGAAAGGAAACTCCCAGCTTTTCGGCAAATTTAACTTGTGAGAGATCCAGCCGCTGTCGCGTTTCTCGTACCAAGGCTGCCAGTTCTGACTGCTCGATTGCAGGCATAGAAACCCTACTATTAAATTCCATTCATTAGCTATACCACCTGGTATAGTTTTGTTCCGTCTATCTAAAGAGGTACAAGGAGGTAGAAATAACCTGGCAACACGTTGAGATTCAAAGATTGTTTGAGTGTTTCTAATGAACAAGATTAGGTTGCTTACGAACTCCGCGAAAAGAGTCATTTTCGACATTGATGCTAACTGTTAACGTTTGAGTTCAGCGGCGCGTAGGAACTTTGAAAATGAGAAACTAAGCTAATGTATATGCCCGCTGCACGCCTTTGTTAGAGTTCGTTCCTTCGGCAATGAGGTACATCTGACAAGTGCGCTGCCTCGCTAAAATCTTTCAACTCCATGAACCACATAAGATTTGCAAGCAAATCCTTCGGCGCATGAGCAGCAAGCTGCTTCCCATTTTTACCCTGCTCGACTCTAACTTGCATCTCCAAACTATCTTTAGCCTTCCGATATATTGCTGCGAGATAGTAGCGGTGCTTTAGTCCTGGTAGGGAATCGAAAGGGCGAAGTTGCAAGACTCTTTTTAGGGTTGTGTCGCAAAAACGGGTCACTGGTAAGGTAGGTACGTCCAGATTTGCCTTCTTCCCCTTCAATGTCTACTCCTACTTTATTCAAGTGGCGGCACTTTTTGCCCGAAATCATCCTACTCAACGTACGGTGGTACTGCCGTTACGCCTTGGGCTACCGAGATCTGGAGGAGATAATGCAGGAGGTTGTGTTGCAAAGATTCTTAAGTGATAAATGAACTAGGACTTGTTCGCATTGCTTCAAGCAATCACTCCAAAGAGTTTGTTGATGAACCTCGCTTGAGATACACTAGCCCCTTGATGGATTCCTTTGACTTGACCTTTGCCAATCATCTTCATGGCTTCAATCCCACGTAATGTTCTCCCTGCTGTGTTGAATGATTGAAATCCCATCATCGGCTTGACAATTCGTTTCACGTTCCGACGGTCTTGCTCAATGAGATTGTTCAAATATTTGCTCTGCCGCAATTCGGTCTCGGCTTTTAATGTTTTATCTTGCTTCAATGCATCCATTGCTACAGGATAAGCCGCATTTTTATCGACGGTAATCACTCATGGAGCTTGAGTATGCGGGGCTCCCAACACTTTGCGAAAGAATCGGGCGGCAGCTTTAACATCTCGTTTCGCACTGAGCATAAAGTCCAGCGTGTTGCCCTGCGAATCGACAGCAAGGGTACAGATACTTCCACACGCCCTTGATTTTGATATAAGTCTCGTCCACCCGCCACGAATCGTTCGTCGGTTTCAGATGCTGTCGTATCTGTTTGTCTAGCTCTGGTGCATACTTCAAAACCCAGCGATTGATCGTCGAGTGATCCACCCCCACGCCCCGCTCTTGCATCATCTCCTCCAAATCTCGGTAGCTCAAGGCGTAGCGGCAGTACCACCGCACGTTCAGCAGGATGATTTCGGGCAAAAAGTGCCGCCATTTAAACAGGGAGGACGTAGACATTGGAGAGCGAGTCAGTGGAGCTGGGCTTGTCCTACCTTACCATTGACCAGTTTTTGCGACACAACCATTACAACTGCCGTAGCTTGTACCGCAGATGATGGTCGTTTCGTAGTTGGAATTTACCCTGTTGATTTAGAGCCAGCACAATCAGCCTCTAAAGAACAGTCATAGCCCGATTACTCCAACACACAATTCTCCTATTTCCTATGGAGGATTGTGTGTTGAAGCGCAATGATATAAGGATAGGCATACGTTGGTAGAGGTAAAAGTAGGGGCGATCGCCCCTACTATTCACACAACCGCTCGAACTTCTCAAGCTTTTGCTGTAGTACCCCCGATCTCTCGCTCCAGTCGCTTCAGTTCCTTGCCACGGGCGATCGCCCTCTGACCTGCTCCTGGTTGGGATGGTTAAGAGATGCGATCGGGGCGATCGGATGGGCGAGGTTGATCAAGGTTCACCCAAGATGGAACGGTGATAATGGGATTGGGTTGCTCAACTTCATTACTAAAGGAATTAGGTTGCTCAACTTCATTGTTAAGAAGCTGTATCTCTGTTTGTTGCCTTAAGTCAAGTAGCGTAAATTCGACTAATTGCTCGATCAGCGTTTTAAGTAACTCTCTCTGTTGGGTGTTTAATTCGCTAGCGAGCAAATAGAACAGATGTGCATTATTTGGAGAAGCAGGATGCTTGTAATAGTTTTCAACGATTTGATCTCTCCACTTTAGAGGATCATTATTTTCTGCATCATTCATTGTTATTGCTCTAGTTGCGTTCAAACTTGTGGGGTAGTGCCTAACTCTTCACCAATCAGGCTTTGCAGTCGTGCCAGCAGTTTTGTTTTCTCCTCCTGATTGGCTTCTGAGGACTCCAATCTGGCGATCGCCTCCTCTGCTGTGCCTAGATAATCCAGCACTCGCTGCTTAGGCTTGAGGCAATCATCAGCTCGGTAGTTTTCCACCCAGTAGTAGTAAAAATAGTCTTTTTGCCCTTCCGAAGTGCGCTTGTGAACTCATTTGCGGCGAATGAAGGACATGCTTTGTAGTGCCTAACTCTTCATCCATCATAGCAAAAGTTAGGCACTACACTTCTAAATCTTGCATTGCTCTAGGTCTTTCCGTCAGTGCTGCCATCAAATTCCACAGGCAGCCATCTCTAGCACAGCTTGTAGTAACGTATTTTGCTCAACAGGCTTAGCCAAATGCTGCTGAAAACCTGCTGCAAGCGCTTGCTCTCGATCTGATTCTTTGGCATTAGCTGTTAGTGCAATTATCTCTATCTGAAATCCACCCAAGCAGGCAATTGACGATAACTCCATCCCCTTCTGACTCGTTTTGCCGATCGTGATCGCGCCCATTGAGGGCAGCACGAACTCCGGTTCAGAGGAGCTTCCTAGTCCGGCATTTCCTCGATGCTTCGCGGTTCCCTCTTGGGCTGCTGGTTCATCTGATGACGGTAACGACTGGACACCTCATAGACTTCCTTACGTAAACGCTGAATCGACCCCAGCGGCTGATGCTCTGCAATACAATGCCAGGCGTCGAACGACAAAACGTCATCTACGTACACCTGCCGGGCAGGACTGTATGCCTCCTGCATCCCAATTGTGAGTTTGGCGATCGCCTGGTAAGGACTTTCCCCCTCTGACCACTCAATCGACGAATCCTCGATCGGCATCGTCTCCAGATTGGTGCAAAGCTGGACACGGAGTTCATACTCGGCAGACTGTTGCCGGAAGAACTCAACGATTAGATCTCGCAGTACAGAAGCGTTCTGTGTATCAATGCGTTTGTCAATGAGCGGCTGAAGGTTGGCAGAGACGGGAGTGACACTCAATTTAGCAATATAGTCGCCATAGCGCAGGGCAGCAGAGGTATAGTAGGTTTCCCCCAGAATGTGCGTTTCGGGCTGGGTGAGACCTAACGCACTCGGATAGAGGTTGATCCCTACTTTCTGAGTCATTGCATTGGTCATTCGAGCAACCGTTCCAAATAGCTGTTGTGCCTCCTCTGGGGCTCTGACCACAACCTTTTCCTGGAGCAACTGTTCCGGGAGAAAGCGAGCAATAGTGCCCGATGGAAAAACCGGACTGTTGATCATCAAAAAGTCTTGAGTTACGGCATCAGGTTCCGTCTCCAGAAGCTTCGGTCCTGCCACGTCAATGACCTTGATGGCCATGCCGCGAAAGCAAGATAGACCATCCGGCATGATGTCACCGGGGACGGTTGAGAAGCGAATCATCACCGGATAAGTGCGGGGTTGGCAAAACAATCCCTGCGCGAGATGGGCAGGCAAGTTGTCGTAGATCCTCAGTTCCCCCTTCAGTCCGCCATGACTCTTGGCATGAGCCCCCCGCATGGCATGGCGATGCTTATCAAACACCTTCTGCCCCTGCCGGGCAACGGAATCAACAATTTCGCGAATCAGCCGCTCCTCGTCGGGTTGATTGACTTCTACAGTTTGGGAGTAACGGATGTATGGTTTGGGGGTGAGCATTGAGCGATCGATTCTGTGGGAACTGAACTTATATATCTGTAGTTTAAGGATTTGCTCCTGGCTCCTGCACTTCATCCTACTTAAGGAGGAAATGACTCAGAAGGCAAAACGGCAAAACGTTCTCGATGACCGCATTGAATCCGGTTGTTTAGCAAACGCGGCAAAAACAACTTTAAGGCTAGAACCTTTGCTGAGCGAATGTTTCGACCTCTCTTTTCTGTAGAATTCAAGGCATTCAAGACATTCAAATCGTTAAAACCTTTGATGAGTAAAGCTTTCAAGCGTTTTCAGGATTATACAGATGTTGGCATTCTTCTGTTGCCGTCAATAGCTCTGGGCTGGATTTAGATTAAATTACCGTTTAGTTATAGTCTGAAACCGTTGATTTTTTTGTTGAGCCAAAAGTCTAGAACTACGTACAATCGTTTGATTAGTTGCTTGTCACGCAGCTATTCAAGATGAACAGCTATAGTGCGACACGCCACCCGTGTTAAAAAACGCCTTAGGTCTTAGACGATAGTATTTATCTTCTACGTCTTGTGATTGCTCATCATATGGATAGCTAAGGACTTCTTGCAACTCTTTAACTAAAGTATAGTCACCCTGCATGGCTTGTTGGTAGGCAGGGGCAATCAACCACTCTCGCCATGTGTATTTTGGGTTCGTCTGTTTCATCTTTGTTGATATCTCAGCCAAATTGCCGTCGTTAATGACGAGGTCGCGCCAGCTTTTTAGCCAAGATTGCCATTGTTCATCGAGTAGTGGTGAAGTTTTAACGTAGAAGCTTTTTTTCAATGCTGAGATATCATCTGGTATATGGGACAACTCGCGGAAGAAAATGGTGTAATCTACCTCTGAGTCAGTCATTAACTGCATTAATTTTTCAAATAGCTTTGGGTGATATTCAGTCAAGCCAAGTTTGTCCGCCCACATTTTTTGGATTTGTTTTTGCATGGCTTCTGAAAAGCCGCGGCCTACTTGGTCGAACTGTTCTAACGCTTCAGCATCTTCTGTAAGTAGCAGTCTCACTGCTTTCCAAAACATGTAATAATTTGCTTCTGCTGCAATGGGCTGATTGAAGAATGAAAAGTGCTCGCCACCACCAGTCCAAGATTGAAACCAAGGGTCAAATTTTTCACAAAATCCAAAGGGTCCATAGTCTAGGGTAAAGCCTCCAGCAGCGCAGTTGTCACTGTTAAAATTACCCTGGCAATAACCAACACGTAGCCAATTAGCCACCAGTGAAGTGAGACGCTGGCGAAATAGCTTAGCCAACTCAACTAATTGATCGGCAAAACCAAGGCTTTGATTAATGTCGCTTTTGTACTCTCGCTCAATTAAGTGCGACACTATCATGCTCAACTCTTCTAATGCTTTTGGATGAGCATTGCTACGAGTGCGGCGGGCAAATAACTCTAGCTGACCAACGCGCAAAAAGGAGGGTGCAACGCGAGTTGAAATGGCTACAGGATTGTCCACCAAAACATCAGGGTCAATAGAGTAGGAATCTTGAGAATACCAAGGACGGGTAACGGTCTCAGATTTAGAAACATACAGTATCAAAGAGCGCGATGTTGGCACACCTAACGATTGCATATAGTCTTGCGCTAGAAACTCACGCACACTTGACCGGAGGACAGCGCGCCCGTCGGCACCCCGGCAATAAGGCGTTGGGCCACCCCCTTTCAATTGCATTTCCCAGCGCTGTCCATTGATGATTCCTTCAAATACAGATATCGCTCGACCATCGCCATAACCATTACCCGTACCAAATAGACATTGTTGGGTATATTCGGTGCCATAAATCGACAGGGCATAACCCGTCGCCCAGCCCACCTGACGCATCGGCTCGTGGGCAGCAGAGAGATCACCAGAAAATACACGGCGAAATTTTTCATTAAGCGCCAGTCCATCGCTCAACCCAAGTTCCTTAAAAAAGGTGCGGCTATGAGCTACATATTCTGGGTCTGCAAGCGGCGTGGGTGTCACAGGTACGAAATGACCAGAAAAAACCTGGCGGGCTCGGTGATCATCACCATCTCCAGTGGCATCAGGATCGGCATTTAAGGTATCCATCAGAGAATAATCCGCCAATTGCACAAACTCATCGAAGGTTGTTACACAAGGCTCAGCAGAGGGTTTAGATGGATATGACATTGTTGCTAGCGCCGATATTGTCGGGAAGGATTCATGTTTAATTGAGGACTTTGAAGAGGCTAACATATTAAATGTGAAGCTTTCCAGACTAACCGACTTATTAGTGGGGGTGATTGAGGCAGACCACCTTGAATTCCTGGTTGTGTCGCAAAAACTTATCAAGGACAAACAATCGGTATCGTTAGCATTCCCTTAAGCAGCAATTCCAAAGAGCGCATCAATCAATTTGGCTTGAGAGACACCATCCCCCTGATCAATTCCATTCACTTGTCCTTTACGAATCATATTCATCGCTTCAATCCCACCCAGAGTTCTTCTGGCACTATTGAACGACTTGAATCCCATCATCGGTTTCACAATGCGCTTGATGTGCCGATGATCCTGCTCAATAGTGTTATTGGGATACTTGCTCTACCTCAGTTGGGTCTCTGGATGAATCGCCTCATCCGCTTTGAGCGT
>NZ_JACJPJ010000041.1:0-278417 GCF_014696015.1 Oculatella sp. FACHB-28 | reverse complement strand
GCACAAGGTCATTCGTTGGGTCTTCGGGGTCTTGCATTCGCAGAAGCCCTTTGACCCCAAACTGACATAACTCCTCAACCTGCTTGACTTCAACCTACATGCACAGTATCTACCAATACCGCTACTCTACAGATGGGTTTGGTATGAGCAGCTTGCAAATCCTACCGATTATCATCACCAGAAAATAGAAAAGCGAAGGCATTCTAATCCTGCCCTCGCTTTTCAAATTTTGCTCAAAGGCGATCGCTAGACTTTAGGAGAACCTTGACCCAGGACCTGCTCTCTCAGAGAGTTGAAATCATCAGCCAGTTCTTTGCGATTAGAAGCCCGCAACAGATAGCGGTAAACGAACCAGGCAGAGTAGCCCAAACCAATCAGCTTCAACGATGGCTCAAGCAGTGGAATATCATCAAGCGAGTCTAGAATTGCTAGAACTAGCTTTGCCAAAACAATTGTCCCAAAGATCAAGCCGATTGAGATGATTGGCCGTCTGTATTCGCTGAAAAACTCGGTTAGATACTCCGGTAAATCAGCCAAAAAACCAGAGACTTTTTCTCCAATTTGCCGCCATTGCTCTTGCGACTCACTGGTCGTCGTGAATTGAGTAATGGTTCCAGCATCCTCTCCATCAAGGCTGACTTTGGTGGTTTCAACCTCGGTCACGACTTCGGAATTGATATCTTGCTTCACTTCAGGATCCATAGTGACACCTTGAAACAGCTTAAATAAACTTTTGTTAAAGGATATCTCAACTTGCTGTCGCTTAACAGCAGAGTTGCCGATTTCCTCCTATTTGCTCAGACTTGCTCAAAGATGCTTGCTCAAGTTTGCTCAAACATACCTGACACTAAAGCAGAGTTTGGGCAATTGCAAGAGACGCAAGACAGATTCATGAGTTTTGTAAACTCCACCCAAAGATAATTCGCTATAAAGCTACTCTCAGTCAGTTGCGGAACGGGTTAAAGGACTAAACCGTTGCTCAAACATAGTGATTTACCCGTCGCTACGGTTCTGCTACTGTTACTCCTCCACCTCAAGCTTTGTTTGGCTAAAGATTTGCAGGGCTGAACTCCAGACCAGGTAGCCTTGAGCGCTGAGGTGGAGTCCGTCGGTGCTGAGTTCGGGGCGCAGGTTGCCTGCGGTGTCGGTAAACAGAGGATGCAAGTCAAGGTAATGCACGCCCTCTTGAACGGCGATCGCCTCTAGTTCCTGGTTTAATTCCCGGATGTAGCTGTTGGGAATTTCTAAAAGCCGCGATCGCCCTTCCCACACCGCTTGCTCCGCCCCATGCGGCAAAATTGACTGAACAACGATTTCAGCCTGAGGATGTTGCTCTTTCAAGGTCTGTATGATCAGGCGCTGATTTGCTAGCAGCGTCTCATCAGACACGCCGCGAATCAGATCATTAATACCAATCATGACAAACAGCGTTTCTGGCTTGGTTGTGCGAAACAGGTCCAGCCGCCTCAGCAAGCCAGCAGAGGTTTCACCTGAAATTCCTTGGTTGAGCCAGTCCCGTTCAGCTAGGAGCAACTGAGACGGAAACCACAGGCTGAGAGAGTCTCCTACCAAAATCGTCAGGCGATCGGGTGGGTTTGCGGCGGCTGCCTGAGCTTCCTGCTCTAGCAGATTCACCCATTGCTGGTAGGTTAACTGATGACGTGGGCCTAGCTGAGCCACCAGTGGGTAAGCCGAATCTACCAAATTAGGCTGAAGCAACAAACTGGACTGAGCCACTAGGGCAGACGTTCTTGCAGGTGTGCGGGTGGTTAAGTTGATGCCCGCACTGTAATCACGAAACAAAAGCAATACGACTGATACAAGCAAAAAACTGTTGGTCATTAGAGAGAAAAGTGCCCACGTTGGCAAATCTCCCAAGTGCTGACAGAAGACAGCAGATTTGATGAGACTCGCAACTGGCTTAAGACGGCGATCGCCCATCAGGTTTTTGAACTCTTATGGCGTAACGAATATTCAATGATTAGTTTAAACCGGAGGAAATAGCAGACAACTAAGCTTAATAAAAAAAGCGGTAGGGGCGGCTCCCAAATCTTCAAGAACCACCACCGCCGCCTATTGTACTGAACCAAACTGGCTCAAATAAAGGTGCTATTAAAAACAGACCCTAGAGATTGGGTGAGCTACCAGCGATACCAGTTGAGCCACTGGGAACATTAGCTGTGCTGCCAGCCATGCCGCTCGTGTCTTTGATGAAGCCGCTGTAAGCTTCCATGCCGTGTTCGCCAATATCTAGACCGATTAGCTCTTCTTCCTCCGTTACACGGAGTCCTAGAGTTGCCTTCAGCGCTAACCAAAAGATGGTTGACAGTAGAACAGTCATACCGCCTACAGCCAAAATGCCGACAAGCTGGATGAATAGCTGGTTGATGCCACCCCCATAGAACAAGCCAACAGGACCTTCTTCTATCCCGTGGATGGCTGGGTTCGCAAACAGACCGAGTGCCAGGGTTCCCCAGGCACCGTTGACTAGGTGAACAGAAGTTGCACCAACGGGGTCGTCAATCTTGATGCTGTCGAAGAAATACACAGCGAAGACAACCAGGATGCCACCAATCGTACCGATGATAAGGGCAGGAACGTAGCCTACGAAGGCACAACTAGCAGTAACTGCAACTAAACCCGCCAAAATGCCGTTGATGATCATCGACAGGTCAGGCTTTCCAGACAATATCCAGGATGTAATGGTTGCAGCAATTCCGCCTGCCGCTCCTGCCAGGTTAGTAGTAAGAGCAATGTGTCCGATGCTGGCATTCACAGCCATGACAGAGCCAGGGTTAAAGCCAAACCAGCCGATCCACAGGATCAAGCATCCCAGTGTTGCGATCGACATGTTGTGACCAGGTAGAGCCGTTGTGCCGCCATCCTGATAACGACCAATCCGAGGACCGAGGAAAGCTGCCCCCATGAGCGCTGCCCAACCACCAACCATGTGAACCACGGTTGAACCAGCAAAATCCCAGAAACCAAATTCATATAGCCATCCACCGCCCCAAACCCAGTGTCCGGTGATGGGGTAAGCAATACCCACAAGCAGCAGGCTGAAAATCAAGAAGTCAACGAATTTGATTCGCTCGGCTACTGCACCAGAAACGATTGTCGCTGCGGTTCCGGCAAAAGCAACCTGAAATAGAAACTTAACGGTAAGGGGAATACCCGTCCAGTTAAGGGAACCAAAAACACCCTGATAAGCATCACCTGTCGCAGGGCTATTGTCTGCACCACTGAGGAAGAAGCCATTTAGACCGATGAAGCCGTTGCCGTCACCAAACATGAGTCCAAACCCGATCGCCCAGAAAGCGATAGTCGCTAGAGCAAAAACAATCAGGTTTTTAGCCAGAACGTTGACTGCATTCTTCTGACGGCAGAACCCGGTTTCTAACATACAGAAACCCGCGTTCATGAAAATAACTAGGATTGATGCAACCACAACCCAAAGAGTATCCAAGCCAACTCTCAGTTCTGCAACTGCTTCTTCAGGAGAAACATCCTGAGCAGTCGCACTGAAAGCACAGGCTAGGACAAGAATGCAGGCTAGAGGAATGCAAGCTTGCCAGCTTGGAGAGAGCTGCTTTACCCAGGTTTTGATTTGTTCAAACAGAGTCGCAGGATTAGATAAATTGAGCTGCCGGTTGCGCGGCATTGACGTGTCTCGGAGCGAGAACCGCCTATTTCTTCTTCTTTTTTTGAGCAACAGTTTAGACATCACTGGACGTTCCTTAATGAATGAAGCAAGCCCAACGACTCAGTGAGAGCCGCAGATTTTTGTGTTGGGTTTAAGAGGAGCAGTCAGGATCTTAAATTTGAACTCCGTTGAGCGGAGCGATAGATTCTGAATCTACAGTTCACCGGGTAGCTCCATTGATTTCCGCTATCGCTTGATTAAAAGCTACATCTGGATGTCGAAGGGATACAGGTGAACAACATAGAGAACATGACGATTGCACCAATTCTGAGTAGCCTAATTCTGTATATGGGAATACATTTATCCACGCACACGGCTTGAGAGGCTAAAAAGATAGCCTTTTTGGGGGATTTCACCAAAGCCGAAGTAATTTAGCGGTTTTTTAAGTAAACGCATTCCCTGGCTGGTGCTGGCTTGATTTCAGGAGGATGGGCGATCGCCATACACCGTCTCATCCTCCTGTCTCCAAGCAGGATCAACAATGCAAATAAAGACTAATGGCTCGGTGCCGCTGTTGTAGATAAATTGCTCGGCATCCGGCGGAATATAAATAGTGTCCCCTGGCTCAACCCTCTGACTCTCATCGTCGATGTGCATCTCACCCATGCCACTGAGAATGTAGTAAACCTCAGAGGTCTTGAGGGAATGGGGGTAAGACGTTTGCCCCGCCGGGACGATCGCATGGGCAAGACTATATCGCAGCGCCAGAGGTTGCTTATCGGGATGCAGCAACTCGCGCAGCAACGTTCCATCCCCTGCAACAAACTCGTCACAAGCGTTGAGCTTTCGGATTAGCATTTGAATTTTTTTGCTTTAGGATCATTGACAAAACAGCAGTTTTTGAAGAAAACGACGGTGCGCTTCTCTCCACAAACCACTATTGCATCTATTGCATCCAAAGTATTTTAAGGGAGTATTTCAGGGGCGAAATACAAGATTTGCTTCGGCTGCAGGTTGGTGGTCCATGCAGTCGATCGCTTCTTCAGTCAAAGCCATAGTTGGATGAACTGTGCACTTAAGGTGATAGTCGCCTGTAAAAAACTGACAGTTTGCACAGGGAATTTGATGCATTCGCTTAGCATTCGCGACTCCATCTTGAAGTGCAGTCCAGACACTCCAAACTGCCATGAGAATGAGTGACCAGGCAAATACAAAACAGAGCGGTACCAGGATAGGCTGGATGACTTGAACCAGCCAATGGGTTAGGAAGTAAAGAAATTGAAACACAGCAGATCTACTCGAAGCAAAGTTTTACCAATAACTCCAACATAGTGGATCTGCCAAATTTGGAAACCTACATTTGGAGTATTTTGTAGGCAATATAGTGGAGCAGTTGGTATTGAAGCAGACAATATTCTGTTACACAAGCAAAATTTGTGTAACAGAATATTGTCTGCTTCTATTAAATTTCTGAATAATTTGTGAGAGCACCTACACGGAAGATATTTGCTTTCACAAATTATTTTCATCGATCAAATATAAATTCAATCAGGTTGCTATATAGCAGTTCTAAATTAGTTATAAGACCGATTGGTTATGGAAGCCTTAGCCCTGGAAAGGTTGCTTCTCATAACCGATTTGAAATAGTTATAGAATCGCTGAAGGTGAAAGGGAAGGGATAAGTTTGTTTTCTGAAAAGATCCTTACTGACAAGAGTTCAATACTGTAGAGATAAGGTGCTTTTGGCAAAACTCATTTGACTTTTTATTAACTCTTTCACCCTAAAGGGTGAGGCTTGCTACTAGTAAAAATTCTTGGGCTAGCAACCAATTTTAAGACTGGTTGAATACCTAAATCGGTTATCAAACTGTAATCTTGCGAAGATAGCCGAAATTTGAGGGGCAGTTGTTGTAGTGTCATAAATCAATCTCGCTTACAGGCTCAGTTGATTTTCTATAGGACTCAATCCTCTTGATAAATGGAAGATGGTTTGGTAAGCCTAGCTTCCTAACATCTGCCTGTTCTAAGAGGTGAAATGTTGTTCATTCAAGCCCCCCTCTAATGGACATTCATAGCATCATAGAAGGTTTCATTGATGGCATTTTAATTCTGACAGATCAAGGCGAAGTCGTTTGTGTAAACTGCTGTGCTCGCCAGATTTGTGATAGCCTCAACCAGCGTAATTCAAGCTCTAGCTTAGTTCCCTCTAGAGTTTGGCGGATCTGTCAGTTAATGGTTGATAGTCGCACACTGTATCCCGACCATATTTTTATGATCGAAGATGAACTTGAAATGGGTGCATTTGATACGATTCGAGTTCGGGTGCAGTGGATTAATTTAGAAAATAGCGATCGCCCCTGTTTACTAGTTGCGCTGGAAGACAGATATCAATCTGCTAAAAAAATGGCGATCGCTGAACGGCAACGCTTTGGGTTAACCGATCGCGAATCAGAAGTCTGGCTACTGCGTCGCGCAAACTGCACCTATAAAACGATTGCGGCCAAGCTGCACATCACCGTTGACACGGTGAAAAAACACGTCAAAAGCATTCATGCCAAACGGCAGGATGTCATGTGGGCAGACGAATAGCGTCACGGTTTATAGCGCTAGTCACTGAAGTTAGAACAAGAGGCAGGGTGTCACCCTGCCTCTTCTATCAAGCCATAGCATTTTAGTAGGAGTTGATTAGCTTGAAGGTGCGTCTTGATAGACCCCAACTTTAGGATTGCTTCTTGCTTCAAGGTTCTCTGCTATTTCTAAGCTTGCAGATGTAGGAAGTGAATGAGTTTCAAGGCTAATGGGTTGGGTGTTGCAGGTTGGAATCTCAATCCAGAACTCTGTACCTTGCCCCGGCTCTGAGAAGCATTTCAACACGCCTCCGTGGCGCTCTATTACAATCTGATAGCTGATAGATAGCCCCAGCCCCGTCCCCTTGCCGACCGGTTTTGTCGTGAAAAAAGGATCAAATAGTTTTTCTTTCGCTGCCGGAGAAATGCCAGGACCATTATCCGTGATGCGAATGATCACACAGGGTTGCTTAGAAAATTTGCCCCGGTGGGTAAACCTTGTACTGATAGAAATTTGACCCTTGGAAGTTTGACCCTTAACAGCCTCTTGGTCTGAAATAGATTCAGGGTCTGACGGAGCAGCGCTAGAGTTAGCGTGTTCTAGAGCATCAACAGCATTGCTGAGAATGTTCATAAACACCTGATTGAGCTGTCCAGCGTAGCACTCTACGAGTGGAATATTGCCATAGGTCTTAATCACCTCAACCCCGGGATGGTCGAGTGCTGGTTTCAGCCGATGCTGCAAAATCATCAAGGTGTTGTCGATGCCTTGATGCAGGTCAACAGCCTTTTTTTCTGCTTCGTCTAATCGAGAGAAGTTTCGCAGTGACAGGACGATCTGTCGAATTCGATCTGCCCCAACTTTCATCGAAGCCAGGATTTTGGGTAAGTCTTCTGACAAGAAGTCAAGGTCAATTTGCTCGCTCCACTGCTGAATCTCCGGAGCGGGTTGAGGGTAGTGGCACTGGTAGAGATCCAGAAGACCAAACAAATCTTGGATGTAGCGATTGACGTAAGTGATATTGCCGTAGACAAAACTTACGGGATTGTTAATCTCGTGGGCAACACCTGCGACCATTTGCCCCAGGCTTGACATTTTCTCGGTTTGAATCAGTTGAGTCTGGGTTTGCTGAAGTTCTTCCAGCGTTTGGCGGAAGCGCTGATTACTGCGCTGTAGAGCATTTTCTACCCGTTTTTGGCGATTGACGGTGCGCTCTAGCTGCGTGACATTCGCCTTCAACTCTAACTGCATGATCACCTGACGGCTTAGAATCCGCAAAGTATCAAGCTGATCGTCACTCAGGATACGAGGAATCCAATCCATCGTACAAAGGGTGCCGATCGCAAAGCCGTCTGGCGTGACTAGAGGCGCGCCCGCATAAAAGCGAATGTGGGGTGATGCAGTCACCAGTGGGTCACTGGCAAACCGCGAGTCATTTAGCGTATCTGAAATGACCAGAATTTCATCGGGTTGTAGGATTGCTTGATCGCAAAAGCCAACATCTCTGGCAACACTGACTGTATCCCATCCGATTTTGGATTTGAACCACTGGCGATCTAAGTCAATCAGGTTGATCAGTGCGATCGGAACGCCACAAGTGCGTGCTGCCAGTTTTGTGAGGTCATCTAACACCTCCTCTGGAGCAGTATCAAGAATTCTGTAGCGCTTGAGGGCATCCAGTCTATCTGCTTCACTGAAGAGTGTTTGTGCCATCCCGATTGCTCAATTCCAAGCTTGGTTAGTCACGCATCTTAATAAAGTAATTCATTCGAATCGATAAATGCAAGATAGTGATCCCCCAAAAGGTTGAACTAATCGTAAAAAGACGAAGAAATAAAATTTTGAGAATTTTTATTCCATGATGCTATCAAGATGTTTAGATTCTAGTTCTACAAATGCTGTGCTTGCTGAAGTAATCGATGGGAATGGAGAGCGCGGCGATCGCCCCTTTAAGTTCTTCGGTCGAACCGGTTTGGGATGGGGGTAGGGCGATCGCCTTGCAAATGAGTTGACTGCAAAAGAGCGCCAGATCTACTCTGTGTTGCTTGCACCCAAAAACCTACAGGCAGACCAAATTCGTCCTCAAAAGTTTCAAACATCTGGTTGCTGTTGATTGAAGTTGGTTAATGCACGTGTAGAACGCAGACTTTGCTCAAGCTAATCAGCAAATTTAGAAACAAAATAAGAGATGCAATTTGAGTTAAGGCCACCTCATGATTTAGAAGATTGCAGTGAATGAATTGCACAAATTGCGGAACTAAACCTACGACAAATTGCAAGACTTTACTGCAAGACATGTGTAACAAAAACGAAGCTGTTGCTTTCTTTTTGTTAATAGATCTTCTACAAAAACCACCTTCTGAAGGGTAAATGGCAGCGCCGCGCTGCTATTCACCCAGGGAATCTAATGATCGCCGCCTTCAGAAGAGCCGAAGCGGTACCCTTTCCCGTAGACGGTGTGAATCAGCGGAGGTTCACCGCTAGCCTCAATTTTGCGACGCAGCAGACGAATCTGGGCTGCCAAAGCATTGCTGCTGGGTTGTCCTTCGGCCCAAAGGTGATGGTGAATTTGACTGTGAGTGAGCAACTGATTCGGGTGGGTCATCAGATAAGCCAGGAGCTGGCTTTCTTTCTCCGACAGTTCGATGGTTCGCCTCTGCCGATAGGCAAGCTGATTCTCTAGATCTAGTTCAAAATCCTGGACCCGTAGTCGCGGAGTGGGCACGGGCGTTTCCTGGATCGGCGGACGGCGCAGCAATGCTCGCACTCGGGCTAACAGCTCTCGCAGCTCAAAAGGTTTGATTAAGTAGTCGTCTGCACCTGCATCCAATCCCTTGACCCGATCGTCAATCGTGTCTTTGGCAGTAAGGAAGAGAACGGGGGTGGTGTCACCGTGCGATCGCAATTCCTGGCAAATCTCCAGTCCGCTCTGGTGAGGTAGCATCCAATCTAAGATCAGTAGCTCATAGTTACCCTGGGCGGCCAATTGACTCCCCTCTGCCCCATCATGAGCAACATCGACGCTGTAGCCTTCGCGGGCAAGTGCCAGATTCAGGGGGTCTGTTAATTCCACCTCATCGTCTACTAGAAGAATCCGCATGGTGCGCTCAAATCAGGTGTGGGATGAGTTTTTAATTCTACTAAAGCTTAGATTCTGCTAAATACTCTGACTCGGCTTCCGCTGCTGCAACCCATTCTTGCATTGATAGCAGTGCCCAAACTGCATCTGCGTAGGCTTTTGCAATTCCATCTAACTCAACTCCATAGGTGACAAAGCGAGATACGACAGGCGCATACATGGCATCGGCAAAGGTGAATTGACCAAACAGAAAATTGCCGCCAGTGCCGAACTGCTGCCGACAAGTGCGCCAGATTTCGGTGATGCGATCGATGTCTGACTGCACACCGGGTGCCCTACCTTGTCCAGGCAGTCGGGCGCGGCAGTCCATCGGCATGTGTTGTCGCAGGTTGCTAAAGCCGGAATGCATCTCGGCGCTGATGGAGCGGGCGATCGCCCTTGCTGCTCGATCTTCGGGCAACCAGTGTCCCGCAAACTGCTCTGCCAGATATTCACAGATGGCGAGAGAGTCCCAAACGGTTAGGTCATCGTGAATTAGTACAGGCACTCTACCCGTAGGTGAGTATTGCAAAATCCTGGCGTGGGTTTCGGGTGTGTCTAGCGGAATGCGAACTTCAGCAAAATCTAGCCCTGCCTGCTTCATTGCCAGCCAGGGGCGTAGCGACCAGGAAGAATAATTTTTGTTGCCAATGACTAAAGTAAGCGTTGACATCAGGATTTATGGTGCAGATTTAGCAGAATCATCTCACGATGGCGGATCGTTGTAATTGCTACGTCCCAGGGAAAGGTAAAGGATTGAAAGGATTCGGGTGAAATTCGGTCTTTATCCAGGTCTACGACGACCTGAGCAAAAATTTCAAAAAGCTGATGGCGAATTTTGTAGAGATGTTCTAAGTCGTTAACGGTTTGGACTTGTTCAATAATGTCTAAAATCTCCAGGTTGTAGCGATCGGCGCGATTTTTTTGGCTTGCCAAGAGCCAGAGACGAAATTGCCAGAACGCAGATACCAAAAGAACGGCAACCGACAGCAGCAACCCAATCAGCTCAGCATATTCGAGCCAAAAGTTAGGATTGTCCTGGTTGTAATAGGCTCTGGCACCCGGATGTAGGGGAATCCCCAGGTTTTCTGCTGATTCAGGTAAACGAATGTTGGCGGCACGGGGGTATTGTGCTACAAGTTCGCTGCGTAGCTCAAACAGGGTGCGAGTAATTTCCCGCACGGCTTCTTCACTAACGCCAGCGTGGGCAACCAATTCTGCCCGCACTGCCACCACTGGAATATTTTCAGGTGGAATCGGACCCGCCCCATTGTAGGTGCCCTTGGGAATTTGAGTTGCTTCTAAATAGGGTAGGGAAAGCCGCAACGCCTCGACCTGATCGATCGGAATCAGGCGAATCTGGCTGGTTTCGAGCAGGTGGCTGACTGAGGTGCTACCCAGGGCAATGACGCGAAACATTGCATCGGCTTGTCCTTCCTGTAGAGCAGCAGAGGCCTGATCTGCAGGAAGAGGGATTGCCTGATAATTCGTTTCGTTTAACCCATAGTGAGGGCTAACTGCTTGAAATAGTGCATAAGAACCGCTGCCTTCAGGGGTCAGTGCTACCCGTTTGCCGCGCAGGTCAGCCATTCCCTCAATTCCCGACTCTGCCGTGGCGAGCAGGTGAAATACCTCTGGAAACAAATAGGCAACGGCTTTCACCGAGGAATGGACTGGCGTGTCACTCTGCACGATCGCCAACTGAACTTGGTTTTGCGCCAGCAGCGACATGTTTTCGACCGAGCCAGCCGTTTCTCGCACCCTGATTTTGATCTCAGGATGATGACGAGACACTACTTTCGCTAACACACTGGCAAAGGCAAAATATTCTCCGTCTCGGCTAGCGGTCGCAATCACTAAATGATGAGTCCGATTTTGCTCACGTACCCACTGCATAGCAAACGCCAATGCCGCAACCAGGCTTATCAGCACCATGGGATACGCAAACTTACTCTGCATAACCGCAAACGAAGGGAATAGTGTCTCACTTCTAACACAATCTAGCTGGGGAATATGCGTTATTTTTCTTAGATTTTCTGCCAGATCTGACTCAGCGCTTGAGCGTTGCCGCTGGCGATCGCCCTGATTACATCTCCCAAGATGTGGGGAATCGCACAAACGCTGCCCAAATGCACTCGCCACTTGCTCCATAGACGGAGCGATCGCACTGCTGGAACCTGCCAAAAGCGGTTTACAGAACAAACCATTACATCTCCAGCCTCATTTCCTACAGTGGTCAACTCGTGCCACCAGCCTGCTGGAATAAACAGCACCTCCCCCTGCCGTAACACATCGTCATAGCGATGCTGGAGTGCCTGCCTGAGTCGAGGAAATGCTTCAAAATCAGGACGCTCAGGATACACCTGGCTGTAAGAAGCCCGCATCTTTAAGCCATGACGCAAATGTACCCAAAAAGAAAATGGGTAAAGGTTGTAAAGCTGAGACGGTGGGAAAAGCACCACTTTTTTGGCACCACGAAGCTGTATCAACGTGCCGTCCATCGGGTCGTAGTGCAGACAGGTGATGTGTCCTGATGTGCCTAACCAAAGATTAAAGTCGCTCATCGGAGCCAAACCCAATTTCTCTCCGACCTGTTGGAGCGACGCTAGATTTTGCTCTAGTGGCGTGTTTTTGAGGGAACGTTTAACTAGGTAAATATCCTGTTCCTGGGCTTCGCCGCTTTCTAGCATTTCAGCATATTGAATAAATGGAACGCGCTGAGCTTCAGTGCCGCTGCCGATGCTTTGCCAGGTGCGCTTATCTTGCTCATACCGCTTCCACCCATACCGCCGAATCGGAAGCACAAAAGTATTTAGTTTTTCACGCAAATAGTCCAAGCTCCAGTCCAACTCAGCATCCAACAAACCCGCCACAATTACGGGCACTCCTGGTTTTTGGTACTGCTCAAAAAATTCAGACGCAGTTAAAGCAGAGGCAGGGACACGGGATATTGAATGAACTGAATAATTTAACCCCGATTGGGTTACACCTAGTTCAGGTTGCATATCAAATTGAAATGGATTTTTCAGGTGATTTTTGTCGATATGATATCTCTGCAAAAAATGCGAAACAACCTACAGGTGGGCGATCGCTAAGCTTCTCTGACATTTCTTAACTAGGTGATCCGCTTGACAAGATCTAATTAAGTGGATATACACCTATTATGCATTCACAAGAATCACAACCTAGTTCACACAATCCCGATGCCGCTACAAGTTGTACCTGCTTTAACCTGCGCAAGGCAACTCGCGTCGTCACCCAGTTTTTTGATGAAAAGCTCCAACCGAGCGGGCTGCTGGTTAACCAATTCACGCTGCTAACGGCTCTAGCTCAAGTGGGTTCCCCCACGATGAAGACCCTGGCTCAAGTTTTGGTGATGGATCGCACGACCCTGACTCGTAATCTCAAACCCCTCCAGCGACAAGGGCTAGTTGCCATTGAGCCCGGACAAGACCAGCGAGAGAGAATTGTCACCCTGACTGCAACTGGGCAATCTGCTCTAGCAAAGGCATTTCCCCTCTGGAAGGAAGCACAGCAGCAAGTCGTTGAGGGATTAGGTCAGGATCAGTGGCAAGTGCTGCTGTTTAGTTTGGCAAACACGGTGTCTTTGGTTCGTGAAATATAGGAAGCGCGAAGGAGTAGGAGGTGGAAGAGCTGAAAGGTTTTAAGGAATTGAAAAATACACCTGGCTCCTAGCCTCCAGCTTCCAATCCCGTTTGTCGAATAGTCTTAGCAGTTAAGTCCGTCAAAAAGTGTATATACACTTAAAACTAGCGAGGAAACCTATGTCTCAATTTGAACAGCATCCGACGGTTAAGTGGTTTCGCGAGCAGGAAGCGACTCGTGAGGAATCTGTGATTACGCTGGATGTAGATTGGCTGCGTCAGCTTTGTTTGGACGCAGGCGCAGATGATGTAGGGTTTGTCGAAGTAGGGCAATTGGCGATCGCCGACCAGCAACGAGATATTTTAACTGCCTTCCCGCCCACCAAAGCGTTGATCAGCTTTGTCTGTCGGATGAATCGAGAGAATGTTCGCAGTCCGGCGCGATCGGTTGCCAATGTCGAGTTTCACCATACGGGAGATGAGGTGAATGACATTAGCTGCGAAATTGTAACAGCGCTGGAGCGACGAGGTATTCGTGCTCTGAATCCAGCAATGGGATTTCCGATGGAGATGGATCGCTTTCCCGGCAAGGTTTGGGTGGTTTCGCACAAGCCAGTGGCAGTGGCAGCCGGACTGGGACACATGGGCATTCATCGCAACGTGATTCACCCCAAGTTTGGCAATTTTATTCTGCTAGGCACGGTGCTGATCGATGCAGAAGTAAGCGCCTACAGTGCCCCAATTGACTACAATCCCTGTCTGGAATGCAGGTTATGTGTGGTGGCTTGCCCAGTGGGGGCGATCGCCACCGATGGACACTTTGACTTCTCTGCCTGCTACACCCACAACTACCGCGAATTTATGGGTGGCTTTGGAGACTGGGCTGGAGAAGTAGCAGAAAGCCGCAGTTTCAAGGACTATCGTCAAAAAGTTAGCCCATCCGAATCTGCCTCCATGTGGCAGAGCCTTTCCTTTGGGGCGAATTACAAAGCGGCTTATTGCATGGCTGCTTGTCCTGCTGGAGAAGATGTGATCGGACCATTTCTCAGGAATCGCGTGGGCTTCGTCCAGGAAGTGGTCAAACCTTTACAGGACAAGGATGAAACGATTTATGTTGTGCCTGGTTCTGACGCTGAAGTGCACGTTGCACGACGATTTCCGCACAAGCAAGTCAAGCAGGTGAGAAACACTTTAGTGCCGCCCCGCACGGTTGAAGGGTTTCTGCGAGGAATGCCGCTTTTGTTTCAGCGCAACCAAGCTGAGGGACTAGATGCGGTCTATCATTTTATTTTTACGGGCGCAGAAAGTCATCAGGCAACCGTCACCATTCGCGACAAGAAACTGAATATTCAAACCGGGCTTGTAGATAGCCGAATTTGCAAATCACGGCTGACACTAACACCTGGCTAAAGTTTTTGGCAAAGGAACAAAACTTAGTTTGGGCACTGTTGCGTCGTCAAATTCGATTAAAGGGAAATGTGCGATCGCTCCTAGCTTTCAGCAAATATTTTCCGAGCTAAACAACCTCTTTTTGTACGTTTTTTAGCTTGCTGATTTAGTCGGTGAAATTGATTCTTGATCACCGTTACGAATTGCCTCCCACCAAACCGCTTTTTGCTCAGTCATACACAGGCACTTCTCACTCCAGCTCAGCATCACCTGTAAAACAGGCTCCAAGCTTAGTCTCAGATTAGTGAACGATACTTTTTGATAGTTCCCAATCATACTGTACGTACTTGAAATAGCGAGATACTTCGCTCATACTCAGGCTATCGAAGCAACAGCTAGATAGAGCAATGAGCAAGCTTTGCTGGCAGTACCAACTTAAAAGAGTAACAACAGGATGAATTTATGCAAGGAGCTAATGTGAAAGGCTTGATTCTGGTTGACATTCAAAACGATTATTTCCCTGGCGGAAATTGGGAGCTTGTTGGCGTAGAACAATCCGTAAAAAACGCTCAAAAGCTTCTACAGAAGTTTCGAGAAGAAGGATCTCCAATTTTCCACATTCAGCATATCTCAGTGGAACCGGAAGCAACATTTTTCCTACCCGATACAGAAGGTGCTAAAACTCACGAAAGTGTAGCTCCTCAACCCAACGAAACTATTATTGTGAAAAATTTTCCTAATAGTTTTAGAGATACTTCTTTACTGAGTAACCTCAAAGATTCTGAAGTTGATGAAGTAGTCATTTGTGGCGCAATGAGCCACATGTGCATTGATGCTACAACTCGCGCTGCATTCGATTTTGGGCTTCAGTGCATCGTGATTGAAGATGCTTGTGCAACGCGGGATCTGGAGTACAAGGACGGAACAGTCAAAGCTGCTGAAGTTCATGCGGCTTTTATGGGAGCACTAGCAGAGGGGTATGCAAAAGTTATTTCTACCAACGAATTTGATCGTGTTCAGGTGTAACAAATCCTCTTTGCTATGATCTGGGTGCTAAGACTCTTTGCTTAAGGCTACACGCAATGCAAACTTAGCGCTCGGAAATAGAAGTTAAATTCACCGTATCTATTCCGAATATTCCCGAATTACATCAGGTTGAGGCTGAATATAAAGCAAAAGAAGCGTATGTGATGACGTTATTGCAGCATTCTGATATCAGCTCTGGCAAAGCGGCAGAGTTGCTAGATATTGATCGCTGGCAACTTTCTGACCTGATGGATAGTTATGGAATTTCTCCGTTTTCTTCGCAATCAAAAGAAGAGCTAGAGAACGAAATCACTCAAGCAAGGCGTGTTGCGATTACTTGTAGCTTCCAGTAAATACTTTCCAAGTTAGATAGCATCAACACCCTAAAATCTTCTGAATTTCGCCTATTAGATAGGTAAATAGATTTGCTGAGCTGCCAGTCAACCCGAGAAAAGCTGTTATTGATGCTGGAACAGCATCTATACTGACTCCTGCTGTAACCAGTCCTATTAATGTAGATGCGATACCCCAGATCCCGACACCAGTACTGACTAAAAGGACTCCGCTTCCTCCGACCAAAGCCAGTATTGCTACAAGTTGAAATGGATTAGGAGCAGGACACGCATCAGCCACTTGTCCAATTACAGTTGGAGACAGATTTAATAGCTCTGTGAACAGCATTTTCTCAATTTCCTAGCTCGTGTCTTGTACTAAACAGCAGTATTCCCAAGCAATAAACTAGGTTAACGAGTGTGCACTAACACGGTGTGCAGCTTTTTACAGGCTTCTTGCCTGCTCCACAGGAAACTAGGTTTACACAGCGTTCTAATATTTTCGTTCCTGTGGCTCGAACATAGTAATGGCAACTGGGCGATCGCCAATTTGAATACCTGCTGAAGAATAATAAGCCATCGTGTGTTTGAGGAAATTAGTATCATCTCGATCTGCGAAATCCTCTCGGCAGTGTGCACCTCGGCTTTCCTGACGATTGAGTGCACCCGTGAGAATAATTTCACCGACAATCAGCAAGTTTTGTAGTTCTAGCGCTTCGGTTAGCTCGGTGTTCCAGAGTTTGGCTTTGTCATCCAGGTAAATCCTTTGCGCTTGCTGACGAATCGCTTGCAGCTTTTCTAACCCTTCCTTCATCACTGATTCGGTGCGAAACACGCCGCAGTGGTCGGTCATGCAGTCCTGAAAAGCCTGACGGATTTGATCAATTCGATATTCACCAGGCTGGTCAATCAAGGTCTGAACTTGCTGCTCTGCCTGAGTGAGATAGCGCTGCTCGTCAATTTCGGGAAGTTTGCGCGATTGAACGTATTGGGCGATCGCTGCTCCTGTCCTCTTGCCGTAAACCACACATTCCAGCAAGGAATTGCTGCCCAATCGATTTGCTCCGTGTACGGAAACGCAAGCGGCTTCCCCAGCGGCAAAGAAGCCTTCGACCAAGCCATCGGCACCACTACGAACTCGTCCATCTGTGTTGACCGGGATGCCGCCCATTGAGTAGTGAACCGTTGGACGAATCGGAATCGGCTGATGTACGGCATCAATTCCCACTAGGCGATGTGCCTCCTCCCAACAGAAGGGGACACGACTCATGATCTTTTCTCGTCCCATGTGGCGCAGGTCAAGGTAAACAAACGGGCCGCCTGCACTGCCGTCTTGATGTGCTCCCCGCCCTGCCCGAATTTCTTTGGTGATGGCGCGGGAGGTGATGTCGCGGGGAGCTAGCTCCATTTTGCTGGGGGCGTAGTTAGACATGAAGCGATCGCCCTCTGCATTAATCAAATAAGCCCCTTCACCACGCACTGCCTCTGAAATTAGTACTCCAACCGGGTACAGACCAGTCGGGTGAAACTGAACAAACTCCATATCTTCAAGTGGCAGTCCGGCAAGGGCTGTCATTGCTAGCCCATCGCCCGTTGAGGCAAAGTCGTTAGATGTGGTGTTGTAAACCCGCCCGTAACCGCCTGTCGCAAACATCACGGCTTTTGCTCGTACCACTTCCAAGCGTCCGTCTAGCAGGTGATACATCACCACGCCTTTCACCTGGTCTTCTTCTAGAATCAGTCGCAGCACATACCATTCGTCATAAATATGGACCCCATAGCGACGCAGGTTTGCCACCAGCTCGTGCAAAATAGCGTGACCCGTTTTGTCAGCGGCGTAACAGGTGCGTTTATGAGAATGTCCGCCAAAAGCACGCTGAGCAATGCGTCCATCGGGCAGGCGGGAAAACAATACGCCCATGTGTTCCAAGTCGATCACCACATCGGGCGCTTCCCGAGTGAGAATTTCGACGGCATCTTGGTCTGCCAGGTAATCGGAACCCTTTACCGTGTCAAAAGCGTGAGCTTTCCAGGTGTCTTGATCATCAACATTCTTTAGGGTGGCTGCCATTCCGCCTTGAGCTGCGACGGAGTGCGATCGAATGGGGTGAGTTTTGGCGACAACGGCAATGCTCAATCGAGGATCTGTTCTGGCAATTTCTACTGCTGCCCGCGTCCCTGCTAGACCGCCGCCTACAATGATTACGTCGTGTTCAATCATGCTCAATCGCGCTCAAACTGTTGCGTGAAGTTGTCCTATCTCTATCCTGACGCAAATAAAAAGCCCCTACCTAAAGGCAGGGAACTTCTTAAGAAATTATCTGATGTGTATCCAGGAAGCTTTTCGTTAACCCGCAGCTTGGGCAGGGCGCTGGCTAGAGACTGCGCTAGGTTCTGCTCGGCTCTCAGTCTGAGGGCTAACCTCAGAAAACTCAATGTGGTTGAGCAAGGTTGTGACGAAGGCGAAGAGCAGAAATGGTAGGGAAAGCACCAAAATTAGCCCGACAGTCGCCAAAGCATAGATTGGACGGCTAGCACCCATCAGTGCCAAAGCAGATGCCAGACTGATGAAGATTACAATTAACCAAACGATGATTTGACCGTAGATATCACCAAAGGAGAGCGTGCAAACGAACCGATATTTTTGTTTATCCATAAGATTCTCTTCCAAAGCCCTTTGACCTAAGCGTAAAGCCGAGCCAAAGATTTGGACAACTTAACTAAGATTTTTTAATAAAATGAGCCATTTGACGTGCGCGATCGCCACCTACTGTTCTACAAACCCTACGACGTTCTAACCCAATTCACTGATGCTGCGTCTGAGGGTGGCACCTCCAGACTTACCCTCAAAGATTACATTGATGTGCCAGATGTTTACCCAGTTGGGCGGTTAGACCGAGACAGTGAAGGACTGCTGCTGCTGAGCAACAATGGACGGCTCCAGCATCGGTTGAGCGACCCAAAATTTCAGCATCCTCGTACCTACTGGGTGCAGGTTGAGCGGATTCCGACTGAGGCAGACTTGATTCCGCTACGGCAAGGACTGGTGATTCAAGACTATCGAACTCGTCCAGCAAAAGCTGAGCTGTTAGTCGAGGAACCGTCTTTGCCGCCTCGCGATCCGCCAATTCGATTTCGTAAAAATGTACCAACCGCCTGGCTGGAAATTACCTTAACTGAGGGGCGCAACCGCCAGGTACGACGAATGACAGCAGCGATCGGTTTTCCAACGCTGCGGTTGGTCAGGGTAGCGATCGCCACTCTCACGCTAACAGGGCTAGAACCTGGACAATGGCGCAACTTAACGAGCGAAGAGCTGACGATCTTACGCAAACTCTGTAAAATTTAATACACTTATTTGAATTCCAGGAACATTCAAAATTCTACCGAAGTCAGTAAATTCAGCAGTGGAGCTTCAAACTGACTAAAACACGACATTTCTTGCTCAAATTCGTCAAAAATCATCCCATCGGGTGAATCGAGAGAATGAAGTAAGGCGATCGCTTCTCGTCGTAGCTTGTAGGGTATCCGGATCACAATGCTCCCTGCTTCAACAAAAAGTCTTTAGGGCAAAAGAAAAGCAAAAAAGACTTTGAAACTCAATGGTTGTAAACAATCAGGGATCAGGAGAAAAACAATGTTAATTTCAAAACGCTGGCAATCTAGAACTGCTTTGTTTATGGCGTTGGGAATGGCTTCAGTGTCAGCCTTGCCCACTTTGCTGGCGACCCCAGCCGTTGCAAATGAGCCATATCTGGTGGGGCAGCTATTTCCCTCCGATACGACCCGGCTTGTTGTACCTACTGGGACGGTGATTCCAGTGCGCTACGAAGAAGCTGAAAGAATCATCGTCACGCCCAATGAAACGGCTTCCGTGACCCTAGTTGTGGCTCAAGACGTGCGCTCCTCTGCCGGAACGGTGTTGATTCCTGCTGGTAGTGAAATTGAAGGAGAACTACAGCCCAACGGCGGTGGTACTCAGTTTGTGTCCGAAGAAATCACGCTCACATCGGGTCAAACTTTGCCCATTGATGCCACATCTGAGGTGATCACCGATACCCAGGTTATTACAGAAGACACTGACCCCGATTTTCTTCGAGGGGCGGTGATTGGCGCAGCAGCGGCAGCAGTTTTATCAGAAATCTTCGGCTCGATTGATTTTGGTGAAGTGTTGGCTGGTGCTGGCTTGGGTGCTCTGGGTTCGCTGCTTCTGGGAGGTGGCGAAGAGGAGGTTGAGGTCGTTGTTGTTGAGCCTGAAACTGACCTGGATCTAACCCTCCAAAGTGAATTTGAGCGTTAGGGATGGTCTAGACAGTCCAACCCGTAGCGTAGGGGCAGTTCGCGAACTGCCCCTGCAAAGATCTGTGGTTTATTCAAAATGTCACTACGCATAGGTTTTCCACGCAGCCTTACCCAGCACAGCCACTCCACTTCCTATAGCAGCTGTGTTTTGCAGATTTAGGAAGCTTTGGCGTGCCCTATCAGTGAGGTTGTTAGAGAAAGTCGGAGGCAACTAATCCTTTTTGCAGCGCTAGGACAGCAGCCTGGGTGCGATCGCGCACATCTAGCTTTTGCAAAATCGTGTGAACGTGAACTCTGACCGTTCCTGGTGCGATGTAGAGAATTTTGGCGATTTCCTGATTGCTTTGTCCTTTCGCCACCAGCGCCAAAATTTCCTGTTCTCGTCGGGTTAAGGGGTTTTCTAACGCCTGTTCTGAAGCAGGAGTTGAGCTGTCGGTTTGAAATGCCGCATAAATTTCTTGGGTTGCAGCAGAATCCCACCATGAAGCACCTGCTGCAACGGAACGAATCGCCAAAACTAGAGATTCAGCCGCAATTCCTTTCAAACAATAGCCCTGGGCCTTTGCCTCAATCAAACGAGCAATTAGCGGTTTTTGAAAATGAGAGGTGAGCGCTAACACGGGGAGATTAGGCTGCTGTTGTTTGATTTGGCGGCAAGCTTCGATGCCGCCGATGCCGGGTAGCCCAATGTCTAGCAACACTAAATCAAGCAGGCGATCGCAGGCAATTTCTATAGCGGTTTCTCCATCTTCGGCTTCTGCTGTCACATCCAGTCCTTCTTCTTGTTGAAGCCGGGTTGTAAGTCCGAGGCGAAATAGCTCGTCATCTTCTACCAGGAGAATGCGTAAAGGACTAGATTTCATATCAGGGATGGTGAGACAGACGCAGTAGGAACTAGCACTGGTAAGCAAAACCCAAATACGGCACCTTGAGATGAATTGTTGTTTGCCCAGATTGTTCCACCGTGAGCTTCGATGATTTGTCGGGTAAGGTAAAGTCCTAGTCCTGATCCTTTGGTTTGGCGATCGCCATGCCCCTGATAAAACCGTTCAAATAGCAGAGGCAATTCGTCCGATGTAATACCTTGACCGTTATCGATCACTTTCACCACATGGTGAGTGTTCGTATTGGTAATCACAATTTCAACCTTGTCACCTCGCAGGGAGTGGTTGATTCCATTTTCTAATAAGTTGACAAAAACGCGCCGGATCTGAAGTGCATCTCCATTGACCCAGAAAGATTGACGGAAGTCAGAATCTCCACATCTCAACCGCAAATGGACTCGACGGCTAACCGCCAGATCGGTCAGCATAGCCGCCGCCTCGTCTGCCAATGCTCTAAGATCCACGGGTTTCCGCTGAAGGATTAGCCCTTCGGTGTCGTTGCGATAAACATCAAGCAGGGTCTCAACCAACTGCAAGCTGGCTTGATGACTACGAGCCATAATTTCTAAAACCCGGCGCTGAGGGGCTGTGACTGCACCAAATTTTTCTTGCTGAAAAGCTTTTAGGGTTTCGATCGCCCCTAACAACGGTGTTCTTAGATCGTGGGTCAGGGTCGAGGCAAAATCTTCTCTCACCTGGTTGAGATGCTCCTGGGTCTGGAGTTTAATTTGCTGCTGAGCGATCGCCTGCTCAAATCGACGATTGCGATCGCTCAACCAACCCGTAACAATCAGCGCCATTGCTGCAATTATTCGATTAGCAACTGTGTCCAAGGTAATTGTCTCTACTCCAGGTACGAATAGGTTGAGGATGGTGAGGCTGATGGCGATCGCTGTCACCCAAGTTCGATTCGCTCGACTGAGCCGCGAATCTGCTAGCAAAACTGCGCCGATATACAGATAGCCAAATACATAAGGCGGCGGTGTGGAATATTCCAGAATGATCACGATAAGAAACAGGATCGCAATCAACCATTGAGATTTTAGTGGTTTGTGAAAAGGGTCCGGTTTGTGAGTTGGCGATCGGTTTAACATTGCAAAATCTAAATTTTAGAAATTAAAGAACGTTTGAGCAGTAGTGAATATTTCCTATAGGGGCGTAGCATTCGGCAGATAATCTTTTGAATAAATCAAAAGTTTTTGCCCGAATGCTATGCCCCTACATTCTCCTGATCTATAGATTGAATTTCTTAAGCATCTTCTTAAATTGGAACGTAATTCAAGCATTAATTTAGACAAAAAATACCGTTTAGAGGAAGTTTATATCTGCAAGTATAGATATTTCTGATTTTTCTAAACGCATTCATATACTCATGTTTAGAGTAAGAAATTTATTTCCTGAATAAACGCCGGTTATACCTTTTAAGTGCACAAAATCTTCTGCACAATTAGGAGTAATTGAATTTCAGAGCGGTAGCTGTAGAAACACTGCCATTGAAATATGTCTTACTACAAATCAAAACTCGTTCAAGTTTGGATTCAGCCTCACAGCAAGCACTGTGGTCACAAAATTTCTGAGGTTTATCTGCCTAAGCAATGTCAGATTATGGGATTGATTCGTCAGGAAGAAGTCATTTTAGCAAATGAAGATCCGATTATTTGTAGCAATGACCTTGTGATTGCTGTCGCTATCAATCCGATGTTTTTGCCCGAACTGAAGTTGTGCCTAGAGCAAGCAAAGTATGTTTCGTAAAGCAACAATTGCATTTAATTTATGGTGTGGCAAGGGCTTCTACAAGTTTCGTTAATACTGCTGATTCTTGCAGTTGTGTCTTCTTTTCTGGGTAAATATATTGCACAAGTCTTCCAAGCAAAACGGTCTTGGCTTGACCGATTTGCCTCTCCTTTAGAACAGTTTATTTACGCTTTGGGTGGGCTTCGCTATCAGGAATCGATGACAGGATGGCATTATGCCCGTGCTGTGTTTTACAGCAATCTAGTTATGGGCGTTCTGGTCTATTCAATCTTTTTGCTTCAAGCGATTTTGCCGTTCAATCCAACCAATTTATCGGCACCTTCCTAAGATTTGGCGCTGCATACTGCTATCTCGTTTACGACCAATACCGATCAGCAGCATTATTCTGGCGAAACGACGTTTAGCTATGCGAGTCAGGTGCTAGCACTGGGGTATTTGATGTTTACTTCAGCCGCAACCAGAATTGCAGTGGCGATCGCCTTCATTCGGGGTCTAACGGGGCAACCGCTGGGCAATTTCTATCGAGATCTGACTCTATCTATTACGCGCATTTTGTTACCCATTTCGGTTGTGGGGGCGATCGCCCTCCTCATTGCCGGAGTGCCCGAGACGTTGGCTGCCCCTGCAACTGCAACCACGCTCGAAGGCGCAACCCAATACATCGCCAGAGGACCAGTTGCTCACTTTGAAATCATTAAACAGCTCGGCGAAAACGGCGGCGGATTCTTTGGCATTAACTCAGCCTATCCGTTTGAAAATCCCAATGGGTTTAGCAACCTGCTAGAGACCGTGACGATGCTAATCATTCCGGCGGCGTTGATTTTCACTTATGGAATCATGGCTGGCAACCCGAAACAGGGGCGACTAACCTTTGGGATGGTGTTTGTTTTGTTTGTGGGATTGGTGGCGATCGCCCCTCTGGCTATTTCTGGCACTGCGCTTGAATCTGGCGATCGCCCCTGCCGTTCTAGCTGCCAGCTCAAAAAGCGATCGGTTTAGAAACAGTGCCTTGTAAAGAATCGATCTGGTCAAGGCTAAAGACCTGTTTGGCTCCTGAACGTGAAGCCCAACATTTGCCTGGATGCTGTTGGATTACGCATTCGCTTCACGTAACCTACGATATACCCTTAGCTTTAGGAGTTTTGTCAGTCAACCAGAGGCATGAATACGAGAAACGCTATCGGGCTGTAGAGCAAACCCTCACGGCTGGAATTGATGTTTCTTCTACCGTCAACATTCAGCATTTAGAGAGTTTAAATGATCTTGTGTTGCAGATATCGGGCGTTGTCGTGCGCGAGGGCATTCCCGATCGCCTGCTTGATGAAGCCGACGAAGTTGTAGTTGTGGACGTAACGCCCGAAACACTTGAAGAACGTTTGATTGAGGGAAAGATTTATGCTCCCGAAAAGATCGATCAGGCGCTGCAAAATTTCTTCCAGCGGCGCAATCTAATTGCACTACGAGAGCTTGCATTGCGAGAGGTTGCTGACAATATTGAAGAAAATAATGGCACAACAGTTGCAGAAAAACGCCATTGCAATATTCATGAGCAGGTCATGGTTTGCCTTTCAACTTATCCCAATTCAATTCGGCTGTTGCGTCGTGGTGCAAGAATTGCAAGCTACATGAATGCGAAACTTTATGCCCTATTTGTAGACAATCCAGAACAATTTTTAACGAAAGCTGAAAGCCTACATGTAGAAACTTGTGAAAAGCTCTGTCGCGAGTTTGGGGGCGAGTTTTTACGAGTTGAGGGGCATGACCCACTATCTAAGATTACCGAAATTGCTCAACGAGAACGAATTACCCAAATTGTAGTCGGGGAGACACATCGATCGCGCTGGGAGCTGTTTATTAAAGGATCGATTGTGCAGCGACTAATGCGATCGCTTCCTGACATTGACCTTCACATTATCGCGACCCAACAGCCTTTAACTTGAGGTCATCAGGTCTTTAATAGGCCATAGTGCTTGAGTGTCTCAGTCAAAAAACTCTTGTAGGAAAAAAAGATTGACCTACTCGTAACTTTACGGTATTTTTACAGTTACCAAAGCTTAGCCAGATTCAATCTCTCCTATTAGCTACTTGCTATAAGGATGATATTGAGACGGGGGGTTTAATTGGGGCACATCTCTGCTCGATGTATGCGTATTTCACATTTAATTTGATGCATCGATAGAGAGGACTTTCCTAAGTCTTTGCCCGTCAACTAGCTCCGTTGGCATTTGGTATTAAGTCTGCAAATTTGGCATTTTTATGAGTGCTATTACAGCAGTATCCTGCTCTCGTCAGTGTTCCTGGTTGGTATCGAGTCATGTCCTTGTACCTGCCCTTGGCTCTGAGGAGAAAGTTGTGTTGCCTTAGATTCAGAGCTTAGGGTCGGGTTAGTTGTTTAGGGTGAAATAATCTACCATGCTCCTGACTCAAGAAAAGCGAGTTGCTTTGATTTCTGTTTGTGGTGATCCTGCTGCTGAGATTGGGCAGGAAGAGGCTGGAGGGGAAAATGTTTATGTCCGTCAGGTCGGACAAACACTAGCTCAGCAGGGTTGGCAAGTGGATATGTTCACTCGCCGTAACGATCCTGAGCAGGCTGCAATTGTTCAGCATTTGCCTAACTGTCGAACGATTCGCCTGAGTGCTGGACCTGCGACTTACATGCATCGAGATCATCTATTTGAGCATCTACCGGAGTTTGTAGACCAGTTCCAGCGGTTTCAGCAACGGGAGGGGGTGCAGTACTCCCTGGTTCATACGCACTACTGGTTGGCCGCGTGGGTCGGAATGCAGCTCAAGCAGGCTCAACCCCTGGTTCAACTGCATACCTATCACTCACTCGGTGCGATCAAGTACAACACGGTGAGTGATGTTCCGGCGATCGCCACTCAGCGTCTAGAGGTCGAAAAAGCTTGTCTAGAGACAATTAACTGCGTTGTCGCCACCAGCCCTCAAGAGCAAGAGCACATGAGGACGCTGGTATCTAAGAAAGGCAGAATTGAAGTGATTCCCTGTGGCACAGACTTAGACAAGTTTGGCAACATTAGTCAACTTGAGGCGCGTCAGCAGTTAGGAATTGATCCAAAGTCTAAGGTTGTCCTCTATGTTGGTCGATTTGACCCCCGTAAGGGGATCGAAACCTTAGTGCGAGCAGTTGCTAAATCTAGCTTGCGAGATCAGGGTGATTTGAGGTTGGTCATTGGTGGCGGCAGCCGTCCCGGACAGTCCGATGGCAAAGAGCGCGATCGCATTGGCGGTATCGTCTCAGAGCTAGGACTCGACTCGATCACGACTTTTCCTGGTCGTCTAGACGACTCAAACCTGCCGTTCTACTATGCCGCTGCGGATGTGTGCGTTGTGCCCAGTCACTATGAGCCGTTTGGCTTGGTGCCCCTGGAGGCAATGGCTAGCCGTACTCCAGTCATCGCCAGCAACGTTGGCGGACTGAAGTTTACTGTTGTTCCTGAAGTCACCGGATTATTGGTACCACCCAAAGATGAGCTAGGGTTTACCACGGCGATCGATCGCATTCTTAGCGATCCCGCTTGGCGAAACCAGCTGGGTGAAACGGCTCGGCAACGAGTTGAAATCGCCTTTAGCTGGCAAAGCGTCGCGGCAAACCTGGGTCAACTTTACACCAGCTTGCTAGCTCAGGCGACTGCGATTCCAGCGAAATCCGTTGTTCCCGCAGCGATCGCGCCCAAAAAAGATCGCGTAGCGTGAGACACCGTGAATTTCGAAGTTTAGGAATTTAGTTGGGTGGTTGCTTTTGATCGGCTAACAAAAAGTTAGGGCAGAAAACGTCAAAACTAGGAGTCAGAGCAATGCTAAACGTTGAAGATTACGCAGTTCATCGCAAAACTGGATGGATTGGTAAGGTTACGGGCTACGGACACCTAATGCTCAACGGTACATATCTACCCACGCTTAAAGTTCATCTGCTAAAAGGTTCAGGCGCAGTTCAAGGCAGCATCATTGAAGATCTTTCTTCATCCTGGATGGAAGTAGAGGCAGAGTATAGCCACAGTGTTTAGTGCAGTGTCTTAGAAGGTGTTCTAGAAAAGGAGGATGAGTTTTGCCCCGCCCTCCTTTTTTGTCGTAATCCAGATCAGGTTGTGAGTGCACTCGAGAAGTGCACTCACAACCTATTCGTCGCTTGCTATAGACTTGAATCAAGGGAAGAGTAGGCGCAGGTGGTTACGGACGAAAGTCTGAGGAAAGTCCGGGCTCCCCAAAGACCAAACTTGCTGGGTAACGCCCAGTGCGGGCGACCGTGAGGAAAGTGCCACAGAAACATACCGCCGATGGAGTCTCAGACTCACAGGTAAGGTTGCAAGGGTGCGGTAAGAGCGCACCAGCAGCGTCGAGAGGCGCTGGCTCGGTAAACCCCGGTTGGGAGCAAGGTCGAAGGAGCAACGGTTGGTCTTTTCCCGGCTCCGGGTAGAAACGGTTAATCCGGTTCTGCGAAACCCGCTAGAGGTGTCTGGCAACAGGCATCCCAGATAGATAACTGCCCTTTCAGCAGTTCTCTGTTGAAAGAACAGAACCCGGCTTATGTCCGGCTCTTCCCTTTTCCCAATTCCTTTCCCAGAGCTAATTGGGCTATCGGTTTCCAGCAGCAATGCGTCCAGGTTTAGGTTGAATGTCTCTGATTGATCCCCGTCGTCCAAAGCAGCTCCGTCAATTGGTAGAAAGGCTTGGATTACCGGCTGACTCTCCGGTTAAATGGGAGCTATTAGATTTGGCGTTGACCCATCCGACTGCTTCGCCTGAAGCAAATTATGAGCGGCTCGAATTTGTCGGCGATGCGGTCGTGAAGCTGGCAGCAGCAGAATTTTTATTTGAAACTTATCCCCAGTCCAGCGAAGGGGTGCTTTCGGCAATTCGGGCAGTATTGGTGAGCGATCGCTCTCTAGCAGCGATCGCTGATTCTTATGGCTTCGATCGCTATCTGCTCGTGGGCAGCAGCGCCTCACGGGACAAGGTTGGACAGGAAACACGCTTAGCAGATTCTCTAGAAGCCGTTTTAGCAGCACTCTACCTCAGCACTCACAACCTGAAGCTAATCCATCCCTGGCTAGACTCTCATTTGCGCGAGTTGACCGAAACGGTTCTGCGTGATCCCACCCTGCAAAATTACAAAGGCGCTTTGCAAGCCTGGACGCAAACTCACTATCAAATGCTGCCTGAATACCGCGTCACTGAGATTGGTCAAACCTATGGCGACAGCGAGCGATTTATGGCAGAGGTTTGGTTCAAAGGACAACAGTGGGGCCAAGGCAAGGGGCAATCTAAGAAAGCGGCAGAGCAAGCGGCAGCAAGAATTGCCTTTTTGGCGTTGCAGCAAACAGAAGGAAGGGAAGGATGAAGAGGGAGAAGGGATGAAGGCAAACTTTCGTTCTTCCGCTATACCTACTGTTCGAGGGGAATAAAGGCTGTTTGAGAGGAATAAAGGATGAGGGATGAAAAACTTGGAATTGCGGTATTTGGGGCAGGGCGATGGGGCGTGCATCTGGTTCGCAATTTTTTGGAGCATCCTAACGCTCGGTTAATTGCAGTGGTAGACACTGAGGGCGATCGCCTAAATGCCCTGGCTGAGCGGTTTCCTCTGGACAATGTCAAGTTAAGTACGGATTGGGAAGCGGTAATGCAGCTTCAAGACGTGCAGGGGGTGGCGATCGCCACTCCAGCAACAACTCATGCCCTACTGATTCAGGCTGCACTGGAGCAAGGACACCACGTTCTTTCAGAAAAACCGCTGACGCTAGACGGAGCAGAATCAATCAAGCTATGTCAGCTTGCAGAGCAACATCAGCGACAGCTTGTGATTGACCATACCTATTTGTTTCATCCGGCTGTGCGGCAAGGCAGAAAAACTCTTCAAACTGGGACCCTGGGAGAGTTGCGTTACGGCTACGCTGCCCGTACCCATCTTGGTCCCGTCCGTCAGGACGTGGATGCGCTCTGGGATCTAGCCATTCACGACATTGCTATTTTCAACCACTGGTTAAACGAGACACCGACTCAAGTGCAGGCACAGGGCACGGTCTGGCTACAGTCTCAGTCACCCAATACTCAGTTTTTTCCTCAAGGGTTATCAGATTTAGTGTGGCTAAAGCTCATTTACCCCAGCGGTTTTCAAGCCTTGGTTCACCTCTGTTGGCTCAATCCTGATAAACAGCGGCGACTCTGTATTGCTGGTAGTCAAGGGACGCTCATTTTTGATGAGCTATCTACTTCTCCTTTGACCCTCCAACGGGGATATCTGGAGCAGACCGATCAATACTTTATTCCTGCCGGTCAGAGCGTTGAAGCGTTAGAGCTAGAACCTGCTGAACCACTGCGACAAGTTTGTGGCCACTTCCTGTCCTGCATGGCTCAAAATCGACCCTCCGAAATTTCTTCCGGTTGGGTAGGGGCAAAACTCGTTCAGATTCTCTCAGCGCTGACGACCTCCCTCAACCAGGGTGGTCAAATCGTGTCAGTTCCATAGGGTGCAATCCGTTCTAGGTCTACTACCGCACGGCTGGATGCTCTGTAATAGTCTTTGAGGCTGGTTCCTGAGTGTCAGATCCCGCAATGGCAGCCGCAGGAGGCTGAATAGTGGCGATCGGCAAGGCAATTTCTACAGTAGTGCCCTGACCCACACCCGCGCTGTGCAGCGTAATGCTGCCACCCATCAACTCGATCAAGTTTCGAGAAATAGCCAATCCTAGACCCGTTCCTTCAAATTTGCGCGTGGTGGTACCGTCAACCATCACAAAAGGACGAAATAGCTTATGTTGCTGTGTGGGGTCAATTCCAATGCCTGTATCGTGAACCGAGATGATCACCCAGGCTTCAGGATTGACAGGAGTTTCTACAGTCCGATGTCCGTTAAACTGGCTTGTTTGAACCGAGTTCACAGCAGTTTCAATGCGAGTATCAATCGTGATACTACCCTGATCAGTAAATTTAATTGCGTTGTATATCACGTTCAGCAGCACCTGCTTTAGCTTTGCCGGATCAGAGCGAACCATGATTGGCTCGGACATTTCTGGTACGCTCAGACGCAATCCTTTCTCGTGAATCTGCATACTTTGCAGATCGACCACTTCCTGAAGAATTTGCCGCAGGTCGATCAGCTCAATTGAAAGGGAAAGGGTTCCTGCCTCAATTTTGGCAATGTCCAGCAAATCATTGATGATTTTGAGCAAATGGATTGCTGCTTCATCTGCTCGATCAAGAAACTCCACCTCTTCTTCAGGCGAGTCGCAGCAGTCGTCTCGGACTAAGCGAATGCAGCCAATAATTGCATTCAGCGGTGTTCGCAGTTCATGAGAGGTATTGGCAAGAAACTCACTTTTGAGTTGGTTGGCAGCTTCGGCTTCTTGCCATGCTGCCTCTAGTTCTTTAGCCCGCTCTTCTAACCGCCTTACCATGTTGTCGAGGACTTCAGCTAGATGGTTGAGTTCTCGAATGCGAAAGTTTTTGGGAGCGCGTTGCAGCGGGTCGCGTTTGTGGATGTGACGGGCGTACTTTCCCAATTGCTCAATGGGTAGAGCCAAGTCTCTCGCCATGTAAAGCATGGCCAAAAGGTGAGCAGCCAGTAGTCCTGTCGTTAGAATTACCAGGATGCGTTTAATATCTTCTAGACCATGCAGGGCGTTATCTAAGCGAGTTACGGCTAGAACTGTCCAGGTGCGATCTTCGGTCGGGCTAATACTGATTTGAATGGGGCTGTAGCCTGCTAGCCACTCCTCCTCATCTCCTACAAAACTGAAGATGTGACGGACATCTGGGTCGTCCCCTCGCTGAACGTTGTTAATGATATTTTCGAAGCGATCGGCATCAGTCCCGTCTTTAATGTTTTGCCCAACTCGGCTAGGTAATGGATGAGCCAGAAAAACGCCATCTTGGTCAATGATGGTAGTGTAGCCTAGCAGTGAGCCTGGCTTGCCGCTTTCCCGCTGTGTGAGAACGGATTGAGCCGCTAGCGTATAGCGGAGCTGTCCGTTTTGATCGTAAACGGGAGTGCCAATGAGCAAATCTAATTCAGTTGAAAGTTCTGCTTGATCAGATTGAGTAGATTCGTTGCTTGGTTCAGCTTGTGCATCAGGTGTGGCGGGTTTGCTCGGCAGCGTACTGAGATAAAAACTGTCGGCGTTGAGTTCACTTTGCTGAGTCGCCCAGGGTAGGTCAGCCTTGGAAAGAAGAGGTTGATTACCGCAGGTCGTAGCGGTTATGTTGCCTGTTTGCCAGTCAATCAGCTGAAGGCAGTGAATCTCGGTAGGCAAATCGGCGGACAGTTGGTTTAGATAAGTTTGGATCGCCTCTGGCTGTCCAGCTTGCAAGATAGAGGTACGGCTGGCCGTTTCTAGATTGGTTTGTAAGGACTGGATTGATGCCTGGATATCATCTGCTTTGCGGATTGCGCTCTCGGCAAGGTTTTGACGAGCGGTATATAGCAGGCTGGTACGCGCCTTACGGAAAGTCACTCCTACTCCCAGCAGCAAGATTGGGATGCTGAGTACGAGAATCCGCGATAGCAGAATTCGGCGAAAGGAGGATTGACCTAGCATAGCCATAGCGATTGCTGAATCAAGGGACAAAGCCTGCTTTTAAAGCTTAATATTCAACCACACTGAGTAGTCTAAACATCCGTACACTGAGATGGATTTTTTCAGGGATTCTTTATACAGATGAAGAATTAACTGAGTTGGTGGATGCTTCAGGCAAAGCACTACATTTGGCTGAAAGCGTTCCCAGCAAATGGATTGAGTGGTGATGCTGATGAGATGGACCTTGATCTGTCTAAATTTTGTCTAAGCGATAGAAAATACCTGCTATTCGCTCGACTTGTTTAGAAGGCTGGATGGCGATCGCTCCCTGAATTGGCTCACCCTTCAAGATCGATGATTTCTACAACAGTAGGTAGGCAGTACACGCTCCAGCGCGTTGCTAAAAAGACGTACTGACAGGAAACACGAATAAATTCCCAGTATACATTCTTCAATCGAGCTGAACTAATCTTAAAAGATGGACCGTAAATCTATGTGTCACCACAATGGCAAATGTTTGGCATCTGTCCATTTAAAGCGTTTTACCGAAACGCAGCCCAACAGACTGTCTAAGCAAAGAATCAGTTTTTGATTTGAAGTAGCGTGCCAGAGATGACTAAAAAACGGACTTCACCCTGCCGCATTTTTGACGGTAAAACAGACTCGATTGTTGCCGACAGCGCCGATAGTAGGTTTTGCCAAGGGTGACCGACCATTTAGAGGGTGCTACAACGCCATTAGTTTAATGATGAATTGGAGTCCAACCTGCTAGAAGATTCTACCGGTTCTCTCAGCGCTTGGGCGAGTTGGGCAGGAGTTAAAAATCGCACTAAATCAATGGGCAATGTGGGTTCACTGATGCGTTCAGTGTAAGCAGCTCTGAGATAGTCAAGGTAGTCTGCATCCTTGACCAGATGAACTTGAAAAAAGGCTGTACTCATTGCGTCGATGTAGCTCCGAGCAACGGCTGGGCTTGGCCCAATGATTTCGGGCGGCAAAGTCACTATCTCGCTGCTAGTTTCAGAAGTGCCAATGGTTGAAAAGTGGGTTGATCCGCGAATCATCAGCAAATATTTGTTGGGCGTGGTGAGCCAGGTGAAAGGGCGAATCTGTTCAAACAGGGCTGGTGCAACGGTGTCTGCATTGCCTGAAACTAGCATGACTGGAATGTCGATTTCGCTAAAGCCTGCTGGACCTAAAATGATGCTGCCAATTGGGTTGATTGCCATGATTGAAACCACTCGCTCGTCTCGCAGGTCAATAGCGGGCGGCACCAGTTCTTCGGCCCGACATTGGAGCAATAGCGATAAATTCAGCGTGCTTTCTTCCGCAGCGCAATCTTCTGCAAGCTGCTGGAAGTTAATTTTTGCGCCTGCTAGGGCCAATGCCGTGTAACCGCCAAAGGATTGGCCCACTACGCCGACCTGCTGTAGATTTAGCCTCCCCTGAAAGGCAAAGTCTGATTGGTTGAGCCTTTCTAACTCGTCAAGCAGATATGTCACATCTAACGGACGGTTGATGAACTCAGCGGGTTCTGTGACCTGGCTAGCTCGACCCTCGACCAGTGCCTGTAGCTGATCGGCATTGCTGCCTGGATGCTCTGGAATGGCAACCGCAAAGCCGTAAGAGGCTAGGTGTTCTCCCAAATAACGATAGGTGGTACGGTCTGACCCTAGCCCATGAGACATGATGATCACCCGGGCAGAGGCAACAGGAGCTAGCGGGTAATTCGGATCCCCCGTTGCCTCAAGCGGAAGATAAACATCTGCAACAAAGGTGCGATCGCGGCTAGGGTCGTTTAGCGTGATGGTTTGTCTTTGCCAGGTAAAGCTACCTAATCGCCGAGGATCAGGCGGCGATGAGGAGTCAGTCATCGGATCGGATGCTGCTTCCAGTTCGGATTGTTGTTCAATTGCATTGACGGCTTCGGTGGTTTGATTGATCAGTTGCTCTAAGTTGCTAACCACTGACAGGGTGCGACTGAGGTCAATGCGAATGCCTGTGACTGGAAATTTCCTGAGAACATTTAATGGCGTTAGCCCTTCTGGATCGTCCGCAGCCAAAATCAAAGCGGAGCGAATGGCGTAAAACCCTGATTGACGGGCTTCAGTTTGGATAATTGCGCCTAGTCGCCTGAGCAGGATTTCCCCTTGGTCGGTGTAAAGAAACTGGGCGATCGCCACTGGACTTAGTTCTGCTTTAGCGCTCAGGAGGGTACGTAGTTGCTCTAGCTGTTCTGGGGTGGCGTATCGGGAGTAAGCTTCCAGATCAGCCTCAATCGTGCCTTCTTCGGCATAGATTTCTAAAGAATCAATAGAAATAGAGCGCTCGATAATGCCATAGGAAAAGTAAATGCGCTCAGCCGCCGACGCAGGAGAGGCAACTAAAACTGCGGGTAAGACTGCCGGAATTAAAATAGACTTTATTTTGGACTTAAACCAACGAGCGGATCGTTGAGTTAACGCGAATGGACGCGATCGCACGTGCCTGGCAGTGAAGGACGAGGCAGGCTCAGAACAGTTCATATTCGTGAAATAGCCGTATTTTTACACCATTACAGCTAAAAATAGCCGTAATCAGAATGCTTTCGAGACGCTAAAACGTCTGCCCCTTCTAATCTGCCAATAACTCTAGCAATTGTGCTTCCGACAATTGGGTGATTCCAAGTGACTCAGCTTTCTCTAGCTTAGATCCGGCCTCAGCGCCAACCACTACATAACTGGTTTTGGCACTGACCGAACCGGTGACCTTGCCGCCTGCTGCCTGAATCATGTCTTTTGCTTCCTCTCGCTTTAATGTTGGCAGTGTTCCTGTAATTACAAACGTTTTACCTGCCAGTTTGGAAGAAGCGGGTGCGGAGTTGGAAGTGTCACCTGCAAGCTGAATTCCCTCAGTTTTTAGGCGATCGATTAGCGTTTGGTTAGCAGGCACTCGAAACCAGTCATATACTGACTGAGCAATTTCAGCGCCAATGCCGTGAACAGTTTCAATGGCTTCTGGGGTGGCTTCAGCAAGCTGTTCTACAGTGGAAAACCGCTCCGTCAGGAGTTGGGCGTTGACGCTGCCAACATGCCGAATTCCTAGCCCGTACAGCACTCGTGACCAGGGTTGAGTTTTAGATTGGGCGATCGCCTCCACTAATTTCTGTGCCGACTTTTTGCCCATGCGGTCTACGTTTATGAGTTGCTCAACCGTCAGGTCATAGAGGTCTGCAACGGTGCGAATTAGCTGCCGATCAACAAACTGCTGTACCCATTTTTCGCCTAGCCCGTTGATGTCTAACGCATCACGGCTCGCCCAATGCTCCAGTGCCTTGCGCAAAATTGCCGGACAGGAGGCATTAATGCAGCGCACCACGGCTTCACCCTCTGGACGCACGACTGGCTGTTTGCAGGTGGGGCAGTGGGTCGGCATTTGAAATGGCTGAGTGCCTGGTGGACGCAGATCCGTCAGCACCCGCACCACTTCGGGAATGATTTCGCCTGCCTTCCGCACGATCGCCGTGTCGCCAACTCGAATGTCTAGCTCGGCAATGCGATCGCCATTATGCAAGGTCGCCCGCGAAACGGTCGTTCCGGCTAGCTGCACCGGACGCAGTTCTGCAGTGGGGGTCAGTGCCCCAGTGCGGCCGACGTTGATGGTGATATCTTCTACGATTGTGGGGGCTTCTTCTGCCGGATATTTGAGGGCGATCGCCCAACGCGGAAACTTTTGTGTAAACCCTAACTGCTGTTGCAGCGACAGCGGATTTAGTTTGACGACCACGCCATCGGTCAGGTACGGCAATTCCAATCGCTCTGTAGACCAGCGATCGTAATATTCCTGCACCTCTTCTAATGATTGGCAAAGCTGGCGATTTGGATTGACCCGAAAGCCAACGCTTTGTAGGAATTCTAACGATTCCCACTGGCTAGAAATGTTGTGATGCAGTTCTCCTGTAATCGGGTTTTGATTCTCTGGATTTTGACCGTCAGAATTTTTGGGTGAGCGATCGCCCTGTTCAGGAATGTGCAGCGTGTAGGCAAAAAAATCAAGCCGTCGTCGTGCCACAATCCGGGAATCTAACTGTCGCAGCGTTCCTGCTGCCGCATTGCGCGGGTTGGCGAACAGCGCCTCGCCTGCCTGCTCTCGCTCCTGATTAATCTGCTGAAACACGTCTAGCGGCAAAAACGCCTCGCCCCGCACCTCCACTACCGCAGGGGGATTGTCTGTCGCTAACCGCAGCGGAATCGTGCGAATTGTGCGGACGTTCTGGCTAATGTTTTCACCCATCACCCCGTCGCCCCGCGTCACGCCTCGAACCAAAACTCCGTTCTCATAGGTCAGCGCTAGCGCAGAACCATCAATCTTCAATTCACAGACATACTCAAATTCTTTGACTTCGGGGGCAACTCGTCGCCAGCGCTCTTGCCATGCGGCAAACTCCTCCAGGTTAAAGGCATTCTCCAAACTGTAGAGGGGAATATTGTGTCGCACCGAAGCGAATTGGGCGGCCGGGCGCTCTCCTACCCGCTGGGTCGGGCTATCTGAACTGATTAACTCTGGATACTGGGCTTCTAAATCCTGAAGTTCCCGATAAAGCTGGTCATACACTGCATCTTCCAAGTCGGGAGCATCTAACACGTAATAGGCGTAGCTCGCTTGCTGAAGTACGCGACGCAGTTCCTCAACTCGCTGTTTGATTTCAAGTGGCTGTTCAGTTTCAGGTGGCTGTTTAATTTTATTGGCGAGCTGTTCCACTTTAGGTGTGGGGTGTTCCACAAGTCTTCTCCACTCTGGCGATCGCTCCAAACAATCAGAGCTAGTCTAATATCACTTTAATTTGCAAACATCGGGTATTCTGCCTGTAGTTAGTCCTAAGCTAAAGCAATGCATGTTTGGGCTGCTTTTTTCGTTATCTTTTTAGGCATGATAGAACTCTATCAATGGTTACAGGGCTTGACGTTGCCTCTGCCTACGTTGGTTGTGGCGGGAGTTTTGCTGGCGATCGCCTCCAACCGCAACAAACCGGCAGGCTTACCTTGGCAAAATTTTTCCCAACCATCACTCCCCAAACCCCCTCAACCTAATTCCTCACTTCCCACCTCTCAATCCCCCAATTCCCAATCTCCAACCTCTAACCCTCAATCCTCAATTCCCAATCCTCGCCCTACCCCGCAGCTTCCCAACCTCACCGCTTCAAAAGCTCCATCAGCTCCCCTTCAGCGCTCTATTTCGTTTACGATTCGCAAGCCGGGACAAAACTGATTATTAAGAATGGCTGAGATGGGGGTTGTAGGATTAAGGCAGTTCAGCTACTATTAGGACTTCAAACGAGGCGATCGCTCCTGACTAACGCTTCAAAAGGTTTAGTTTCAAGGAATCTTAGCTTAGGCATTCATCCGGTAGAGTGAGGCTTAAGAGGCGATCGCTCCATCCAGAAGATCAGTGAAGAAATCGCAAAGAAATTCTTCTGGGCACTAAATATTCTGATTTGCATCTGCCGATTGGGTAAAGGTGTGGGGGCGTAACTCGTTACGTCCCCACTCTTATTAGGGGTTAATGTATTGCATTGACTCCCATTCCCACACTTACAGCCTGGCAGAGTAGCATGAAGAAGTGTTGCACAAATCCTAACCCAGATGTTACATTTCTTTACAGAAACCAAACGTACCTGGACGTGACTCAGGTTTCAGGTCTAGTTTTTCAGGCTGACACTGATGCACTGCTCTGGTATCGGGTTCTATCCTCCCAACACAGCAAGTTCAGCCAGCCCAACACAATTAGGCTGGCTTTTGTTTAGTTCTTCACGAGAATTGCTGCTTATGGGTTGCAAGCTTTCTTCCAGAAATCGAAATCTACCGATGGAACTAGGGTTTAAGCTAGCCCCAAGCTTAAGGTCGTGGTAACTTAGTGGATGGCGCAGACATTTTGAGGTGGAAGAGTCACGTTAGACTCCTAAACTTTACGCTCTAGCAGTTGTTTGAGGTTCACTGAATTCTTTATCAGAGCCCTTTCTCTCTCCTGAGCATGAAGTTCCGCATAAGAGATGTTCAATAGTATCCACTAAGATGATGTGTTGCTGAAGTTTGGTCAAAGTATTAACTCATGAGTCTTTCAGTTTAGTGACCCCAGCTCTCTATCCTTAGCCAGTCCCAAAGCAGCACTTTTTAGCAAATTTGTTCGACTCAAAGTCTAGAGGTATCTTTGTTCTATGTCTATTCGTCTTTATGTAGGCAACCTGCCTAGAGAACTGGAACGCCAGGAACTAGAGACTGTGTTTGCCGAATTTGATGATTCAGTCTCTACCAAAGTGATTACTGATCGCAAAACCGGCAAATGTCGCGGTTTCGGGTTTGTCACCGTCAAAAATGACGAGCAGGCTGACCAGTTGATTGAGAAGTTCAACGGCTTTGTCCTCAAAGACAGTGCTCTCAAGATCGAAAAGGCACTGCCGCGGTCAAAAGGCAAGGATGAAGGCGATGCAGGTGAAGCTGAAACCAACGTTGCTCCCGTTTCTGCCAAGCGTAGCAAAGGCAGCGGTGGTGGTGGCGGTGGTAAATCTAAGCGTCCTGCGGCGGCAAACTCTTCTGATCCTGAAGCAGTTCAGCCTGATCCACGCTGGGCTCAAGATTTAGAAAAGCTGAAGCAGCTTCTCGCAACCCAGACTGCTAACTCGTAGGTTTTGATTAGTTAGCCTCGAAGACGGTCTAACGCTGCTCGTCTGATGAGGGACTGGTTTTAGTAGCAATATGCCTGCCGTGATGGGGTTGGATAAACCTAACTCCATTGCGGCAGGCAACTTTGTTTCTAGGTCTTTGTGTGTAGGTCAGGGATTATGATTCGTCATTTGTACCTTGTTTGAATGGCAAATCGAGGTTGATGGCATCGATCTCTTGTTGCTCCATTCGGTTAACTTCAGTAATGTATGAGTTAAGAATTTGAGCAAGGCGACTATCGTAAAAGCGGTGCAGACTGTGGTTGGGGGTAGCGGGGAAACCACGCCGCTTTTTGTGTCTGCCACCAGCACCCGGATCAAAGGTTTGAATGTTGTGGGCGATCGCCCACTCAATCGGTGTGTAATAGCAAGCATCAAAATGCAGGCTGTCAAACTCCTGTAAGCAACCCCAATATCGTCCATAAAGCTGGTCGCCTTTGGTCAGGCAAAAGGACATACCAACGGGTCGCTGCTCATTTTGCTCGTCATAGGCGGCAACAAATACAACCCGATGGCGGTAATGCGGGTAAAGCTGCTCAAAGAAGCGACGAGTCAAATATTTGCTGCCCCACCAGCCAAACTTATCGCAGGTATCGCTGTAGAAGGCATACATTTGTGAAAACATCGATTTAGGGATTTCGTCTCCGGTCAGCACCTGAAGCCGTAATCCTGCCTTTTCGACCGCCTTGCGCTCTCGTTTGATGTTGCGACGTTGGTTTGCGTTAAACGCACCTAAGTAATGGTCAAAGGTTTGATAGCCCTGGTTTTGCCAGATGTAGCTGTGGTGTAGCCAACTAACGAAGCCGTGCCGCTCCATCACGCTTCGCCACTCTGGATCGGCATAGAGAAAATTGCAGCTGGAGATGTGGTTGCGAAGACAGAAGTGGTCGATCGCCTCTACCATCAGTTCTATAATTTCGTCTTCGTCTTCATCAGGGGCAATCAAGAAGCGGTAACCCTCTGCTGGGGTAAAGGGTGACATCCCCAGTAGTTTGGGGTAGTACTGGATGCCTAAGCGCTGCGATAAATCGGCCCACTGGTGGTCAAACACAAATTCACCATAGCTGTGCCCTTTCAGGTACAGGGGGGCGGCTGCGATTAAGGTGCGATCGCGCCATACCGTTAAGTGATTGGGCAACCAACCTGCTTTAGCGGTAGCGCTACCAGAGGTTTCCATGTTGTTGAGCCATTCCCACTCCAAAAATGGAGTTTTGAGTGGCAGTGCCAGCGCATCCCATTCGACTTGGGGGACTTCAGACAGCTTGTTAATCCAAGCCAGGGAATAGCGGGGCTTAAGTTGTTCCACCATGTTTGTAGATTAGGAATCGGATACCAAAGGGTTGAATGGGTTGAAGAACGTGAATGAATTAACCTGCCTAATCTCTTTACTGTACTCAACTGTACGGGCTTGGCAGTGCCAAGCCCCCAGCCTAAATGCTGCGCTTGATTCACTTAACTAAATTCACGTTCCTGACTTGGGGGCGATCGCCAACGTTTCAGGCTTACCAGGATCGCCACTCAGACTCACTCCACGTTGATTGGCGTGTAAATGCCGAGCGATTTTATAAATGGTTTCGATTTCGTCAGAGGCGTTGATCTTCTCAGCCAAGTCTGTAAGCCTAATAGGCTGCCCTACTTCCTGTAGAACCTCTACAACTCGTCGTTGCAGGTCTAACACTGCCGCTGCCGCCTTTTTGCCTGCCTCAACGCCCGGCTGATGGTAAGCGTTGATGTTGACCAGGGAAGCGTAGAATCCAACTGCTCGTTCATATAGCGCAATCAATGCCCCGACTGTATAGGGATTGACTTCAGGAATGGTCAGTGTAATCGAGTCTCGATGATTTTCGTAGAGTGCCTGACGAGTACCTTGAAGTAATCCAGAAAGGTAGTCTCCAGAGGTTACGCCCGATTCGACTGCAACAGATTCGCCCTCGCGGTCGTCCAGCACTTCGATAAAGGTAAGGAAGAAGTTGGGTACGCCTTCTCGCAACTGCTGCACGTAGGCGTGTTGGTCAGTGGAGCCTTTGTTGCCATAAACTGCGATGCCTTGATAGACCGTGTTGCCATCCAGGTCTTTTTCCTTGCCCAGAGATTCCATCACGAGCTGTTGCAGATAGCGAGAAAACAGCAGCAGGCTGTCCTTGTACGGCAAAACCACCATATCTTTTTCGCCCTTACCGTTCCCAGCAAAATACCAGGACAGCGCCAGCAGTGCGGCAGGATTACCTTTGATGTCTGGCACACGGGTTGCGGCATCCATTTCCTTTGCGCCAGCTAGCATTGCGTCAATGCCAATTCCTTGAAGTGCGGCGGGAAGTAATCCAACGGCTGACAGTTCGGAGGTTCGTCCACCTACCCAGTCGTGCATAGGAAAACTGGCTAGCCAGCCTTCGGTTTGCGCGATTTTGTCCAAGTTGCTGCCTTTGCCTGTTGTAGCAACGGCATGTTTAGCAAAATCTAGCCCCTGTTTTTCAAAGGCGTGTTTGACTTCTAACATGCCGTTGCGCGCTTCAGGGGTACCACCAGACTTGGAGATGGTAATGACCAGTGTGGTCGCAAGTCGGTCTTGCAGTTGGATCAGGATGCGATCGATTCCTGTAGGGTCGGTGTTGTCAATGAAGTGAATGTTGAGCGGCGGAAAGATGGGAGACAAGGCTTCTGCGACGAATTCTGGCCCAAGCGCAGACCCGCCGATGCCGATGGAGAGAATATCGGTGAATTTCTCTGCCTGGGGCGAGTGAATTTCGCCGCTGTGAACTTTCTGAGCAAAGGTGTGAATTTGCTCTAGCGTGTCGAGGATGTCTTGCTTTAGTTCTGGAGTGGGGGCTAGCTCTGGATCACGCAACCAGTAGTGCCCGACCATGCGGTTTTCGTCAGGGTTGGCGATCGCCCCTTTCTCTAAATCCGCCATATCCTGAAATGCTTTCTCAAACTTAGGCTGCAACGTTGCTACAAATTCGTCATCAAACCGCATTCGACTGACATCGAGATAAAGCTCCAATCCCTCATGGTAATAAAGCCAGTCTTGGTAACGTTGCCAGAGTGCAGCGGCATCCATAGCAAATTTCAACCTGTCGTAATGGGTCAATCACAGTTTAGCGACTCATGTCCAACCCGTTGAGAAACATAAGGATAGAGTTTAGGTTTCACGATAATTTACCTTCTGTAAATGTCTCCGTCTCCCCTGATACGGGCTGTCTCTGTGAATGCGGTACAATTCATACGCAATCTTAAATGAACAGAACAGTTGGCGATCGCCTTGGCAACTCTGAGCCTGCGATAACAGCGATCGCCAAGCTATTTCCCTTTCACAACCTCCCTTTCGCAACCTGCATGGAAGGCTACATTGTTTCGCTGATAATTTTCACCGCGATTTTCGCCCTGTTTGGCTTAGGGCTAAATTTGCAGTGGGGATATACCGGACTGATTAATTTTGGACATGTTGCATTTATGGCAGTCGGTGGCTATGTCACTGTGCTGCTAAGCGACCTTGATGTGCCTATTCCGCTGCTGATCTGGATACCGTTTTGTGTGCTGGTTGGCTCGCTCTTTGCAGCCATGCTGGGGCTACTGATTGGGCTATCGACCGTGCGGCTGCGAGAAGACTACCTGGCGATCGTCACCATCGGTGTTTCAGAAATGGTGCGCCTCGTTGCTCTCAATGAAGAGTGGCTAACTCGTGGTGCGTTTGGTGTGCAAGGGTTTCCGTTGCCTTTGCAGGGTTTTGCCCCCACTCTGCTGACTCGAATTGGGATGCTGGCTATTTTTACTGGAGTGATCGCGATCGGGTACTGGCAGTTGTGGAAATGGCTGCGTCAGCGAATCAAGGGTGTCCCGCGTCAGTCCCTGATTAACAGTTCTTTGGCTGTAGCTGGTTATCTCGGTTCGCTGGGTTTGCTGCTCTATGGAACTGTCATCATCGCCCGTCAGCTCAAGCTAGCGGAGGATTTGTCTCCCTGGCTGCTGGGTTTGTTTCTGTTGGGTGCTTTGGTTGGCATTATCGCGCTCTACACCTGGTTGGCGCAACAAACTATTCCTCGTCTGCCAGATTGGTTCATAGGACTGTCTCTCGTTTCCTGCTTGCTGTCTTTAGCAGTAGGGCTGTGGATTTACCAATTTGCTGCCCATGCAATCTACACCTACTCGCGCACTTCGATTAAGACGGGACTGATGTTTATCTCAGTCTTGGTGGTAGCGGTGATTTTTTGGGGTTTGCAGAAGTTGGTGCGATCGCCCTGGGGTCGGGTTCTCAAAGCCATTCGTGAAGATGAAGAAGTAGCAAAAGCGCTTGGCAAAAATGTCTTCTGGTACAAGCTGCAAGCGCTGATGTTGGGGGGACTGGTCGCTGGAGTTGCGGGAGCGCTTTATGCATGGCAACTGACAACGGTCTACCCAGACAACTTTCAGCCGCTCGTCACCTTTAATGCCTGGACCATTGTGGTGCTAGGTGGCGCAGGCAACAACGTCGGGACGCTACTCGGTGCCGCTATTTTCTGGGCATACCAAACGTCTACTCGCTTTATCCTCGCAGATATTGTTCCCTTGGATGATGCCCGTCTCGGTGCATTTCGCGTCATGATCATTGGGCTTTTGCTGATGGTGCTGATGGTTTGGCGACCTCAAGGAATTTTGGGCAAGAAGGAGGAGCTGACTCTTGGTCGATAATGCAAATGCTCTGTTATCCGCTAAGAACCTTTACAAGAGCTTTGGCGGTATCAAAGCGGTAGACAATGCTTCGATTGAAGTGCCTCAAGGCAGCATCACTGGTCTGATTGGGCCAAATGGTGCCGGCAAAACAACCCTTTTCAACCTGCTGTCCAGCTTTATCCGTCCAGATAGCGGTGAGGTGATTTTTGACGGCGAACCGATTCAGCAATTACAGCCTCACCAAATTGCTCAACAAGGCATGGTGAGAACTTTTCAGGTCGCTCGCGTGCTCTCTCGTCTATCGGTGATGGAAAACATGCTGCTAGCGACTCAGCATCAGTCGGGTGAAAACTTTTGGAATGTCTGGCTTCGTCCAGGGCAAGTGATTAAAGAGGAGCGATCGCAACGGGAATACGCCAGCGAGATCTTGGAGTCAGTTGGGCTATCACACATGGCCCAAGAATATGCTGGAGCCCTATCGGGTGGTCAACGTAAGCTGCTAGAAATTGCCAGAGCTTTGATGGTGCGTCCAAAGCTGATTCTGCTAGACGAACCCGCAGCCGGGGTGAATCCAACGCTGATTAACAAAATCTGCGAACACATCGTTCAGTGGAACCGGGAAGGATTATCATTTTTGGTAATTGAGCATAACATGGACGTGATTATGTCTCTGTGCGATCGCGTCTGGGTGCTAGCGGAAGGTCGCAACCTCGCCTCTGGTACACCTGCCGAAATGCAAAAAAATACTCAGGTGCTAGAAGCCTATCTGGGTCAGTAACCTTCAGGGAACTTTCAAGGGAGCGATTGCCCGACGCAAGGACAATGAATACATAAAGTTATTGCCTTGACTTCAGTAGCTTTTCGGGCACATTTGGGCATTGTTAGTAAGGATGGAATCAAACAACAGCACGATCGAGTCGAATCAGCCTCACTGGGAGGGGTGAATCGCACAGTTGCTCTAGATAATAAGGTAGTATGAATCGCTAAAATAACTCCAAGCGCTCATAAATTTGGGCTTTTGCTGCTAAGCTAGTTAACTTTTCTTTGCAATTCTGCATAAAGCTACAGTCTAATAGCCGTTTCCCTGATTTTTGATACAGCCTTAGGAGCTAAAGTACGATACCTTTATCACTCAATTGACTTAGCTCTTGGTACGAGAAATAGGCTTTTGATCTGGGTACTGTTCATTCCCTCTGTTACTACGCGAATTCACGTTTGATGCAGGGTCTAGAGAGCCGATGATCGCCCTCTATCGGTAGGTCTAGTTAACCTTCCATCGGGTGCAACCGATTGTTGTTTTGATCAGACTAATTCACTCAAGTTGATGTATTTCATAACTTTGATGAAAAATTAGGCTGATCGCATTCCTCTCTTTCGTTTCCTAATCGTTTTGCTTAGCTTTTGAGGTAGCAGGTGATTCTGGTAAGTCTTGCAAATGCACCCAATCTGATTCAGCTAGTGCAGTTGATGCCGCAGGCTGTTCATCAGTCGGGCTCCATTATTCTTTTGGTGTGAGGAGTCCGCCCCATGATGACAGACTCAAACATTGGCTGCATGTTAGCAAACCGCTATCAGCTCATAGAGACGCTGGGACAGGGGTCTATGGGCCGCGTCTATGGAGCTAAGGACGTGCTGTTGGGAGGGGTGCCCGTTGCCATTAAGTTTCTCTCGCAGACGCTGCTCAATGACAAAATGCGCGATCGCTTTGTGCGAGAGGCGACAACTTGTGCGTTGCTAGGGCAAAAGAGCATTCATATTGTCAGAGTGACTGACTATGGCGTGAATGATGACGAAATCCCTTTCTACGTGATGGAGTATCTGCGCGGAGAAAGCCTGAGCGATTTAATTGCCCATCAGCCGCTTTCTTTGCCTCGATTTTTAAACCTGACTCGTCACGTTTGTCTCGGTCTACAGCGCGCCCATCAAGGGATTCAGGTTGACGGCGATCTTTGCCCCGTGATTCACCGAGATATCAAACCCAGCAATATTCTGATAATTCAGGATGACAGTCTGGGAGAAATGGCCAAAATTTTGGACTTTGGCATCGCCAAAATGCTTCAGGCAGACAGCGGCCAGACCAACTGCTTTATGGGTACCCTGGCGTACTCTTCGCCCGAGCAAATGGAGGGGCGTGAGCTAGATGGACGCTCGGATATTTATAGCCTGGGCGTAATGATGTTTCAGATGTTGACCGGCAAAATGCCGCTTCATGCTGACACGCACACGTTTGGCGGTTGGTATAAGACCCATCATTTTCAGCAGCCCCGCACCTTTGAGTCGTTCAACCTGGACCTAAAGCCACCAAAAGCCTTAGAAAATCTGGTGATGAGCTGTTTGTCAAAGTCACCAGGCGATCGCCCCCAAACGGTTGCTGAAATCATTAAAGCTCTGGAGCCTTTAGAGCAGCGTTTTGGTCATGGCAGAGAACTAGGCAAACAGTGGAGCAAGATTCTCAAAGAAAAAGAAGTCGTCAGAAAGCCTGAGCGCCTTTCTAACTCCCTCTCCGTCATAGAAATCTGTCGATTTGCTTCTTGGCCCGACGATAAGCCGATCGCTGAAATTGTCTTTCACCATCCGCTTCGCACCAGCAAAGGTCATTTGGCAACCCTGTGGGTGATGTTGCCTAAAAAAGAAGTTCAAAAGCGGGAAACGGGTACTCGCTACAACCAGTTTTTGTTTTTAGAAGCGCCCCATCCCATGATGCTATGGCTCACCGTCCTCTATAACCGGAAATACGGTCCCCGCTGGCTGCCCTGCTATCTAGACTTAAAAACCCCTCAAGGACAAAAAATGACTCGGCTACTAGGCGAGTCAGGGGAATATCGGGTGTTGTTTTTTGCCCAAGAAGAACCGAAGCGTTGTGCCAATGTGGTCAATTCAACGATCGCCGTGCCACAGTGCAAGCTATTGCTCGACTGGGCAACAACGGGGCAGTTAACCCGTGGGTCGATCTCTCAAGCTCATATCAGCAAGAGCGTTTTGAAAGCAGAACTAGAGAAAATTAAGCCCAAAATCTTGATGAAGCTAGAATCTCTCTACTTCGAGGAAGATACTGACCTGTCGGGTTGAATATTGCTAGTTGCGCCGACTCACCCTCTTGTAGGGGGAAAATAGATGACTGGATGCCAGCTCCGGCGTAGAATCTCGCCTGTAAAGCTGGGTACTGACCACTCGATCAGCTTACCCAAACTGCCAGATGAGGAGGCGATCGCACTAATATCATGCACCTCAGCAGCTTTTAGCACCTCTAGGATAGGGTCGCCCATGCGTACCTCAGTTTCAACTCTTAATCCCAGTTTCTCCAGGTCAGCTTTAGCCTCTGCTAGCTTAGCTTCCGCCTCTTTTGCCCTAGATTCCTTTAAGACTGCACTGCTACGCCCAGATGGATCAACGACCCAGAAGAGGAAGCAGCACTCCAGTGAGCTATCCGGTTGTTGAGCGTAATGCTTGACCTGCTGAAGTAAGTACTGGGAGGGCGCACTGCCATCATAGGGCAACAGCAGATAGCGAAACAAATGACGACAGCGCAGATCTAGCTCCTCCACTGTGTAGGTAGAAACGAGTTGGGGGCGCAGCGTCATCACTGGAATTGCCATTCGCTGACACAGGTTCATCGTTGTGCTGCCAAACAATTTTTCGGCAAGCAAGTTACGACTGGGCATTCCCAGAACGATTAAATCAGCATTGTGGGCTTTGGCAGTGCTGACGATGTGGTCAGAAGGTTTTCCTGACTCAACTACAACTTTGACATCAACGCCATTAGGCACGTTTTCTAGAGCCACAGAGAGGCGATCGCGTGCAGCCTGCATCTTCTCCGGATTAGGACGAGGGATCTCCCTTTCATCAGACAGGGGGATAACGTGTAAAAAAATGATTTGTTTTGCGCCACCAGCAGCGAGACTGGGAACGCAATTTGCTAGGCGATATATGCCGTCCGAAAAATCTGTGCAAATGATGACGCGCTGAAACATAGGTTAAGGTCTGGGTTGAAGGTCTAGCACATTATTCAGCTCCTCCTAACCCTAACATCCTCGCTGTAGAGTCTCGCAGCAACATACGGTACTTGCTTGACCTCAAAGGCAATTCATGTAGCAGCAACAGTAGATCTAAAAGTTTTACCTAATCCCAGAATCAAAGCAATATCAGCGGTTAAATTTTTAATTGAATTCTAGCGGCTTGCTGTGCAGAGGTGAGCAATTGCCAAGAATCACGTAAACAGCGCAACAGGGTTCAAAGACAGACAAACTCGCGTGGTAATGCGTCCGTCTTCACAGATATGCAGTCAAAAGGTTCCCAGGAGAAGACTGTAGCGAACGGACTTGTACGGAGCTAAGTGACATCAGGAAAGCAATTTCCGTATCAAGGGAAGAGTTGACGCCCCAGCATCCCCAGCTCTTTTCCCAGCAGGAACTTAGCAAGAGAGGGAGGTCGCCCACTGCGACAAAAGCAGAACTTAGAACTGGGGACCAGCCTCAATGCCCCACTGATGCTTGAGGAACTGCTTGTACATGGTCTCCCTCAACATCATCTGCTCATACAGCTTGATTAGAAATTGCTGAGCTTGTTCACGGCTCATCCGCTCAACCTGAGTCTCAAACGACCGAAGGCTGAACTGTTGTTCCAGAGAAAGTTCGATTGGTTGGTTCATGATTGACTCCTCTTGGGGTAGTGAGTGAATTCGCGGTGTGTGCAAATCTAACTAGATATTGCAAGCTCCTCGAAATCTATTCGGCGATCGTTGTTACGCTTCAGGTTTCCCATGAACAAGCTTTAGGATCGCTTTATATTACAAAAGATAACAATCGTTTGACAAATTGCCTATCCCCATAAGGGTACTTTTGCTCGAAAACCGCATAATCCGAAAGACGGGGATCTGCAAAAGCCCCTCTGCTCGTAGGTTATAGGTATTTCTAGCAAGTTACGAATTGTAAAAAAGTTCAAAGTAAACTAAATTTAACCCAATCCGATTTTGGTGAAGCTTGCTCGACTAGGGTTACTCTTCAGCACGGGCGGAGCTGTCGCTGCCAACGATCACGACGGTGATGTTATCTCGCCCACCTTTGTCTTTTGCTGCGTTTACCAGGGTTAAAGCTGCTTTGTCACAAGCGCGAATCCCTTTTAGGTGGGAGGCGATCAAATGGTCGGGGAGCTCTTCGGTCAAGCCATCGCTGCAGAGTAGGAGGCGATCGCTCGGCAGCAAATCAAACGACTGCACATCCACTTGACGTAAATCCTCTCGTCCCAGACACTTCGACAAGATGTGTCGCCAAGGATGAATTCGAGCCTGATCGGGAGTTAAATCTCCTACTTTCATAGCCCGAGCCACCCAGGTGTGATCTTCCGTGATTTGATCTAGTTTTGCCCCTCGCAGGCGATAAAGCCGTGAATCTCCAATGTGGGCACAGTAAGGCTGCTCATCCCGAAAAATGACCACGACAGCTGTTGTTCCCATGTCAGAGCGTTCTGGGTGAGCCGCCTGGTCGTTTAGGATAGCCCGATTTGCTTCTAGAAACGCTGTCTCCAGCAATGTCTTAGATTGCTCCGGTGAAGCCCAGTATTTATCCAGGTGCATTTGGATGGCATAGGTTGCAATTCGGCTTGCTTCTTGACCGCCTGCATGACCTCCCATGCCGTCTGCCACGATAAAAAAACGCCCGTCTGGGTCGTTATAAAAGGCATCCTGGTTCACGGATCGGATCAATCCAGGGTCAGTAAGACCCGTGAAGAGGCGTTTCATAGAGTAGCTGCTTGCATCGGAAGCGAATTTAGATCTTTAAAGCATACGCTCAAGTCGGTCAAGCTTCATTAAGAGCCGAACTAGAGCCACTGCAACAACCGATGCTGCGATGGCTGATAGTGCTGCCAACCAAACGTACTGATTTACTAACAAGATCGTAGCCGACAATGTGAAGGCTCCGATCAGCAAAGTATAGTTAGTCCCCATGTTAACGCTGCTGAGGCGACGTAGGGCGCGATCAGTTTCAGTCGATCGCACCCGAATTCGCAAATCTCCCCGCTCTAGCTTCTCAATGGTGTCTTCAATACGGCGAGGTAAACCCAGCGCTGTACTGCTCACCTGAGCGGCTTGGCGACCTAATTCGCTAAATAAACCACTGGATTCTGAAGAATGTCCGTTTGTCATAATTTGCATCGCAAAAGGTCTTGCGACCTCCATAAAGTTAAATTCTGGATCTAGTCCCTTCCCAACTCCCTCCAGCGTTGAAAACGCTCGCATTACGAAGGTAAAGGTTGCGGGAAAACGGAAGGGTTGGTCGTAGGCAATTTCGTAGAGGTCGTCGCTGATGGAGCTGATAGATTGGTGCTCAAAGGGCTGATCCATGAAGTGATCCAGCATGTACTGAATCGATCGTCGCACTGGACCCATATCTTCTGCTGGAGCCAGTGCCCCTAGCTCAATGAGGGAAGCTACGACCTGATCAGCATCCTTTTGAGCAATGCCAAAAAAGGTTTGTAAAAGTTTTTGCCGCGTGACGGGTTGAACCCGCCCCATCATGCCAAAATCATAAAAAATTAGCGATCCTTCTGGGCTAACGGCAATGTTGCCAGGGTGGGGGTCAGCATGGAAAAACCCATCATTAAGCAACTGATACAAATAGGCTTTAGCGCCCAGTTGGGCAAGCAGTTTGCGGTCTAATCCCGCAGCCTCTAGTGCTTCGTAGTGGCTGATTTTGATTCCGGGGACATATTCTAGGGTTAGCGCTCTTGGAGACGTGTAGCGCCAGTAGATTCGGGGAACTTTTACCCAATCTTCACCCCGAAAATTGCGGCGAAATGTGTCTGCGTTGCGTCCTTCGTTTAGGTAATCAATTTCTTCCCATAGGATGCGGCAGCACTCGTCGTAGATTCCCAGCCAATCGCGACCTCGCCCCCAATTGGGATGGTTTTGGAAGTAGCGGGCAATTCCTTTGAGAATCCGCAGGTCAATCTCAAACAGTTTCTTTAGCCCCGGACGCTGCACCTTTACCACAACTTCTTCACCGGAATGAAGCTGAGCTCGGTGAACCTGTCCTAAACTAGCGGCTGCTAGAGGAATAGGGTCAAAACTGCGATAAAGCCCTGGAATCGCTTTGTCAAAATCTTCCTGAATGATTGCCTCAACCTGCTCATAGCTGAAGGCAGGGACTCTGTCTTGAAGCTTGGTTAGCTCCTCAACATACTCCGCTGGAAACAAGTCAGCGCGGGTTGAAAAGAGTTGTCCCAGCTTGATGAATGTGGGTCCAAGATCTAGGAATGTTTCTCTAATCCAGATTGCCAGCGCTCGACGCCGGAGGGACTTGTTTTCCTCAGTTGCTCCGCCTCGATAGCTCCATGATTTTTTGTAGAACCATTGGGCTGCTAAAAGCTTTAGCACAAAGGTCCAGATGTCGATGAAGCGACGCTGGCGAGAATAATTCTTACGGCTCCAGCGATAAGCCTTTGCAGAATTGGGCTTAAATCGATTGCGAACTGACAGGTCACGGTCTGACCCGGCCAGTGCGTCACTTGACTCTAATTCAGCTTGAGAAGGAAGCGCCGACATTACTTGCCTCGCACTCCGTGCAGGTTGAATGGGATCATCAGAAGGAACAGACACTCAAGTGCTTAAAGAAACTTCAGGAGAAAGATTTTAAGTTACTTAAAGCCTACCAAGGGGTGAGCTTTTGAGATTTTTAAAGTGCAGTGGAGCTAGAACGCTAAGCTATCAGGACGACCGGCTGCGATAGCGCTGCAGCTCGGCGCGAAGTTGGGCAACCTCTGCCCGAAGTTCGTCAATGGTGGCCTGCAGGTCTTCTGGTTGCGAACCGCGACGCACTAAGGCTGAGGTTGTACGACCCTGCATAGCAGATTCTTCTTCACGATTGGCTCGTTCGATGACTTGCTCTGTGAACTGTCGTAGACGTTCGCGTTGCTCCGCATCAAATTTGCCGAGCTCGCTAAGGGTGTCAGTTACAGCGTTTTCAAGCTGCTCGCCGAGCGCTTCTGCGAAAGCTCTGCCTACAAAAAACGCATGAACCAGGGGATTACTCATGTGCAAATTATGTTACGCTTCCGCAAAAATTATAGCCTGCTTACTCAGGTTGGGGGGGATGATTGGGGGTTAGCCTCTGATCCCCATTCCCTAATCCCTAATTCTTAATCCCCCATCCGCAAAATTCCTATGCAATATCAGCAGATTAATGATTGGCTGGAGACTCGCTGGGTGAAGCCTGCCTATAGCGGCTGGCTGTTGGCGGGGCTGTCGCTGTTTTTCTTTGCATCGGCGACGAATACGATGTCAGGTTGGCTGTATGTGATTAGTGGGGTAATTTTTGCGCTGTTGGCGATCGCCACCATCCTCCCCCGGCGATCGCTGCGGCAGATTCGGGTGATCCGACAGCCGATTCAACCTGTTAGTGCGGGTGAACCGCTCACGATTGAACTGGAATTGCACAACCCAGCAACCCAGCCCAAAACGCTAATTGAGGTTCAAGATATGCTGCCTCATGTGTTAAACAAGCCAGTGCAGCAGGCGTTTGAGCTAATTCCAGCAAGGGGAATGCAGCGCTGGGTTTATCAGCAGCCGACTCAGCGACGGGGCGTGTATCGCTGGCATACGGTGAATCTAAGAACGGCTGCACCGCTGGGACTATTTTGGAGTCGACGGAGTCGAACGGCAAAGGCGATCGCGATTGTCTACCCCATCGTTTTGCCTCTGCGTCAGTGTCCTTTGATTGATGAGATGGGGAGGGACGTGAATGCTCAGGTGCAGAGCAGCTACCGTGCTCTAGGCGCAACAGAGGGGGTAACGCGGACTCTACGTCCCTACCGTTGGGGAGATCCAATTCGGTTGGTTCACTGGCGTACTAGCGCCCGCTACGGAGAGTTAAGGGTGCGAGAGCTAGAGATGTTTACGGGTGGGCAGGAAGTCGTCATTGCTTTGGACAGTGCGATCGCCTGGGAGCGAGATGACTTTGAGCAAGCGGTGATCGTGGCGGCTTCGCTGTATTTTTATGCAGTTCAGCGTCAGCTTCAGGTCAGCCTCTGGACCGCTCGAACGGGATTGCTGCGCGGCGGACAAGCGGTGCTAGAAGCGCTGGCAGAAACGTATGCTGGAGAAGAGGAGACGGGCGATCGCCTCCCTCCGCTGTCTCTGGTGTGGCTCAGCCAAAATCCAGATAGCCTCAGTGATTTACCTCAAGGTAGTCGTTGGCTCCTGTGGTCATCGAGAAATTCCAATGAGTTGCGGTCTGAGAAGCCGCTATCAAACGTATCGCTCAGCTCCAGCCATCCCGGTTTTGTGGTTCAACCCGAAAAAGACCTACAGCTTCAACTTCAGGCACCTTTACCGCAACACTAAACGAATGAATGAAGAGATGGAGGAAATCCCAGAGGAATTTTGGCAGGGCGTGGAGCAGTTCAATCAGCGCCAGTTTTATGATTGCCACGACACGCTAGAGGCACTGTGGATGGATTCAGTGGAGCCAGAAAAGCGGTTTTACCAAGGGGTACTACAAATTGCAGTGGCGTTGCACCATTTGGGCAATCACAATTGGCGAGGGGCGGTGATTCTGCTGGGAGAGGGGATGAATCGGCTGCGACACTACCAACCCGTTTATTCTGGAGTAAATGTGACGCAGTTGTTAAATCAGGCGGCAGATTTGCTGGCGATGTTGCAACAGGTAGGAGCAGAGCGAGTGGCGGATCTGGTACAAATGGAAGCGGGCGATCGCCTCGCCTCGACCGGCTCCTTGAAGCTGCCGACTATCTCAAAAGCTGAGGAAGGATCGCAATCGTTGAGCTAGTTTTTGCTGAAGTGAATCAAAGGTACAAACTTTGTAACAAAAGTTCTGTTGAGGCTGAAACTTCTGTGAAGATAGGAGAGTCAAGGATGTTATAGAGCTTGCTTGTTTCTTGTGATCAGGCTCTGGTTGGGTAATATTGGCATGTAAACTAGCTGCATCTACGCTAGAACTAGAAGCTGTTGCACTTGGCTAGCGTTCAGTTTTAAGCCTTACTACCTAATTCCTACTAAAAGTTCTATTACTTCGTTTATGAAATCTGCGTCTCGCTCCCGCTTCAACCTGCCTTTCCTCAAACTGACGCTGGTCTCTGCTGCGGTAATGGGGGCGATCGCTCCTTTGCCTCTACCTTTGGCGATCGCTCAGAATGCCCCAGCCCAGCGACCCAACCAACCGTTGACCCTGCGCTCAGATGTGCAGGAAGCCAATGCCGTGACGGGCGTAGTAACGGCTCGTGGCAATGTGCAGATTAACTACCCGGCTCGGCAAATTCAAGCCACTTCCGCCCAGGCTCAGTACTACAGCCGTGAACGGCGAATTGTCCTCAGTGGCGATGTCTATGTCCTGCAAGAGGGCAATAGTATGCGCGCCGAAACAATTACTTATCTAGTCGATGAAGGACGATTTGTAGCTCTTCCTGAAGATCAGCGGCAGGTTGAGTCAATCTACATTGTGCCTGACCCCAACGCCCCTGTTGCGACGACGACTCCTGTCTCTACAACGGAGGAATCGTCAGAAGAATCGTCAGACTTTAACCCCAAGCCAGAATTTAAGACACCCATTAGTCCCTAGTTTTTGCTTGGGCCCGCTTTTGGCACAGTGTCCTATAACGAATGAACTGCCTCTGATAGGATTAGGGCTAACCCTTTTGCAATAACTACCGTTGAGGGTCAACCTTGAAGATTGTCCTGGAGAATGTTCACAAATCCTACGGTAGACGCGCAGTCGTTAACCGCGTCAACCTTTCGGTAGTGCGAGGAGAAGTGGTAGGGCTGCTTGGTCCAAATGGGGCAGGAAAAACGACTACCTTTTACATGGCAACAGGGCTAGAAAAGCCTGATCAAGGTAGAGTTTGGCTAAATGACTTGGACATCACCGATTTGCCAATGCACCAGCGGGCTAAATTGGGAATTGGCTATTTAGCTCAAGAACCTAGTATTTTTCGGCATCTCAGTGTGCAGGACAACATTTTGCTCGTGTTGCAGCAGACAGGAGTACCGCGCTACGAACATGTTGATCGATTACATCAACTGCTCAAGGAATTTCGCCTGGAGAAAGTTGCTGCTACTTCTGGAGTTAAAGTTTCCGGAGGAGAGCGACGGCGTACAGAATTGGCTAGAGCACTAGCGTCTGGGCAAGATGGACCAAAATTCTTACTGCTAGATGAGCCGTTTGCGGGAGTTGATCCGATCGCCGTTGCTGAGATTCAAGAGATCATTGCTAACTTGCGCGATCGCCAGATGGGAATCTTGATTACCGATCACAACGTTCGAGAAACCCTAGCAATCACCGATCGTGCTTACATCATGCGAGATGGGCAAATTTTAGCATCCGGCAGTTCGGAGGAGCTTTACAGTAATCCACTAGTGCGCCAATACTATCTGGGTGACAGTTTCCAACCGTAAGGCTACTCTATAAAGTCTCCCCTCAATTCCCCGATGCTGTTGCTGATTCAGCTTTTATGAATTCAGGTTTCTCAAAACTTGCTAATCCAAAACTTAACCTGTGGAACTGGCTGCCTCAACTGTCAGTGATGGATCGCTACATTGCCACGGAGTTAACACTGCCTTTTTTGTTTGGGGTGGGAATTTTTTCGTCCCTTGGTGTTTCGGTAGGGGCGCTGTTTGACCTGATTCGTCGTGTCACGGAGTCTGGATTGCCAATCTCTACAGCTGTAGAGATACTAGCGTTAAATTTTCCTCAGTTCATGGTTTATGGCTTTCCTGCCTCCTCGCTGTTGGCTACCCTGATGACGTATGGGCGGCTCTCCACGGACAGTGAACTGGTGGCGCTGCGCGGCTGTGGCATCAGTGTGTTTCGTCTGGTGCTTCCGGCTGTTGTGCTTTGTACGATCGTGACGGGGCTGACGTTTGTATTTAACGAGCTAATTGTTCCAGCGGCTAACTACCGTGCAGCAACGACGCTGGAGCGGGCATTAGGGGATGAAAGACCTGAATTTCAGGAAGAAAACATCTTCTATCAAGAATTTCAGGAGTTTGTCGAAGATGATGGCGATCGCAAGCAGCGGCTAGCGCGGCTCTTCTATGCCAGAGAGTTTAACGGACGGGAGATGCAGGGGCTAACCATTCTAGACTTTTCGCGAGAAGGGCTAAATCAAATTGTTAGCGCCAAATCCGCCATCTGGAATCTAGCTCAAAGCACCTGGGATTTTTTTGATGGCACCATTTATGTGGTGTCGTCGGATGGTTCGTTTCGCAATATCGTCACCTTTGAGCAGCAGCAAATTCAGTTGCCGCGCACCCCGTTGGACCTTGCCTCCAGAGGACGCGACTATGACGAAATGAATATCAAACAATCGCTAGATTACATGGCGCTGCTACAACAGGGCGGGGATGAGGCAAAGATTCGCAAGCTAAGAGTGCGAATTCAGCAGAAATACTCTTTGCCCTTTGTCTGTGTAGCGTTTGGGCTAGTTGGGGCCGCACTGGGAACGCGATCGCGACGCACAGGGAGAGCAACGGGTTTTGCCATTAGCCTGGTGATTATCTTTGGCTATTACCTGTCTGCGGTGGTCACTGGCTCCCTCGCCCAAAACGAAGTTTTATCGCCCTTTATGGGAGCGTGGCTACCCAACCTGCTTGGGCTGGTGGCTGGTGGTTTCCTGTTAGTTCGGGCTTCTCGCTAGGGCTGTGATTAAAGGCGTTGATGTTAACAAATCTACGCAGATTTCTGTGTGAAGTGTTGAAGAAGACTTCATATAGAAGCAGGTATAAATTTTAAGAAGCGGCTAGGATAGAACAAAATCAAGTTCAGCTAATGGATTTGTTGTAGAGTTCGGACTGCTATAACCATGTCACCTCTAAATCACTCTCCGGCTTCCGTTCGTTATCTCAAAGCGCGGCTGCGGATTCTAAAGCGCCCTGCGGTTTGGGGATCTGCGGCAATCCTATTGCTGACCTTGTTCTCCGTTTACACTCTTTTGCAGCGCCCAGACTGGTTGACCGTTAGTGAGAGCGATCGAGTCTCTCCTGAAGCTGAAAACGCAACTGACACGGCTGACCCTGATGCCTTGCCGCCCGAAGAAGACAGTGCGATCGGGATGGATATCGACAGTCTCTCGGTCCTAAGAAACGAGATTAGTGACTTTGATGAAGAAGCAGAAATTGATCTGCTGGCTCCGCCGTCACGCTCTGCAGATGGGGAAGATGGGGAAGCGTCCACCTTACGGCCGACGGATTCACCTTTGGTTAGTGGGGCACCTCAGTCTACTAGTCAGTCTTCTCCATTTTCGTCAGCTTATGCTCAAGGTGGTCAACCTTTGAGTCTGAACCTGTTCAACAATCCCACTTTATTGCCCGGAAGTTCGACTACTGCTGATTCTGCTTCGGCTGGGGCACCAAATCCTGGCTTTGGGTTGGGCACAGCCACCCAAGCTACTCCTCCTGCTAGTCCACTTCGCTCAGCAGTTGAGCAATACGCTAATTCTGCTAACCAGCCCACCACTCAAGCTCAAACTCAATCTCAGGCTGAGTCTTCTGAGACAGCCTCAGGCGACACGAGGCGACAGCCAGCGGCAACTCCTACTTATCTGCCGCCTCAACCGGTAGGGCAATATGCCCCTCAAACTTCTCCAGCCCCTGGAACGACGGGCTACACGATTCCGCCTTCCCTGATTTACGGTCGCAATAGCCCGTATACCAGCCCAACTAACCCCAATTCGGTTAGCCCTCAGGCTGTACCTGGCTTACCGCAGGCTCCGCAAGTCTTGCCGCAAACCATTCCTGCTCAACCTGGAATTGGGCAACCGGTCCAGACTCCCTACGGCGGTGGAACAGCAGGCGGTACTTCTCCAGTTCCCAACGTGCAACAGCCCCAGGTGGTTCAACCCCCGCCTCAACCTTTCTCAGTACCTCGTACGAGTGCAGGGTACTCGATTGGGGGACGAGAGATTGAGACTTTCTCAAATCCTTAAACGCCAACTTGTAGTGCTTACTTCTTAAAAAGAAGGGAGACAGGAGGTTTAGCCCTGCCTCCCTTCTTTGTCTTAACCTTTATGACTAGAGCTATAGAGCGGTAGCAGTACGATAAAAGCCGACCCCTCGCCGGGTTTACTTCTCACTGAGATAGAGCCACCACAGCGCAGCAAAAGCTGATGGACAATGGACAGCCCTAAACCCGCGCCGTTTTGGTCGTCTGCACCACCCTGACGTACTCGATAGAAGCGCTCGAAGATTCGGGGGATTTCGGTGGGTGGAATGCCAATTCCGGTGTCTCGCACTTCTACTTGAATATAGTCGCCCTGTTGTCTTGCCTTGACCCACACCTGTCCGCCTTCAGGGGTGAATTTGATGCTGTTGTGCAGAAGGTTGATGACGATCTGCCTCAGCCAGTTGGGCAGGCAGGAGACGGGTGGCAGGTCTTCAGGCACAGTGTAGGCTAGCATGATGCCCTTTTCCTGAGCTAGCGGCTGATAGGTGCTGACAATTCCGGGGACTGCTTCGATCAGGCGTAGCGGCTGCATCGGGGTGTCAACTGCATCTTCAATCTGCACCAGGTCGAGCACACTGGTGATGAGAGAACTCTGGCGATCGCACTCGTGGGTCAACATCTCCATGTAGCGCTGGCGTTGAGGCGTCTTAAGACTGGGAGAAGCGAGTAGGGTAAGAGCCGTTTTCATGGTGGTCAACGGTGTCCGCAACTCTTGCCCAACATGCTTCAGAAATTCGTCCTTGAGCCGAATGGAATGGAGCAGTTCCTCATTTTCAAGCTGAAGCGCTGCCGCCGCATCCGCTTGTCTGCGCCAGAGTGCCGTGCTGTACCAGATTTCTTCTTGTCGCTGAACTTGTTTAGTAAATAAATGGCTCAACAGGCTTGGGTTGAGTGGGCAATCTGTCACTTGCTCGACAAACCCGTCCCAATTAACTAGCAGTTCTTCAATTTCAGCAGTTGGTTCAGCCTGCGATTGCCCAAAACAAACGGCGCGATGGATTCCTTCTAAAACTTGCTGGATCGTTTCACCATTCAGGGTGAAAAGTCCCAATAAGGGATGCTTGCGATCGACCTCTTCGTCACCTATTGGAATGGATTTAGGGCTGCTGAATAGGGTGTCTTGATTGTCACTATCTCGGGGCGATCGCATGGAACGAGGTCGATGAGCCAGCACCAACCCACAAAAATCAGCTGATAACACCAGCAAAAAGTATTCTCGCCTCAAGTTGCTCTCAGCCGCCAGAGGTAAGGTTAGGCTACCCGCGTGTCCAGTCAAAGGGGGCACGGGATCGCGAACGTCCAACCATTCATCTTCTAGTTCATCGGTCGGTGCTGTGAATGAAGGCTCCTGTGGCTCGTCTGTTGCTTCGGGTTCGAGTTCAGCTAGTGGGTCTGATGGCGCTAACGGGTCGAATTGATCAAAGTCTGCGATCGCGGTTTGCTTTTTAGCCTCCTCCCGATGAGAACTGAGAATGTATAGCGAAGAGGGAACACTGACTGACTTTTGAAAACGCTCAATCTCAGATTGCCAAGCTTCGCCACGGGGTAGTTTTAGCCATAGAGTTGCAGGAATTCTTTGGTCAAGCAGCAAGTCCATCAAGGTACTGACCATGGACTTAAAGATAGTCGGGCTAACCTGCAAAGGACGAGGAGCGGTCTCTGAGCTGTGGGCTAGCTCATAAAGGGAAACGTCCTGGAGGCTGGATGAGTTCATGAGGGTGAGGTGATGAACAGAGGAATGAGGCTATAGCAGCAATAACAAGGCGATCGCCACTGCTGCTATGTACTAGCGCGTCGAGCATTTCGCCAAAAAATCTGAATGATTTTCTAGACCAGGGTTTAACACAAACTATAAAGACATAAGGCTAACTCGTTTTGGCAACTAAAAATCTTTGAGAAAAAGCTTTAGCTTCAAAACGAGTCACTTTAAAGGCTCATACGCTTCACGTTTGAGCTGTTATTCAAGACAGATTTCAACCGTAAGTTCACTGCTTATTAGGTTAAACCTGGTTTAGAAATTTATCCACCATTCCTAAATTTGCATCAGCTAAATAGATAGACATTTCGATCAGAAATCTGCCTCATTCTGTCGAATTAATCTGCCTGATCAAGCCGCTCAGTCAAGGCTGCCCGTGCCTGTTCTCGGTCATCAAAGTGAACTTTTTCTGTACCTAAAATTTGATAGTCTTCATGCCCTTTTCCAGCAATTAGTACGCCATCTCCAGCCTTAGCTTGCAAAATAGCGGTGCGAATTGCCTCGGCACGATCGCCAATGACTAGCGGCTCTACCGTATCGGGAATGCCGGTGAGAATGTCCTGCAAAATTCGCTCTGGATCTTCGGTACGGGGATTGTCTGAGGTGACAATTGCCCAATCCGCCAATTCTGCGGCAATTTTGCCCATGAGGGGACGCTTGGTGCGATCGCGATCACCCCCGCAGCCAAATACACAGATCATCCGAGCCGGAATGAAAGGACGTGCTGCTTTTAGCAAATTTTCTAAACTGTCGGGCGTGTGAGCATAGTCCACAATGACGTTGATGTCTTGCGTTTGAGTAATCTGCACCTGCTCCATCCGTCCAGGAACGCCCGTGAAGAGAGGCAAGGAGTGGGCGATCGCCTCCAATTCCACACCTAAGTGCAGCGCTGCCCCTACTGCTGCTAACAGATTTGACAAGTTGAACTGCCCGACCAGCGGAGATTGAAACGCTGTCTCTCCCTTGGGTGTGTGCAAAACGCCCTTTACCCCGTCTGGCTCATATACCAAATCGCTTGTCCACAAATCTGCCGTCTGACCCGTAACGCTGTACGTCCAGACTTGCCCAGGCTGTAATTGTTGAACTAGCCGCTGCCCATAAGCATCATCTAGATTCACAATTGCTCGACCTTTGAGGTAGTCCGTTGAAAACAGCAGCGCCTTGGCAGAAAAATAGTCTTCCATGTCGCGGTGATAGTCCAGATGATCCTGAGTCAAGTTGGTAAACACCGCTACCTCAAAGGGGCAACCCATCACCCGCCCTTGCGCCAGCGCATGAGAACTGACTTCCATCACACCCAGTTTGCAGCCTGCTGCTACCGCCTCAGCCAACTGCTGCTGCAATTCCACCGCAAAGGGTGTAGTGTGAACTGCCGTTTGCTGATGACCCGCCCAGCGAGTGTAGAGCGTTCCCATCAGGGCGGTCGGCTGCTGTGTCTGGTTCAGCAGAAACTCGATCAGGTGAGTCGTGGTTGTCTTGCCGTTAGTACCGGTCACTCCGACCAGTTGAAGCTGCTGTGCTGGATAGCCATAAAACGCCGTCGCTATCTGAGCACAAGCCTGCACCATGTCAGCTACGGGAATGACGCAAGCAGTTGAATCTGTTGGAGGCTGTTTCTGAGCGGCTGAGGTAGAAACTAGGGCAGCGATCGCCCCTGTGACGATCGCACTTGGCCAAAACTCACCCCCATCTACCCGTGTTCCTGGCATCCCAATAAATAAATCTCCTGGCTGACAGGCATGAGAATTGGTCGCCAACCCTTTTACCTCAGCCTCTAAAGCCGGATACTCTGGTATCTGAACGGACTCAGGCAAAACCATCAAGAGTTCTCGTAATTTCATGTCAACAACTCCTCACATCTGCTGCGCCTATTCTGAACTATTTCCTACCCCATATTTCTGTAGCATCTGCTCCACTTGGGCGATCGTGGCACGAGGGGAGAGGCGAGGGAGGGGAATTGGGGATTGGGGGGTGGAGGTTGCTTCCAGGAAGAGGACTGGAATTTCGTATTGAAAGGCTTCAAACCAATCTTTGCGAGTGGTAATGTCTCTCACCTCTAGCTCAAACTGTAGCGTTTGAATTTGCCCTAGTTTTTCCTCAAGTCCTTCACACAGATGACATCCGGGCTTGCTGTATAGAATTAACCGCATAGAAAATCTCTCATGAACTAGTAAGACCTGTTTTCCGATCGGAATACGAGCCTTTTCTCAAGCTAAAATTGTCTGTAGAAACACAAATAAGCTTACTGAAGAAATGACTAGTTATTCCGTAGAGCGCAAAAGCCAGAATCAGAGTTTTGACCTGGATGAGCTAAACCAAAGATTTGAGACTGCTCATCCGTCAGAAGTTCTTTTCTGGTGTGTGGCTAACTTCCCAACTGGGCTGGTGCAGACGAGTGCTTTTAATGTCGATGATCTGATCATCACGGACATTCTCTATCGTCAAATCATTCCTGCTCAACCCGTTCCTGTGATTTTCCTGGATACGCTGCATCACTTCCCGCAAACCCTGGAACTGGTTGCTAAAGCTGAAGCAATCTATAGATTGGACTTGAAAACTTACAAGATTCCCGACGTGGCAACTCGTGAAGCCTTTGCTGCACAGTACGGTGAAGCGCTTTGGGATACTGACATTCAGAAATTTCATCACTTGACCAAAATTGAGCCTTTGCAGCGCAGCCTAAAAGAACTGGACAGCAAAGCCTGGATTACGGGACGTCGCCGCGATCAGGCAACCACTCGTGCTGATATGCCCGTTCTAGAGCTAGACGCAAACCAACGTCTCAAGGTCAATCCGCTAGCTAACTGGACTCGCAAGCAAAGCTGGGAATATGTCGTAAAGCATGGCGTTATCTACAACCCGCTGCACGACCAGGGCTATCCCAGTATTGGCGATGAACCGATCACGACTCCCGTTGCCGAAGGCGAAGACGAGCGGGCCGGACGCTGGCGCGGCACAGGTAAGACGGAGTGTGGAATTCATATTTGAGGAAGGGGCTAAGAGCTAAGGACTGGGGGCTAGCTCCCAGTCCTTAGCCATCGTGCTACCGTTGAGCGTAATGCTGTCAACGCATGGCTCGATGGTTAAGATTCTTCATCTTTCGGATATTCATTTGGGTAGCGGGTTTTCGCATGGGCGAATTAATCCGGAGACGGGGTTGAATACGCGGCTCGAAGATTTTGTAAAGACGCTGGGGCTGTGTATTGATCGAGCAGTTTCTGAACCGGTTGATTTAGTCCTATTTGGTGGGGATGCGTTCCCCGATGCGACACCGCCGCCGATTGTGCAACAGGCGTTTGCGGCGCAGTTTCGCCGTTTGGTGGATGCTCAGATTCCGACAGTGCTGCTGGTAGGAAATCATGACCAGCACGCTCAGGGGCAGGGGGGTGCGAGTCTGTGCATTTATCGCACGTTGGGAATTCCGGGATTTGTGGTGGGCGATCGCCTGGAAACTCACACGATTCAAACCCGCAGCGGAGCCATACAAATCATTACGCTGCCCTGGCTCACCCGTTCTACCCTGCTCACCCGTCCTGAAACGGAAGGTTTATCTCTGGTAGAGGTGAATGATCTGCTGATCGATCGCCTACGGGTTGCCTTAGAAGGGGAAATTCGGCGGCTTGATCCAGATATTCCAACGGTGCTGCTGGCTCATTTGATGACTGATACGGCAAGATTTGGGGCAGAGCGGTTTTTGGCAGTTGGTAAGGGATTTACGGTGCCGATGGCGTTGCTCAACCGTCCCTGTTTTGACTATGTGGCGTTAGGGCACGTACATCGACATCAGATTTTGGCGGAGCAGCCGCCAGTGGTGTATCCGGGCAGTATCGAGCGGGTTGACTTTAGCGAAGAGCAAGAGGAGAAGGGCTATGTGCTGGTTGAGCTAGAGGGCGATCGCACTCAGCTAGAGTTTTGTCCTTTACCCGTCCGCGCGTTTCGCACGCTGCGAGTCGATTTATCTAAGGTAGAAGATCCGCAAGCGGCGTTACTCCAGGCGATTCAGCTAGAAACAATTGAAGAGGCGGTGGTCCGTCTGGTCTATCAGCTTCGCTCGGATCAGCTTAGCCAAATTGACAGTGCTGCGTTGCATGATGCGCTCAGTGCTGCTCATACATACACGATTCACGCTGAGTTGGTGAGCCAGCTTGCTCGTCCTCGATTACCTGAATTGGGTGCAGGTAGTGGCATTGATCCGATTGAGGCACTGCAAGCGTATCTGGACAATCAGCCCAACCTGAAGGACATCGCAGGTGAAATGCTGGAGGTGGCTCAAAGCTTAATGGCAAAGGAACAGGCTGTTTGGCTGGGTGCGGCTGAGGTGGATTTGCTGGAGGAGGATGATTTTGGCAATCGCCCCGCCATCGAAGCAGTGGAGGCCCAACTAAGATTGCTTTAATGGTAAATGGCTCTAAATCGCCTGATTCCCATCGCCCTGCTGTGACCAATGCCCAATCCCAACATCCACGCTCAACCGCCGCTAGAGTTTATTCCCTCTCAGTTTGATCCACTGGTGTTTGGAGCGGTGCGATCGCTGCTGCCCACTTGGCGACGTTGGCGAGTTGGGATTACAGACATTGAGGTCAGCAATCTTGAAACCCTGGCACAACTATACAAACAGTTTCAGGACGGCAAGATCCGCTTGCTGATTGCCTTTCGCCATCCTAGTACCAACGACCCTTACAGCATGGCAGATATGCTGTGGCGGCAGGTGTCTCAGACGATGCGGCAGCAGGGCATTCCGGTCAAAGCTCCGATCCATGCCCACTTTATTTATGACCGGGGAATTCCGCTGTGGGCAGGTAAGTTCGTTGGCTGGCTCTACTCGCGCTTAGGGGGAACTCCAATTCGGCGGGGTAAGGTCGATCTGATGGGGCTGCGCTCGATCCGAGAACTGTTTGCCAATGGACAATTTCCTATGGCGGCGGCTCCTGAAGGGGCAACCAATGGACACAACGAAATTGTCAGCCCAATCGAACCGGGGATTGCTCAGTTTGGCTTTTGGTGTGTGGAGGATTTGCACAAGGCAGGACGGACGGAGCAGGTCTTAATCGTGCCCATTGGCATCCAGTATCGCTATGTAGAACCACCCTGGGACTTGGTAGAACAGTTGTTGAGCCGACTGGAGTTGGAGAGCGGGTTGGTTCCAGAAGCGGCGGCAGTGGGTGGGAGTGAGGGCGATTACCCCAAAGGGGGAACTGCTTCGCATCGCCAAACTCTTCTCTACCGCAGGCTTTACCGATTGGGCGAACATTTGCTGACGCTGATGGAGCAGTTTTACAAGAAGTTTTACGGTCAATCATTCCCGGCTGTTCCAGCAGCAGCTTCGACATCATCTGCTGAAGGTTCCCCAGACCCTTCTCTTCTCAGCTCCAACGAACAGCTTGCTCATCGTCTCCAGGCTTTGCTAAGTGCGGCTCTGAGCGTGGCAGAGCAGTTCTTTGACCTGCCGCCCAAAGGAAATTTGAGCGATCGCTGTCGTCGTCTGGAGCAGGCTGGCTGGGATCGAATTTATCGAGAAGACCTGAAGCAAATCGAAGCCCTTTCTCCCGTCGAGCGAGGATTGGCTGACCGCGTCGCCGAGGAAGCCGACCTGCGGCTGTGGCACATGCGCCTGGTAGAAACCTTTGTCAGCGTCACGGGGCACTACGTCGCCGAAAAGCTCACCGTTGAACGGTTTGCCGAGACAACGCTGCTGCTGTGGGACATGGTAACGCGCATCAAAGGCAAATCTCCCTTTCCCCGTCCGAAACTGGGGCAGCAGCAGGTCAAGATGACGGTCGGTGCACCCATTTCTGTCTCTGATTATTGGGAAGCTTATCAGTCAAGCCGTCGTCAAGCCGTTGCTACCCTGACTAAAGAGTTGCAGACCGTGATGGAAGAGGTTGCCAAAGCATGAGACATTCCGGTTGAATCTCTGAGCATCCTAATTGAACCTCTGAGCATCCTAGTTGAACCTCCGAGCATTCCGGTTGGATCTCCGAACATCACCGCTGAAGCATGAGACATGCCGGTTGAACCTCCCAGCATCGCGGTTAAACCTCTGAGTTATCACTGCCAAAGCATCAGCCATCGCGGTTGAACCTCCAAGCATGACTGCCGGAACACTGAGCATCACTGTCGAAGCATGAAGTATCGCCGCTGGACACTGTAGACGTCGCGATTGAAGTGTCAGATATAGCCATCGAAGCGTGAAGCAATTTTCAAGTTTTCAAAATTACGCACTTGAGACCTGAAACCTTGCTCCCTCTCAGCCCAGAGGCTTTTTGATCAGGCATGTCCAAATGAATTCATCACCTTAATCCACCTGCTCTGGCGTAGCGAATGGGTGGTTGAATCAAACTGTTTTCTTGGAAGCGGCTGAAGCGGAAGAGGTCGAGTAGCTTGACCTGATCATCAATCTTGCCCAGGATAAAGCGGCTCATTAGGTCGCCAATGATCGGGCTAAGTTTATATCCGTGTCCGCTAAAGCCAACGGCGCAGTAGAGTCCGGGAATGTGGTCGAGGCGATCGATAATTGGCTGGTAGTCAGGCGTAATTCCCCAAATACCGGAGTACGTTTCAACAACCGGGGCTGTTTCTAAAATAGGGCAGCGGCGAATTAACTTTTGCTGAAGCGTTTCGCAAATGTCAGGAAACTGCTGTCCGTGAAACTGGTCAGCATCAGGCAGCAAAAACTGCGGGTGATATTTTGGGTCTGAGTTACCAATGCGGGTGTAGGGCTGGTCGGCATCCGATCGCACGTAACACAGATTCACTAAATCAGATACAACGGGGTGCGGTGCGGCATATTCAGTAGGACGCTCCATCACCACCACATGCTCGACAACAGGGCTAACCGGAAAAGGTAAACCCAGCGCCTCAGTGAATTTTCTAGCCCAGGGACCGACACAATCTACAACGGTGCGGGTAGCAATGTCCCCAGTTGGGGTACTAACTGCCTCAATTCGCCCTTCCAGGTCTAGCTTGATGCCCGTGACAGGGGTTTCTGTGCGAACCTCAACGCCCAACTCGGCAGCACGGTTTGCCAGGGCGATTGTTGTTTTGGGAGGACTGCCATAGCCAGAATTGGGCTCATAAGCTGCCGCAGCTACATCATCAATTCGCAGAAATGGCATCTGCGCCTGCGCTTCAGCGGGGGAAACCATCTGCACGTCAATGCCTAACGGCTGGTGCATTGAAACGACATCCTTAAGGGTGTCAACATCCGAATCACCAACCAGAATGAAGTATCCACAGGGATTGAAGCCGCTGTCGTAGCCACCAAACCGCTCTTCAAAGTTGTGAAAAAGCTGAAGTGAGGCGTAGGCCAGTTTGGCTAAGACGGGATGGGTGTAGTGGGTGCGAATAATTCCGATGCCTTTACCCGAAGCGCCATTCGCCAACTGCTTTTGCTCTAGCAGCAGCACTTTTCCTGCCTGCTGTTCCGCTAGGTGAAGGGCGATCGCTGCTCCAATGCACCCACCCCCTACCACCACAATATCCGCCGTCTCACTCATACCCTGACACTCCATCACCCAGCGCCTAACCCGTAACGCGAACTTAACAAACTCCATCCCAACCAGGCGTATCGCCCTATACAAACTTGTCATAACAAGATTGATTTACTTGAGGGCAAAGCGTCTGAAGGTGTTTTGGAGAGTCTGCTATGGTCAGCATGTTGTCTCGCGATCGCAGCCTGGTTAAGTTGGCAGATGAGCTCAACCTGGATTTTTTCCTGGTTTCTTACACTGACTTGCTGGGTGGAACTCGCTCTAAGCTGGTTCCAGCTGCCAAAATTGCTGCGGTTGAGTCGGATGGTGCCTTCTTTGCGCCGTTTGCCTCTAATTTAGGGCTAGGTCCAGATGCCCATGACATCGCCGCCATTCCTGACCCCAACTCTCTAATCGTGCTGCCCTGGCAAACCAACGTGGGTTGGTTAGCTAGCGACATTTACATGGATGGCGAACCGTTTGCAGCGGCTCCTAGAAATATTTTTAAGCAAGTCCTTCAGCGCTGTGAAAGCCTCGGCTACAGCTACAAAACGGGCGTTGAGGCAGAATTTTTCTTGCTAAAGAAAGGCGAACAGGGCTATCAAATTGCTGACTCAATGGATACGGCTGTGCGTCCCTGCTATGACCAGCTCAACCTGATGCGTCAGTTTGACCTGATTTCGACGCTGGTTGGCTATATGGAAAGTTTGGGCTGGGAGCCTTACCAGTGTGACCACGAAGACGCAAACGGACAGTTTGAACTGAACTGGACATACAGCGATGCGCTAACGACTGCCGATCGCCACGTTTTCTTCAAATACATGGTGAAAACTCTGGCAGAGCAACGAGGATTGACTGCCACTTTCATGCCCAAACCGTTTAGCCACCTCACCGGAAACGGCGCACATCTGCACATGAGCCTATGGAATGACGGGGAGAATGCCTTTGCCGATGCTAAGGATGAGCTAGGTTTGGCGGCGATCGGCTACGAATTTCTCGCAGGCATCCTGGCTCACGCGCGGGGCGTTTCTGCTCTGTGTACCCCTACGGTTACCTCTTACAAGCGGTTAGCCGCCAGTACCAGCGTTTCGGGAAGCTGTTGGGCACCTCGCTACATTTCCTACGGTGGCAACAACCGCACCCACATGATTCGCATTCCCGAAGGCGGACGGTTTGAGTGTCGTCTGGTTGATGGTGCTGCCAATTTGTATCTGGCGCAGGCAGGCTTGTTGGCGGCCGGGTTAGACGGCATTGCGAATCACCTACAACCCAAGGAACGGCTTGACGAAAATATGTTTGTCCGGGGTTCAGAGTTTTCTGACCTACAAACCCTACCCACCAGCCTGATAGAAGCGCTGCACTGTCTAGAGCAAGACCCGCTGATCATGGCTACTTTGGGAGAACAGGCGGCTAAAACTTTCCTTGACTTCAAATATCAGGAATGGAACGCCTACAGCATGGCGGTCACTCCCTGGGAAATGGAACAATACGTGAATTGCTAATGATGTGCTGCTACTATTAGGCGAATAGGTGAGGGGCATTGCCCCTCACCTATTCGCCCTAGCTTGACTGACCAGCACCATAAACCCTGGTTAAACGCTGTACTCTAGGGCAAAGTGATGTTACTACCGGATTAGTAGTTCCAAGGTTTCAAGGTGTCTACCTCCGTTAAATCATGAACAATTTTTCACTCGATGATCTCGCCAAGAAAGACTTCTTTGTCTGCATTGGCGTTTGGCTTGCCCTGGAAGTCGTTAGTTTCGTTATTTTTCCTACGTTCAGGCTGATTCAACCGGGCGATCGCTTGCAGTCCTGGTTCCTGATGAGTTTACCGTTGGGAATCATAGGAGCTTTTATGGTGGGAGCTAGCTCTCGCTATATGGCTATTGCTAACGAACGAGATCCCGGAAATGAAAAGACTCTTCGCATTTGGCTGGGTCAATTGATTGGCGGCTTAGGGCTAGCAGGCATTGCTTTCCCGTTGCTGATGGTAATTATTGAGTTCTTCACGATTATGCTAAGTACCCCGATCAAGACTTAGAGTCGTCTCGGGCTTATTCCTGGCAGATTTGCAGCACCACGCCTTCCCGAGCTAACTGCACATTGGGGAAACTAGACTGAACTTCTGCCTCAACTTGGTCCAAAAAGTTGTCGTCATGGGCAGGGTCGTGGTGAAACATGACCATCTGCTTAACGTTGGCGGCAACTGCCACCTCAATACCAGCTTGCCAGGTTGCGGGCTTGTGCTCGGCTGCGTCTGTGCTGGGCGTGTAATAAGTGTGATCTGCGTAGGCAGCATCATAGATCAGCAAATCTGCCTGATGCGCCAAATAGAGCAAACTCTGGTCTAGCTTCTCTGACGAATGCTCGGTGTCCGTTGCGTAGACGACAGAATGACCATTCCAGCTAATGCGATAGCCCAAGGCGCTGTTCGGGCGGTTGAGGGCGATCGTTTCAACGATGACGTCGTCTAGCGAGAGCATGGAGCCGGGAGAGATGTCGTGAAACCGCATCTCAGATCGCATGACCTGAAGTGGCACCGGAAAATTAGGACGCAGCATTTGATCGCTGAGGCGCTGCTTAATCGAAGCTCCATTGGGTCCAATGGAGCCATAGATGTCAAAAGAGTTGCCCGCAATAAAGGCAGGAATAAAAAACGGAAAGCCTTGAATCCGATCCCAGTGGGTGTGCGTAAAGAATAAGTGAGCGGAGACGGGCATCTGCTTTACCATCGTTCTACCTAGAACGCGCAGTCCGGTGCCGCCGTCAAAAATTAGCCGTTTGCCTCCGACCTGCATCTCGACGCAAACCGTGTTTCCCCCGTAGCGGACATTTTCGATGCCAGGTGTAGGAATGCTGCCCCGAACTCCCCAGAACTGCACCGTAAAAGCCTGGGAAACGCTGGTTTGGGGTGCATTGCTGCTGGTGGGTTGCACACTCTTTATTGGGGAGTCAAAACCTGACATCTTCAATTGCATTAACCCTTGCTTAGCGGATCATTGTAGTTTGTAGAGTCTTATCTGCAGATTCTACTTGTGAGCCAGAATTTTAACTGCCCGATAAATTGACCGATAGCTGAGAAATTGAGGTGACACCAGGAACCAAATAGCTAGAGCGAGGATTGACTACCAGGCTCTCTCTACACTATATTTCGACCGTTCTACTTTTTTCCTCGTATATACCCCTACAAAATACTCGCATCAGGAAAATAAATCGGAAATGCAAACTTTCAACAGCCCCAACGGAAGTTTGAACACTGAATAAAGAGCATTCTATTCAATCTACAGAACTTTGTTGGGCAGTGACCAGGGTGATGCAACTGAACCTGCATCTTAATACAGCAGTGCCCTGAGCGAAACAGGCTAAACCTGTAAGACATTTGCAGAGGGCACTACTTCTTTAAGTTTTATTTTTGTCCTGCTTTGATGCAGGCTTCAACCAGCGGAGCAACATGATCAACGTCTTTCCAGCCTAAGATTTCAGTTACTTTCTTCTCTAGATTTTTATAGGTTCTAAAGAATTCAGCAATTTCGTCCAGACGGTGAGGAGCGATGTCACTCAAAGACTTGACCTGGGCATAGCGGGGGTCTTTGTCGGGCACGCAGAGAATTTTTTCGTCGCGATCGCCTCCATCCACCATTTCCAACATCCCGATGGGTCGTGCAGCAATGACGCATCCTGGGAAGGTGGGCTGATCCATAATCACCATACCGTCCAGGGGGTCGCCATCGTCTGCCAGGGTGTTGGGCACAAATCCATAGTCATAGGGATATTGCACTGAGGCATAAAGCACCCGATCGAGTGCAAAAGACTGGAGGTCCTTGTCAAATTCGTACTTGTTCTTGCTGCCTGCCGGAATTTCGATCAGGACGTTGATAATTCCAGGTTTGGGCTGGGGGGGAATGCGCGATAAATCCACAACAGTTCTCCAATCAAATAGCATTTTGGGCAGCCAGCCTCTTCTCTTCAAAACTGAACATTTGACGTGTCCCACGCGCGCAGGGCACGTCAAATGTTCAGCTTCTATGTAGAAACGGTGTGAACTGCCCCTCGAATAGCATTCTAGGGGATGACGGTTAACTCATGGCAACCCGTTCCTCCTAAAAATCCCTGATTTGAGGGAGTTTGGAGGAATATGACGATGATCGATTACATACCGATTACATCAATCTTGGGATCGCAGAAGCGGGTAGGTTGACGGTTGCCAAATTTCAACGCTGTCTGAAGAGAAGTAGGCGATCGCAAAGACGGGAATGGTCAAAGTCATGAGAGCTATAAACGTACCGATGATGTTGGCTAACCTGTGAGAAGTTCGCCCAGGAGGGTTGTCGGTTCGACTACCAGATTCCATATAGGATTTGAAAAACCAGCTTGAATTGAGTATTGCTTTAGTCTGTAAAGTTATCCCAACTTTAATGAGAATCGGGATAGTTCTACGGGTGATCTTAACAATTTCACAAAGGAACCGAATTTGCTGTGATCTAGATTGCAAATCCCTACATCTAAAGGTCGAGTTAAGAATGAGTTAACTCAGATTGAATAGTTCCCGTGTAATTCTGGAATCACCCGGTAGTAGAATTAGCAACTTTGTCAAGTTGGCTATTCTAGGGTGTGTAGTATTCATTTCGCATAGTTTTTAACACTGCTGCTATGCTTTCACAAATTGTTCGTCCGATGGTTCGTACTCAAATCCGGCTGCTGGCAAACAGTCAGGCGACTCGTTCAACACTAGTCAACACGATTGCCCAGTGGCTTGGCTTTTTGGGAGTGCGGGCACAAGTCACCCAAATTGATGCGGTTTCCAATCAAATTTCTGTTTCGCTGACAGTGGGCAAGCCGGAAGCCTGCGATACTCACGATTGGCAGCAGATTTTGCAAAACCTGAATCAAAGTAAGACTGAAGAAGAGGTTTTGCCTTCGACGCAAGTGCAGATGACTCCGCAACAGCAAAGTAAATTGCAGCGACTAATGGCTTATTTAATTCAGGTGGGCAGTGTAGAACAGCCTAACTGGGAAAAGCTCTATCCTCAGCTTCAAACATTGGGATTTGAGGAATCGACGCTGTTGGGCATTCGGTCGGCGCTGAAGGTGCCGCAATCGCTTGACCATTTGATGGAGGGGTTGGATTCGGATGTGGCGGCGATCGCCCTTCCCAAAGCAGTAAGCATTGCCTTGCTCGACCGTCAGGTGAATCCCTCGGAAGATAAGGCTCTGTCCACGCTGCTGGAAGCGATGAAGCAGCCGACTTCTGCTCAAAGCTAATTCGCTAAACCTAATCCTTACTTAAAGTAAATCAGCAGGTTTAGCCCTGGAATGGTGCGCGAGAGCGTCCAGAGCAGCAGTGCGATGTAGAGAATGCCCAAAAGCCACTGATACCAGGAGAGGGTGGTGATCAGCCCGGGTAGATGTTCGTCGCGCAGGCGAATGTCGTTGAAGCCGAATTTGAGCAAATTATTCAGGCTGAAGTCGAAGTAGTTGAGCCAGTTCCAGCGGCGATCCCAAAGGATGGGCATGTAGCGATCGCGAAAAAAGACAAACCGGGGCATATTCGGCAGTCTGCCAATCAGCAGGCGAAACTGCCGCAGGCTGCCATCTTCGACAAAGTAGCTAACGTCCATCAGGTCGTGATAGCGACCTCGCTGATAGATCAAAAACAGCAGCGTTGCCGGTACCGGAATAATCACAATCGCTAGACAGGTGAGTGTCAGCCAGGGCTGCTCGGAGGTGCGAAAAATGGCTGAGAGTCCAAGTAGCGACAATAGGCTAAAACTGCTGACAACCCAGGTACTTTCTGATAGCGTTGGCACGATTGGTTTGGGGTGAAAGCGACGCAGGCGATCGATCAACCAAAACAAGCCGCCAAAGTAGGCTAGTGCAATCATGCCGACTCCAAAACTGAGCCAAAAATTGGTGCCATAGGCACTTAATAGCAGCAGCAGGCTAAGCCCTAGCCAGTGCATTGCATCTAACGTCCAGCCAACAGCCGAACGAGGTTCGCTGACGACGACGCGATCGCGCACTTTAACGTAGGTCGCTAGATCAATTTCGTTTAGCCTCAGCAGGTCGGGAAGATTGCGAAAGGCTTGCTCGGTCCGAAATTGGGCGATCGCCTCTGCCTGGGCGAGTGAGAAACCAACTTGTTGAAGCCGTTCTAACGTTGCTGTGTTCAGGTTGGTGCCCCACAACTGCTGCCGCAACTGCCGCAGCCGCAGCTTTTCTCGCGTATATTCCACCTGATTTGCATCGGGAATTTGCTCTAGCAAGCGAAAGTTTCGCACTAGATTGCGAAGCAGCGTTTCGTTGCCTTGCAGCGTTGGTACAGAAAGCACTCGCCCCACCTGCCCCGGATCGCCCAAAATTCTTGCTTCCTCGGAGTTAAACTGAAGCCCTGTAACATTCAGGTAAGCGGCTTTGGCAAAGCTGGCATCGCCAAAATCTGCCTGATCTAAAATGTTTGCCCCCCGCAAATTGACGGGCTGGCTAAACTGAGCTTCTCGAAAGCTAATTAGTTTCTCAAAGGTGGCTTCACTCAAGAAGAGAGAACGGGAGAATTTGCTTCTGTTGAAGAAGACGGAGTTTTGCCAATTGGTTTGAGCAAAGTCGGCGTTGCCCTGCCACTGAGTACGGCTGAAATTTGCGGTTTGTTGAAAGGCTGACTGACTGAAGTTAGCGGTTGAGCGGAATTCACTACCCTGAAAATTAACTGCCTGAAATCGCCCCAGGTTGAATCCGACCCGTTCAAAGAAAATGGTGTTACGAAATCGAGCTTCACGCCGAAAGATAGCTCCGGTGAAGTTGGCTGGCTGGCTAAACCGCGTCTCTGACCAGTCTGTGTCCTGAACAAACTCTGCTCCTGGAGCTTCGACGCGACCGAGGAAGAAGGCGTTGGTGAAGTTAACGAAGTCTTCAAAGCGGGTCTGAACGAGTTTGAGCGCTCCCCGAAATACGGTGATTTGTAGGGAGGTGGGCTGTCCTTGAATCAGCAGCGATCGCGATAGTTGGCTCAATTGCGACAGCCGACGGCGATCGCGCCTCAACTGCGCTTGCTCTGTCCCGCTTAAAAGCGGCGATAGCTCCTGACCATAGAGCGACGATCGCAGTCCCAGTTCACTAATATTCAACTCGCCCTTGATGGTGGAATAGCTCAGGTCTAAGCCTAGTGGAGCAATCATTTCCCCGGTTGTGACATTGCGGGAGCGCTGGAGTTGTGCCTGAATCAATCGGTAGAACTGATCGCGAAAGTCCGCATTTTCAGGACGCAAATCAATTACGACTCGGCGCAGGTCCAAGGTTCGTACGCCTTCGCTTTGGAGGGGCGATCGCAATCTTTCTTGCAATAGCTCCACCGTTAGAGGAACTTGCTCTGGCTGGGCGATCGCTCCCCAGGCAGCTTGGGGCTGTAAAACGAGGATTAAAAAAATCAGAAATAAGATGCCTAGGCTAGCCCGAAACGGATACATTGGCGCTTGTAGAAGGGATCAAAATCTATAGCTAGCCAGGAAATTCATGATGAGTCTGGATCTGCGCTATTTCAGTTCACTGTCTAGCTTATTACTCGTTACTGCAACTGTGGCGATCGCTCTACCCGCTTCAACTTTAAGCATCCATTACTAGCGCAATTTTGCCGATGCTCGATCCGTCCTCTAAGAGTCGATGAGCGGCGGCAGCTTCTGCTAAAGGAAAGGTGCGGTTTAGGTGGATTCGCAATTGCTGCTGGTCAAATAGTCGGGCGCACTGCTGCAAAATTTTCGCTTGGTCTTGCTGGGCTTTGACTAAGCCTTTGAGCATCGGGGTGAGCATTAGCTCGAAGCTGATACGGAGGTTGCGATCGCGCGCTGTTTTCCAATCTGTCTCTGGGTCTGCTCCTAAAATCGTCACTACGTCACCATAGATGCGTGTGGCTGCAAAGGATTGGGAGAATACAGCTCCACCAACGGTATCAAAGCTGAGGTCAACGCCTTCTCCGTTTGTCCAGTCGAGAGCTGCCTGCACAAAGTCACGCTGATTGTAGAAGATGGGAAAGTCTGCCCCCATTTGACGAACAAAGTCAGCTTTTTCTTGGGAACTGATGGTGGTGGCAACTTCTACTCCGGTTAGTTTTGCCAGTTGAATGGCAACGTGCCCTACGCCGCCTGCCCCAGCATGAATGAGGACTTTGCGTCCTGCTTCTAGGCGACCACGATCGTAGAGTGCTTCCCAGGCAGTGATCAGGACGAGGGGTGCGGCGGCGGCTTCGGCAAAGCTGAGGGATTTGGGTTTGTGAGCAACGAAGCGCTGATCGACGACTGCGAGTTCGGCGTAGTTGCCGGGGTGACTGCCTAAGCCTGCGTTGCAGAAGTAGACTTCGTCGCCTACCTGGAAGGATTGAACACCGGGGGCGATCGCTTCTACGATTCCAGTCCCATCGCAGCCTAGGACGGCAGGCATTTGGTCGGGGAAGAAGGTGCCACGTTTGCGGAGTTTGGTGTCAATCGGGTTGATGCCTGCTGCTTTGAGGCGAACTAGGATTTCGGTGTTGTGCTGAATTTGTGGGTCGGGGATTTCTTTTAGCTGTAGAACGTCTGGATCTCCGGCGGAGGTCATGATGACGGCTTTCACGGGTTGGCTCCTCAAGGGTTCAGCGTTGGTGCGATTTTTAGAATAGATCGCTTGTGGAGTGTGCGAAAGTTTATGGACTCTGGCAGAAACCCTGTGTGGGGGACTTGCCCCCCACGACCCCCACTGAGGGACGGTTGCGTCCCCCAGACCCCCTCCAAAAGGGTTGACTACTACGCTAGGTCGGGCTTCGCACCTGTGGGAGGCAAAATCTAGTTAAGAGCTGATTTTTTGTGTGCATTGCACACAAAAAATCAGCTCTTAAGGTAGCCCTAGCTCCTAGCTCCTCTCGATTCCTCTGGCTCAATCCAAAGCGTTCGCTTTTCGGAGCTGCGAATGATGGTGAGGGGCGATCGCACGCTGACTTGTTCTTCGGTGAGGACTTTGTGTAGGTCGTCGATGCTGGCGATCGCCTGTTCGCCAAAGCCTACGATTACGTCTCGCTCTAGTAGTCCGGCACGGTGGGCGGGGCTGTCTGCTTCGATGGAAATAACTAGGATGCCGCTTTCGACGGTGAGGTTGTAGAAGTTTTGGAGGCGACGGGGAAGGGGTACGGTTTGACCTCCAACGCCGATGTAGCTGCGCCGCACTCTGCCATCTCGGATCAGTGGCCCAACGACGAATTTTGCGGTGTTGATGGGGATGGCAAAGCAGATGCCTTGGGCTGACATGATCACGGCGGTGTTTACGCCAATCACTTCACCTCGTGAAGAAACCAGTGGACCACCGGAGTTGCCGGGGTTGAGGGCGGCATCAGTCTGGATGACGCTGTCGATTAGTCTGCCGGAGTTAGAGCGGAACGATCGCCCAACGGCACTGACTACGCCTGCGGTGACGGTGCACTGAAAGCCATAGGGGTTACCAATGGCGATCGCGACTTGCCCTGCCCGCAAAAATTCAGAATCGCCCAGCTTTGCTGCTACCAGATTGGGTGCCTGAATCCGAATTACAGCGAGGTCAGTGTCTGGATCTTCGCCCACCATTTCTGCACTGTAGCGACGACCATCTGAGAGCGTTACCTCAATATGGCTGGCGTTGTGAACCACATGGCTATTGGTCAGAATGTAGCCGTCTGGAGTAAACACAAAGCCAGAACCGTTTCCCTGCATTTCTCGACTGCGATAGGGGCGATCGCTTCGCTGCTGCCGCACATCAATGTTGACTACTGCTGGACTTACCTTTTCAACCACCTGAGTCACTGTCTCAGAGTAAGCATCCAGCAGGCGATCGTCATTCAAAACAGTGGAAACAGGCTGAAGCTCCTGGCTACCCTGACGTGGCGTACCATCCGAAACAAGTCGTAAAGCTGTCATACCGCAAACTCCTGTCCCGATCTAAAGCGGGATGACACTTAATAAAATTGTGTCTCCAAATTTAGCAATCGCTCTCCTACCCGTGTTGCCCTAGCAGGGAGGGAAAACCCTACCAAAAACGTGAGACCAGGCACCACAGCGCTCCCATTCCCGTGCAACCCACTGATGCGAAGCGCGCTTTGCTACCCACCCTAGACCCTTGCGGAGGGGGTCTGGGGGACGCGCTCGTCCCTCAGTGGGGATTTGGGGGCTTTGCCCCCAAAAAGTCTTTGCTTGAGCCAAAAGACTCTCTAAACCTTCGCCTCTAGAGACTTCAAGTATTCCGTATTCACCCCCGACTCCCGCGTGAGTGCAATTTTTCCTGTTCGCGCCATCTCCCGAATCCCAAATCGATTGAGTACCTGAATGATCGCCACCATCTTCCCTGGATCGCCCACTACCTCAATCGTCAAAGAATCCTCCGCCACATCCACCACTCGCGCCCGAAAAATTTGCGCCAGTTCTACGATTTCAGAGCGGCTAGAGCTAGTCGCGTTCACTTTAATCAACATCAGCTCTCGCTCGACGCAGGGCACTTCTGAGATGTCCTGCACCTTCAGCACATTAATTAGCTTGTAAAGCTGCTTCGTCAACTGCTCAATAATGTGGTCATCCCCTGGCACCACCATCGTGATCCGAGAAATGCCATCTTGCTCAGCTGGCCCCACCGCCAAGCTTTCAATATTAAATCCGCGACGAGCAAACAAACCTGCAATCCGGGTTAAAACGCCTGCTTCATCCTCGACCAAGACTGAGAGGGTGTGTTTCATGGTGGGTAAATGTCTTAGGCAATTTAGGCAATAGCTCTTGATTTTAACTTGGTTTGGGGCGATCGCAAACTGTCCCCGCTGAAGTTGAAATAACGCTATAAGTTGAGATGAAGTTGGAATAGCGCTGTTGTCTCTGGGCAGTGCGTAGTACCAGTAAGATCAAAGTGATACTTGTCGCCTAAATGACTGTGGCTAATCTTTACTGGCTTGACCAGATTCAACCTGCAAATCGCAATCAAGTAGGGGACAAAGCTTTCTATCTAGGGCTATTGGGGCAGAAAGGCTATTCTGTCATGCCTGGAGTCGTCGTTGCAGACTCCGTATTTCGAGAATTTTTAGGAACAATCAACTGGCTAGAACCGCTGTTTGCCGATTTGCCCAACTCGGCACTGCATCTGGATGTAGACAACCCTCGTCAGCTGCAGGCGATCGCCCAACAAATTCGTCAGGCTATTCAGTCAACCCCTTTAGCAGCAGATTGGTTAGCGCAGTTGTTTGCGGCTACGAGCAGTTGGCAGTCTGCAGCAGTAATTCTGCGTCCGTCCTTTGCCCTGGAGTCGAGGTTAGACTCCAGCATTAGCTATCGCACCACTGGACTATTCGCTAGTCAAGTTTGCTGGAATCAACCAGAGGCGATCGCCCAAAACCTCAAGCGCGTTTGGGCAGAGCTATTTCGGGCAAAAAGCTTACTGTACTGGCAGCGTTTGGGGATTCAGCTTCAGCAAATCAACCTGGCTGTTTTAGTGCAGCCAATGGAGTCAGCGATCGCTGCCGGAGATTTGCACACTCACGATGGTCATCTTGAAATTCGGGCAACCTGGGGCTTAGGCGCTGCCTTAACTCGTGGGGAAGTCACTCCAGACCGTTACCAAGTTCATCGGCAAACGGGCGCAATCCAGACGCAGCAACCGGGGAGTAGAACCTTTGCCTATCACATTGCAGTGCCTTTCGCCTCATCACAAGCAGAACTACCACCTTCTCAGGACTGCCTTCGAGCGGATCCAGTCGAGCCATCGCGGGCTATCCTGACCGAATTAGAGCTTGAACAACTGACCCATTTAACCCGAAGGCTCTCTGCTGATCTGGGTCCATCGCTGCGGCTAGAATGGGCAATCTCGAAGAGATACCCGCAAGGGGTCGTCCCGCAACCTGACACATCGCTGACCCTTTACCTGACTCAAGCCAGCCCGCAACCCTTACCCATCCCAGGTATTCGTTTTCGACCGTCTACAGCTTCTTCACCCCTTGTGCTATCGCCATCTGTCCCTACGACCTGGCAAATTTCAGGTTTATCTCCTTTAGTTGTGAGGGGAGTAGGTGCCGCCTCAGGGCAAATTTTTGGCGAAGCTTGGATTGTGCCTGACTCAATTCAGGCTGCTGTTAGAGCGCCTACTGGCGCGGTCTGGATTGCGTCTCAAATTACCCCAGACTGGATCTTTGAGCTACAGCAAGCAGCCGGAATCGTGACTGAACAGGGCGGCATGACCAGTCATGGCGCAATCGTGGCACGTGAATTAGGCATTCCTGCGGTGGTTGGTGCAGCGGATGTGACAAAGCTGATTCAAACCGGGGAGATGGTCTTTTTGGATGGCGATCGCGGTGAAATTTACCGAGTCGAAAAGGAAGCCATTCCACCTCACGCCGCTCCGCTTCCCCCGTCTCACCTGCTGGCTCAAACCATCCTTCAACCTTCCTCTCAACCGCCAGTTAGCCCCCAACCCTTAGCCCATACTTCCTCAAAACCTGATTTTTACACTGCCTCAAAATCGTCCGACCCACCCAATGGCACTCAACTTATGGTCAACCTCAGCCGGGTGGCGCTGCTGTCACAGACCCACGATTTGCCAGTGGATGGGGTTGGGCTACTGCGGTCAGAGCAGTTAATTTTAGATGTGTTAGATCAGCAACACCCGATTGTGTGGGCGCAAGAACGGCCACGAGAATTGGTGAATCGTCTGGCAGAGCAAATCCTCCAATTTGCCCAAGCATTTTTGCCGCGACCCGTGTTTTACCGTTCCCTGGATTTGCGATCGCACGAATTTCAGTCATTAATGGGTCATCCAACCACCCCCGAGCCAAACCCTACCTTGGGGCTACATGGCACTTTCAGTTATGAAGTCGATCCGACGCTATTCGACTTAGAGTTGGCCGCATTAAGACAGGTGCAGCAATCTCGATTTGCTAATGTGCATTTAATTTTGCCCTTTGTCCGCACGGTAGAAGAATTTCGCTTTTGCTATAAGCGCATCCTCGACGCGGAGTTAAAACAAAATCCAAACTTTCAGGTGTGGATTATGGCTGAAGTGCCCTCGGTTTTATTCCTGCTGCCAGATTATGTGCAGGCTGGTGTACAGGGCATTTCCATAGGCAGCAATGATTTGACTCAACTGCTACTAGGAGTAGACCGAGACCACCCTCAGATGTCCCCAGCTTTTGACCAGCGCCATCCAGCGGTGCTGCGGGCTATGCAACAACTCATTCAGACGGCGCGACAGGTGGGCATCCCTTGCTCAATTTGCGGTCAGGCTCCGTCTCAATATCCAGAATTGGTTGAGGCGCTGGTGCGCTGGGGCATTAGCTCAATTTCTGTTAGCCCCGATGCAGTAGAGAAGACCCATGAGGCGATCGCCCGTGCCGAAAGAAGCTTGTTACTAGAAGCGGCGCGTCATCGCCTTGCCTAAACCGGCAGTTTCCAAATTCTAACCGTATTGTCAGAACCACCGCTGACCAGGGTTTTGCCATCCTTACTGATGGCGATCGCATTCACGGTATCAGAATGGTCAGTCCAGGTCTCGATCACCTTACCCTTGTCCAGATCCCAGAGCTTAATCGTGGTGTCGCTGCTGCCGCTGACCATCAGCTTTCCGTTAGGACTGAAGGCAACAGCATTCACATCTCTCGAATGGTCAGCAAACGTGCGAATCAGTTCCCCGCTGGGCAGATTCCAGAGTTTGATCAGCTTATCTTTGCCGCCGCTGGCCAGGAGATGCCCATCCTTGCTGATGGCGATCGCACTAATTGAGTTGACGTGCCCCGTCCACGCGGCCATTTGCTCGCCCGTGTGCAGACTCCAGAGTTTGATTTTGTGGTCAAGTCCACCACTTACCAGCAAATGACCATCTGAGCTAACGGCGATCGCCTTGATCATTCCCGCCACCCCAAACAGCGTTCGCAGCAGTGTCCCGGTGCCCATTTGCCAGAGCTTAATCGTCCGATCTTCGCCCCCACTAACTAAAAGCTGACCATCAGGTGTGACCGCCACCGCGTTTACATCCCTAGAATGCCCCGTCAGCGTCCGCATCAAGGCCCCGGTTTGCAAATTCCACATCTTGATGCTGTAGTCATCACTGCCGCTGACTAGCGTTTTGCCATGCGGACTAATGGCGATCGCATTCACTTCCTTGGTATGTCCTGTCAGGGTAAACAGCAATTCGCCGGTGTGCAGATTCCACACCTTCACCGTATCGTCCAAACTGCCGCTTGCCACTGTTTGAGCCATTGGGCCTAACGCCACACTCGTTACCCACGAGGAATGCCCCGTCAACACTCGCAAACAGCTTCCTCCCGGTTGTCCCCCTGAGCGGGGTCTTGAAGGCAAAGGACTAGAGGTCAACGGCGAACTAGAAGGAGGGTGTGAAACTGGGTTAATGCTTGCCTCATTTGTAAGCAATGCTGCAGGGTTACTGAGAGGTGGAATGGAGGTGAACGGGACACTATTCAGGTCTCTCAGTATCTCTTCAGCAGATTGGTAGCGCTCGTTCACCAGATCTTTCAGCATCTTGTCCAAAATTCGCGACAGATTATTGCTGACGGTCACTCCCTTCTTCAGCAAGTAGTCCCGCCAAATCCAGCGTCCATTCAGCGGATCATACAAACTGTCGGGCTTGGTTTGAGTCAGCAAATTAACGCACGTCGCCCCCAAACTGTAGAGATCGCTTGCAGGATAAGCTCGACCCCCTCGAAATTGCTCCAGCGGAGAATAGCCTTCTGTACCAATCCGAGTTCCTGGCTCCACCGCTACCGCTGCGGTCAATTGTTTGGCAACGCCAAAATCAATCAGTACCAGGCGACTATCCACCTGACGACGCAAAATATTAACTGGCGTGATGTCGCGATGAATTACCTGATGCTCATGCACAAACTTCAGTACGGGCAGCAAATCATTTAATACATCTCGAATCTGTGCTTCTGTAAAAGCCCCTTGCCTACGAAGCTGCTGCGATAAATTTTGCCCCTCAATAAACTGCTGCACCAGATAAAGATATTTGTTCTGCTCAAAATAAGCCAGCAACGTAGGGATTTGAGGATGCTCTCCCAGTTCGTGTAGCCGCACCGCTTCCTGGTTAAATAGCCGAATTGCTTTATCTAGAGATTTGGTTCCCTGCACCTGAGGTGAAAACTGTTTAATCACACAGCGGGTGTTCAACCTGTCTTCATCTACAGCTAGATAAGTTCTGCCAAATCCACCCTGGCCAATGAGCTGCACTGCCCGATAACGACCTCTCAGCAGGGCTTGTAGGGGTGTGCCACAGTTCTGGCATACCTCTGCCTCATCAGAATTCTGGGGCTTTCGACAACGGGGATTGAGACAACAAATCATGGTAGATGGGGCACTTGGGCAGTTGACGAATGACTTTGACTTTTCCCAAGAAGCAAGTTTTGCTTCCTGGAACGAACTGAGCAATTCAGAGGAAATTGAAGCGAAAAAACGTTCCTCTCTTCATGAGAGGTATGTTTTCCCTAAATTGCTTTACAGATCTCTGGACGATGCACCCTATTTAGATCAAAAGGAATGATCTAATTGTGAAACCTCTAAGCCTAAAAGATGTTTGAAAAGTAGTAAATGCCCTATAAGGGCGTAGCATTTAGCAAAAAAACTCGAAATAGCACAAGAGTTCTTGCCCGAATCCTATGCTCCTATCTCTGATGGACGACAAACTGTACTTTTCAAACCCCTTTGGCAGCCTGTAGAACTCCCGGAACCTTTCTTAACCAAAACAAGAGATCAAAAAGCAAGGGATATTCTCCAAGATAGATCTCCGCGAGAGAATTACCGTTGCTCAAGACGTGTAAATTTTTATGGTTTGATAACTTAAACTGAGCGATTCATATAAATTCGCTGTTGCTGGAAGACCTGGCTGTAGAGTTCTTCGAGCAAAGTAATGTTTTGGCTAAGTGTATAACGGTCTAACACCCGCTGACGAGCTTTACGTCCCAATAGTGTCGTTAGCTCAACGTGGTCACGAAAAATGGGAAACAGAGTTTGCAGTTGTGCCGAGACGCGATGCGTATTGAGGATGATGCCTGCACCGTCTTCTAGCACTTCTCCATCAGCCCCAGCATCGGTTGCCATGCAGGCTACCCCACAAGCCATTGCTTCTAGTAACGACAGGGAAAGTCCCTCCACCAATGAGGGCAGGATAAACATATCTGACCCACGTAAGATTTCGATCCGCCGCTGTTCGTCGGCGACAAAACCTAGCCAGATCACTCCATGCTCCTGTCCATAAAAGGCTTGCAGTGAGGGAGCAAGCGGACCGTTGCCGACGATCGCCAGTTTGCTGTTCGCTCCCATCTCAGAATGTTTCCAGGCACGGAGCAGAGATTCAACGTTTTTCTCAGCGGCAATTCTGCCCTGATAGACAAATAGCCGTTGAGCGTCCAGTTCTGTTTTGATGCGAGACAAGCCAGGAGAATATTTTCCGGCATCGACTCCGTTAGGAATGACAGCAACTTGAGCTTCTGGTACGCCTAGTCTCACCAACAGATCACGCTGGATATGAGAAAAGACAATGACGCGATGATAGTTTGCCAGGAAGGGGGCATAAAGCTGATACATCAAGTGCTGAGTGCCTGATGTCAGATTGCGTCGCTTGCGGTCAAAGGGTGGGTGAAAGGTCGCGACCAGCGGCAGGTTCAACTCTTCACAGATTTCGGGTAAGACAAAATCTAGCGGCGACAGGGTCAGCGAGGCATGAACCAGATCGGGCTTGAGCCGACGCAGTGACTGGATCAGCACCTTGCTCGATTTGAAGGATGGAATGGTATAAATCTGCGACTTGTAAAGAAATGGGATAGAAACTTCCTGCCGTTCAGACTGACTATCGTTAATTTCTTCTTGGGCAAAGTGCAAGAAACTAACCTGATGTCCTCGATCTAGCAGCGCGTTTGTGACTTCTCGACCGTAGGTGACGTTGCCACAGAACGGTGATTTTTTCCCAAGCCATGCAATATGCATTCAAGTGAATCGCTTTAATTTTTAATCAAGAAAATTTTCTCTAATATCAGGATTTAATCACTTATTGGGGTGCTTTGGGTGATCCTTCACGGGAAATGTACCAGGTCAGACTGCCACCGGCGATCGCCACTACTGCCAGCCCAATAAACACAACTTGAAGCCCAAACAGCGTTTCAGCGACTCCAGCCAGGGCCAGCGGCAGACTGAGAGCAATATTCACGGCGTTATTTTGTAAGCCAAACACCTTGCCTCGCATCTCTTCGGGGGTTTCTTCCTGAATTGCGGTTTGCATCGGAATGCCCACGATTGCTGCAAAGCCTCCCAGCGACACCAGCATCAGCAAGGTCGGTACGAGTTCCCAGGAAAATAGCGGAATAGCTGCGAGTGATGCACTCATGCCGATTGAGCCATACAGCGCAAGCTGAGCACGAGAAAACCGCTGCCCAAAATAGCCCAGCACCGTTGCCCCGATGCCCATGCCGATGCCGCCTGCCGCCAGCAAAAAGCCAAACTGAGAAGACTTGATTGCAGGCATAATCTCTGCCAGTCGCACTGCCAGGACTGCTAATGCTGCAAAAATTGAGAATAAAACCACCAGTTGAATCAGTGCTGCCCGTACCCGTCTCTGCTGCTTTAAGTATCGCAATCCGTCTTTGATATCTTGCCAAACGTGAGGTGGCTCTTGTTGCTCAAGGTGATCGCCTTTCTCGCCCGTTTTCAGCAATAGGAGGAGGAGACCGGCGATCGCATAACTGACTCCAACCACGACCGACTTGCCCACGTCCAGGTTGCCACTGATCCATACGACCAGGCGATCGGCAAAGTGTAACAGCGGCTCTCCCACTGCAAAGCCAACAATTACCGAAGCCATCATCGTCGTTGTGTAGAGCGAGTTAGCCGATAGCAAATGCTTACGCTCTACAACCAGCGGGATAACAGCTTGCTCTGCGGGAGCAAAAAACTGGGTTAGAGTAGACACCAAAAACGTGATTCCCAGCAGCATGTAAAATCCGATTGGCAGCCCAGCAAACGGCGACCAACCCTGCGAAATCCATAGCAGCGGCGGCAAAACCAAAACGAGTCCCCCTCGCAGCAGGTTGGTTGCGACGAGGACAGTCTTTTTTGACCACCGATCGACATATACACCCGCCACTGACCCAAACAGGACGGCTGGAATGGTAAACGCAATCATGATCGAGGACACCCAGCCGCTAATGGTTTGCCCCTCCGACTGAAACCGACTCTCAATCAGCGCAATCATCAGCACTAGATAAACTTTGTCTGCCAGTTGCGAGAAAACCTGACCGCTCCAGAGCGCTAAGAAGTTACGGTTCTTGAGAACGGGCAAAAAACCATGAACTGGCTCCTCTATCTCACGCTCAGACTGTTTTCTAGAGTTTGAGGAGTCCGAACCATCTGGCTTCTTCGGATCTAGAGCAACTGTATTGCCGTTGCTGCCGTTGTCACCGCCACTGTGACTATTCGTCTTGCCGTTGCCGTGGGTGCTGCCATTTCCGTTTTTATGACCGTTACTGGTGGTGTCGTTCGGCTTCCAATCAGTCGGCTTTTTATCGACCTGCGTATCAGTGCCATACCGACCTCCCTCAAGGTTGGGGTCAAGCTGGCTGAGCATGGGCATCTGCACGTCCAGGTCTGAGTCAAACAATCGCATCATGATTTAAGGAGATGGAATGGGCTGCGGCAGGGGGTAGAAGCAAGTATCAATCAAAGTGGCGGATCGGATCGGCTGATCCAGGTGATATTGAGCATAATGCCTTAAGATCCGCTCGATCGAAAGCCAGATTTGTTCAGGTAAGGGTTGCTCGATTGGGTGTTCTTGGGGCTGGGCAAGAGTCCCATCGGGTTGGATGAAATCGGGTTGAGATAGCTGCTGGAGCAAGGCAAGCTCCGTCGCATTAATTTGAAGATGGAGTTCAGCACTCTTCTTATTCTTAGAAGGGCGAGCAGGCGGGTAGCTGGGTGCAGATTCACGGACAGATTGTGGGCGGCCAACTACCTGTCCCATCCCAGGCTGAGCTCGATCAGCCTGACTAGGGCGAATGGTTGAGCCACCTGTCCTGAATTTTGCGGTAGACAGCCTGGGGGCTAACTGCTCTAGCTCTGCCAGGCTCACAATTCCGCCTGCTACAGCGCTAAAGCCAACGCGCCAGTCAGGGTCAGCAAAATCAGGCGCTAAAAGTTGCTGAGTTACGCAACAAAGCTGCACTTGGGGTGCAACTCCCGCTAGAGCCAGCAGATGAAAGGTGGCATGAGCCAGACTAGCTAGCGTCACCGCACCCGGTAGCTTTTCTAGACGGTTTAGATGCTCAACCAACAAACAAAACAGTTCTTCTTGTGGCTGGTCACTCAACGCTTGAAAAAGTGCCAGTTCTGCCAAGTATTGGCTCGCTGTTAACTTCTTCAAGTCTTGACTCAAACCAGCATAAGACTGTATGCTTTCCGCTTGAATAATCTTATCGAGGCTCCGCCCCTCTGCAATCAGTAATTGGTTAACTACAAACAGTCCACTACGTCCCCCTAAAGAGGACTTGTGCTTCCGTGCGCTGGGTGCTACCACTCGGATCAAGCCAAACTCTTGCGTCAAGACAGTCAGCAGGCGATCGCTCTCGCCTAGCGGCATACTTTTAAGGTTGATACCAGTGGCTTTGTAGGTTCCACCCATGTTGAGGATTGTGGGCTAAGGGTTTGGGGTTGGTAGGGATGCAGTGCATCGCATCTCCACCACATCTACGTACTTAAAGTTTTGCTTCTTCTTCCAGGGTATCGTGTTGGCGGAGTAGATCCGGACCACGGGAAGTTCCTATACGGGTTGCACCTGCCAGGATGAGGGCGATCGCTTGCTCAAGGGTGCGAATCCCGCCTGATGCCTTGATACCAATGCGATCGTTGGAGACAGCTTTGAGTAATCTGACATCTTCAACCGTGGCTCCACCGTACCAGCCTGTACTGGTCTTTAGGAACTGCACGCCTGCATCTAGACAGATTTCTGCGGCTAGTTTCTTTTCACTTTCGGTCAGCAATGCCATTTCTAGAATCGCTTTGACGGTTTGACCTGTTGCCTCGCAAATTTCAGCTAGTTCTTGATGTACTTCGTTAGTCCTGCCTGATTTTAGCCAGCCCAGATTGATTACAACATCTAGCTCAGTTGCTCCATTCTCAACCGCTTCTTGAGCCTCAAAGAACTTCACGGCCGAGGTCGTCGCCCCAGAGGGAAAACCGATCACCGTACAGACTTGAGTACGCTTGTTATGCAGCAATTCGACTGCTTGACGCACATGTGCCGGATAGACACAAACCGTTGCAAAGCCAAACAAATCTGCCTCTTCGCAACACTGAATGACCTGCGTTGGGGTAGCTGCCGGGTTGAGCAGCGCATGATCAATAAATTCGGCTAGGTTAATCCGTTTGGCATAGTCAGCATAGTTTTCTGCCATAAATTTCTCTGAGTGGTTCTCCTTTATAATTGCTGGGCGAATTAGTTCTGGGCTTCTAAAGCCGCTACTCGTTCTTCTAAAGCAAGGACTTGCTGTTTGGTTTCGATCACCAGCGTCGCGAGGCGATCGAACATCGGGTCGCCAGATTGCAAGGTGGAAGGAGTGACCTCAGGAGCCGGATCAAGCTGAATCTGACTACCACCTCCACTTTGACTCAATCTGGAGATGGTATTCTCAAGCCGACTCACCCTGGACCGCAAGGTTGTATTTTCTGACTCTAATCTAGAGACGCGAGAGCCAATCTGAGAAGAGGTTTGAGCGAAGAGGGGGGCGCTAAGGAAGGTCAGCAGTAGGGTAAGGGCGATCGCTACCATCCCTGCTGGTTTTAGCAGACTCTTCAGCGACCTTGAAAACAATTTCAACATCGACAACGTACGAACTCGGCAACATACTTACCATCCCCATTCTGGCGCAAACATCCTCAAACAACGTATTACTCAAATGGAGTGTAGGTTCCACCTAACGCCTCAACGATCGCCCTTGTATTCGACACCATCATCTTGACGTAAGAGTCCCCGTCTCCACCCGGTGCGCCGATCGAGTCAGAATAAAGCTGCTGTGGGGACAGGTCTACTTCCGCTTCTTCTGCAACGGTTTGAATCAGGGCTGGGTTGATGGTTGTTTCAGCAAAAATGGTTGGCACTCCAGTCGCTCTCACTGATTCCACTAAGCGCTGTACGGTCTGGGCGCTAGGCTGCTCTTCAGTGCTGATGCCAATTAGTGTCCCAATCACATTTAGAGAATAGGCACGAGCGTAATACTGAAAGGCATCGTGGGTCGTAACGAGCCTGCGATTATCAGGAGGAATGGTAGCAATTTGCTGAGCAATCCAGGCGTCTAGACGCTCTAGCTCGGCAACCAATTCAGCGGCATTTTGCTCAAAGGTGGGGCGATCGCTTTCTGACACCTCAATCAGCGCATCCCGAATCGCATTCACCATCAAGATTACGTTCTGCACATCTCCCCAAACGTGAGGGTCAGGGGTAGATTGACCTTCGACCTCAAGAGATGGTGCTACTTCACCCACGGCAACTTTTTTAGCTTCTACCCCAGCCGAATTCGTCAGCCGAATTAGCCCTGGCTCCAGGTTGTAGCCGTTATAGAGAATTAAGTCTGCCCGTTCCAGCGCTACTGTGTCTGCCGGAACGGGCTCATAAACGTGAGGATCGGCTCCTGGTTCCAAAATGCTCGTGAGTTGAATTTCTGATTCGCCAATTTGCTCAGTCAGGTCAGCCAAAATGGTGCTGGTCGCCACGACTTCAGGTGCATCAGCCGCACTAGAACTGTCTGAATTTGAATTGGTCAGATTACAGCCGCTTGTCGTTAGCCCCAGGAAGAGAGCTGCGATCGCCCACACCCGTAGTGAAGATGGTCGAAGTAGAGGGTGAGCGAGCGCTCTCGTGCGGGCTTTACGCATTTTCATAATCCTTTCATTTTTCTTGCACTATACTAATTTCATAATCCTTTCATTTTTACAAAAAATTGTGGAATCTGGCTTAGCCGTCTTCACAAAGACTCACTTCTATTGATTAAATCTCTGCCTTTGCGTCAACCTCTAGCAACATCGCTTAAGCCTTGTGACAGGGGGCGCACAGGCAACAGGAATTTTACCTTAGAAGTGTTGACAGCAAACCCAAGCACGTTGATAGGAAAGAGACCGTGAACCCAATTGCCCTACCCTTCCAAAACCACTTGGTGCAGCAGCCAAACTCGTCAGGTCAAGTTGAGCAAACCTGTATGTCTTCCAATGCGCCTATCGCGGTTAACCGTTTGAGTGTCAGTTATCGAGCGGTTGAGGCTTTGCGTGATATTAGTTTGGTGATCCGTCCGGGGCGGCTAGTTGGAATTTTCGGACCAAACGGTGCGGGTAAGAGTACGCTGCTTAAAGCAATGCTGGGACTGATTCCTAATACCAGTGGCTCGGTGCTTTACCACAATAAGCCGCTGATGCAGCAGCTTGATAAGGTTGCCTATGTGCCCCAGCGATCGCAGATTGACTGGAGCTATCCGGCAACGGTGTGGGATGTGGTGATGATGGGTCGGGTCCAAAAAACAGACTGGTTTCGCCGCTTTTCTACCACCAGCCGGCGGGTTGCTGCTGCTGCCCTAGAGCGAGTCGGCATGGAAAAATATCGCGATCGCCCGATTGGTCAGCTCTCTGGCGGACAGCAACAGCGAGTGTTTTTAGCACGGGCACTGGCGCAGGAGCCGGAAATTTTTTGCTTTGACGAACCGCTGGCTGGCATCGACCAAAAAACTCAGGAAGTCATTTTCGAGATTTTTCATGAACTTGTTGCTGCTGGCAAACTTGTCCTCGTGGTCAACCATGACTTGGGCGAAACGATCGCTCACTTTGATGACTTGATTTTGCTCAACCAATCCCTTGTCGCTTATGGCCCTCGTAGGCAGGTATTAACCAAGGAAAATCTCTATCGCGCTTATGGCGGCAGAGTTATGTTTGCAGCAGGTGAAGCGGCGTAATGTGGGAAGCGTTGCTAGAGCCATTGAGCTATGAGTTTATGCAGCGATCGCTGATCGTTGCTGTTCTGGTTGGGCTAATCTGCGCGGTGGTGGGTAGCTACCTGATGGTGCAGCGGTTGGCGCTGTTGGGCGATGCAATTAGCCACTCGGTCCTGCCAGGACTGGCAGTCGCCTACATGATTGGCGCAAATATTTTTATTGGGGCATTCATAGCTGGGGTGCTGAGTACGATGGCGATCGCCTGGATTCGATCGCGATCGCCGATCAAAGAAGACGCAGCAATGGGAATTGTCTTCTCTGCCTGCTTTGCCCTGGGAATTACCCTAATTACCCTAATTCAACGCGATAACAAAATCGACCTCAACCACTTCTTGTTTGGCAACATTCTCGCAGTCAGCCGTCCCGAAGTTTGGCAGACTGCATTGATTTCTGCCCTGGTGCTAGTTGTCGTCGTCTTGCTCTACAAAGAACTGCTGTTTTACACCTTTGACCCACTGGGCGCACAGGCAGCAGGCTTGCCCACCAATTTGCTTAACTTTGGGTTGATGCTGCTGATCGCCCTGACCATTGTTGCCAGCATGAAATCGGTTGGCGTTATCCTGGTGCTATCGCTGCTGATTACTCCTGGTGCAACTGCCTACCTGCTGGTCAACCGTCTGCATCAGGTGATGATTCTCGGTGCAGGCATAGGTATTGTTTCCAGCATCAGCGGCATGTACCTCAGCTATTTCTTTAACCTGCCCTCGGGACCGGCGATCGTTCTGGTTGTCTCTGGAATATTTGTCCTGGCGCTGCTGTTTAGCCCCACTCACGGTGTTTTTACTCAGCCTCAAACAAAATCGAACGAATCGATGGTTTGGCGGGAGCTAAAAGGGCTAATTCGACGGCATTGATCTGAATTAATCTAACGACATTTAAGTAATTCCAACATTCCAGGAGAGTCGGGTAGGAGAGGCGTATTATCTAAGTACCTTTACTTCAAATTGTTTTAGGAGGCAATGATAGTATGCAAGCACCCCCACCTCCCTCCATCACCCCCCGCCAAATGAATTTGTTGCGGGTTGTCACTTCAATGGCCTGGTCAGATGGGCACCTGGCTTCTGAAGAAATTGACTTGATGCTCGATCGCTTTAGCGGTATGTTTGCTGCCGATGCACCTCAACAGCAGCACCTCCGCCAAGAACTTCAGGAATACATGATCCAAAATATTCCCTTAGAGGAACTGACTCCGAAGCTGCAAAGCGTGGAAGAACGGGAGCTTGTGCTGCGGCTGGGCTATGAAGTGATTCGCTCTAGCGCTCGCACACCAAACGAAGAAAAGATTAATGAAGAGGAAGCCGCTGCTTACAACAAACTAGTTCAACTGCTAGGCTTGCCTGCTGAAGCCGTTCAGCAGATTGAGGCGGAAGCTTCAACTCAAACTAGCAACGAGGGCGTTGTGGATTCTTTAACTCGCAAGCTAGAAGAATTTATGCAGGGATAAAACACCTCTATTGGAGGGTTTGAGGGGAAGGAGTGGGGCTTTAGAGTGAAGACTTGCATCGATCTCGACTCTCATTGCCCGAATCCTTCATCCCCGAATTTGGGTATTCCTGTTCTATGCTTTGAGCTACGTCTTCTCGACCAGGTCGCGGCGGTAAGTACCTCTATTGGAGCAGGAATACCTTAGTTTTCCCACATTTATGGGACGATCGCCACCGTAACCTAGAGCACTTCTGCTCTCAAGCGGGCGATCGGCAAACACAGGAACTTTCGCAAACCTGGCACATAGGCTCGCTTGCGAAACACGTCATATTGATTTTGCTCGATCACATCTAAAATCTGGCGGTACAGCATCAAGGCTGCCCAGACTGGGAAACGAGCATCAGGGCTAAGCAGGCTAATTCCCTGTTCGGCTTGAGCGTAGACTTTGCGGGCCCGCTGAATTTGAAAGCGCATCAATTCCCGCCAGCGATCGTCTACTACGCCATCGAACAAATCTTGCTCAGTGTAGTTAAACAGCGCCAAATCTTCTAGAGGAATATAGATGCGTCCACGCCTAGCATCTTCACCGACATCGCGCAGAATGTTTGTCAACTGGTTGGCAATGCCGAGGGCGATCGCCTCCTCCGTTGGGCTATCTCCCGTTAGGGGGCGATACCAGGGGGCACTAGCTTGTGACTCATCAATTCCCATGACCGCGGTAGACATCAAGCCTACGGTGCCTGCCACACGGTAGCAGTAGAGGTTTAACTCCTCAAACGTCTCATAGCGGCTGCGATACAAATCCATCCGCTGACCGGCGATCATATCCCGAAATGGCTGAATGCCAATAGGGAAGCGAGACAGCGTATCCACCAGCGCCACGTCAGCATCTTCCAGTGGATTCCCAGCAAAAATTGACTCCAGGTTCTGCTCCCAGCCATCCAGCGTTGCATCTGTGGTCAGGGCTGAGTTTGGCCCATCCACTAGCTCATCAGTGCGGCGACACCAGACATAAATTGCCCAGATTGCTCGACGCTTTGCCTCTGGCATCAGCAGCGTACCCAAATAGAAAGTTTTGGAATACTGGGCTGTAATTTGACGGCAGAGTTCGTATGCGTCCTCCAAAGGTGCCAGTTTGGTCATGCGTGGGGTTTCAGGCAATTGCAGCATTACATCGCAAGCTGGGAGATTGATTTCGAGGCTTTCAGTCATCAGAAATTATCCTACGGAAGCTTTACACGAGCTAATACTCGCTATCCGGGGAACTGCCAAGACTGGCAATTTAGGAGGCTGACACCTGCAAATCTTCAGCCTTGGGAACAGGCTGACTGCTGACCGCGGTTCGCTGACTGCTAATTGCCTGCGCTGTAAGCTTACCAGAAAGTACAGCCCCTTCCATGCTTGCCAGGTAACGTTGCATCGTATAATCGCCCGTCAGATAAAAATTGGCAATCGGGGTGGTCTGGCTAGGACGATGCTGTTGCCGTCCTGGAGTCGCCTTGTAGACCGAGCGGGGAGTCTTAACAACCTTGTATTTCAGCAGCTGAGCGGGGCTATCACTACCAAAGTGATGGGGAAATAGCTTTTCTAGCTCTACCATCGTGGCGGCGATAATGTCTTCGTCTGAGCGAGTAATCCAATCTTTGGCAGGAGCCAGGACGAGCTCGAGCATTGAGCGCTCAGGGTTGGCGTATTCGCGGCAAGTGTTACTCATATCGGCATAGACGCTCAGGAGGGGCGATCGCGAAAACAACAAATGATCTACATCTGTCAGCTTCCGGTCAAACCATAGGTGCAGATTAATTACCGGTACCCCTTCCAACCCGTCTAGCTGCTTGAAATAGTCCATCTGCTTCCAGGCAGCAGGCAACATCACCTTCAATGGATCGACAGGCATTGCAGACACGTATAGGTCAGCCGTGAGAATCTCATCGGCGGCACCATTCAACCCGCGAATCACAAAGCCGCGCACGGTGCTGTCGTCATTCAGCAAAATTTCTTTGAGAGGCGCGTTTAGCCGCACTTCGCCGCCTCGCTCAGTGACGTGGTCAACCATTGGCTGACAGAGCCGCTCTGGAGGTGCGCCATCGAGAAACGCCATCTTTGAGCCATGCGTTTCCTGCAAAAATCGGTTGAGGGCAGTTAAAACTACCGTCGCAGAAATTTCATCAGGGTCGATAAAATTCAGCGCCTTCGACATGGCAATGAAGACTTCTTTCTCAACCCGAGGTGGCACATTCTGCTTCTTCAGCCACTCAGAGAAGGAATACTGATCCATCTCCTCAACATATTTCTGCCCGTTGAGGATGGCAGGAATTAGTCCCAACCCAAAGCGAATTTTTTCCCCCCAGGTCAGCATGTCATTGTTTCGCAAAATCGCGATGATGCCGTTTGCTGGAGCGGGAATGCTGGGAAAGTCAAAGCGGGAGTAGGTACCCGGAACTTCAGGTTGGTTGAAGATCATGGTGTGCTCTTTCCACTGCAACCGATCTTCAATGTTCAGTTCCTTGAACAACTGAAGCATGTTAGGGTACGCCCCAAAGAAGATGTGCAGCCCGGTTTCATACCAGTCACCATCTTCATCTTTCCAGGCAGCGACTTTACCGCCTAATACGTCCCGGCTCTCCAGCACGATAGGCGTGTGTCCGGCATCGGTGAGATATTTTGCACAAGAAAGTCCTGCTAAGCCTGCTCCGGCGATCGCAACTCGCATGTAATGCTCTTACCCTTGGGTGTGCTTATGTACAATAGCTCTCATTATATGTTGCAAACCGTTACATTTTCGATCTTTAGAGCAATTCAACTCCCTCAGATCGCGTAAATTTGTACGGGTAGCACCTAGCCTGCGGCAGATTATTTCTAATTGCCTTCTAATTTTTCCTTGGAATCAGCCCAGTAGGCGCTATAAGTGATGACTTCTCGGCTGCCCTTCGTCTCTGTTGACCAGCGGTAGACGGCTGATTTGGGATCTACGCCAATTTCAATCAGCTTTGCACCCATGTAATATTCCATCTGCTTTCGGGTCATCTCTTTGCTACCCTCAGACTGATTCTTTTCTACGGTGCGAGACAGGTGCGCCTGAGTGTGCTTTGCCATAACCTTGTAATTTCACTGCAATACCATTTTTAAGAATAATGGAGTTGTTGTCTGCTGCGATTTTTTGTCTGCTCCTGAGGTAGCCGGATGCTGGAGCATTCTAGGCTGTAGTTTTGGGAGATTACACGCCTCAAAAGATTAAGGTAGCTCGAAGCACAGAGCAAAACCCAACTCAACCTAAAGAAACTGTGAACAATAGAGCCAGGTCTATGGCAACGTTGGTTATTTTGTTAAGTTTTGGGGAATGTTCGGGTATTACTTAAACCAGAGGTGTATTTAGGTCAAGCTCAACCGTCCAAGAAGCGTTGGAATGGAGATATTCCACTGAAACTTCTTTTGAACTTAGGATTCAACTGCTGTGAAACTTGTTTTAGTTGCCCTATTTACAGCTTTCTATTTGTTAATGGCAATCCGTTTCTTTAAGGTCTGGTGGGTTTTCTTTAAGCGAGACACGGACTTGTCTTTAAACTGGACGTACATTTCCATCGCGGTATTGACTTTAGCAAGTGCATCCTGGCCAGTCGTCGTCCCTTTTGCGTACCTGGAGCTTTTGGCAAAAGTACAGCGGAATGCAGCAGAATTTCAGGTAGAAGCTTCCGAAACAGAAACTTCTGAATTAGAAGAAGAGAAGGCAGAACCTAAAAATTTTGTTAGTCCAGTTGAACTGTAAAGGTTTCCCCTAAGGTGGAGATGCGATCGCCTTCTACCAATTTGCGTCCTCGCCGCGTTTCAACCGCTCCATTAACGCGCACTTCACCGCCTTGAATCAACAGCTTTGCTTCGCCTCCTGTTTGTGCAACACCAACGAGTTTCAAAAATTGATCCAGTTTGATTACAGTTGATTCTGTCGTCATATCGCTACTAAGAATTTCATCAAATTACACTTACAAAAGCTTCGCAACCCAAAATTCAAAACGGTAAAACTTCATGGTTGCCAATTTTTTACCGACTGAAGTTGGTTTACTGACTGATCCTGCATCTGTTGCTCTAGCGCAGCAAATTGAACGTCGGACCATTGGTGTGATCCAACATCCGCCAAAAACAACACTGTCCTGGCAGATTGCAACGGCTTGTGTTTGTCGAGGAACCGGAACGCCAATCGTTTTGCTGCATGGATTTGACAGTTCTCTGCTGGAATTTCGCCGAATTTTGCCCCTTTTAGCCGAACACCATCAAGTTTGGGCGATCGACCTACTAGGATTTGGCTTCACCGAACGAGTCAAAGGTGTGCCAATCAATCCGTCTTCAATCAAACGTCACTTGTATAGCTTTTGGCAAACTGCGATCGCCCAGCCCATCATTTTAATCGGTGCATCAATGGGAGGTGCAGTGGCAATTGATTTTACGCTCACCCATCCCCAATGTGTTAGCAAACTCGTGCTAATCGACAGCATTGGATTTTCGGGCAGTTTCCCGCTAGGTCGGTTGCTGGTTGCGCCGCTAGATTGGTTCGCTGTGGAATGGCTACGCTATCGCAAGCTTGCTGCTCTAAATGCAGTTTCAGCCTTGCCTAATGCAGATCCAGTGCTGATCGACACGATTCGCTGTTCGCTGCTACATCAGCAAATGCCAGGTTGGAATGAGGCGATCGCTAGTTTCACTCAAAGCGGCGGTTACAGCGATCTCACACCTAAAATTGCTCAAATTCATCACCCGACGCTAATTCTTTGGGGAGAGTCAGATGATGTGCTGGGTACGGGGGATGGGGAGAGGTTTAGAAGGGCGATCGCCCACAGCAATCTAGTTTGGATTCAAAACAGCGGTCACGTTCCCCACCTGGAGCAGCCAAAGGCTACAGTCAGGGAAATCTTAGCTTTTTTGTAGAGTTTAGAGGCGCAACATTCAGTCATGACTCTGGGTCGTTTCGGGGACATCTGCTGAATGCTACGCCCTTAAAGGAGCAGTAGCTCTCTACACTTCCTCCTTGCGTCTTAACGTAGAGCCTGCACCCAAAACACTTATTGCCAGCGAACCTAGCAGCGAAGCGGGCTCCGGTACGGAGGCGGCTGGTTCAACCTCGTTAGCTTGAGCAACGTTGAGAAAGTGTAACTCCCAAGCATTTGTTCTAGAGTCGTCTGTACTGTCAATCCCACAAAAAGAACCTTGGCTGCAACCAAATGCTGTTGTTCATGGAAGTGACTTTCATAGATTGAAGGATAAGAAGTGGATATTTTCAGTAGAAATACTGGCTATGCGATCGCCTACGTAAATTTCGGTATAAGGGTATTTACTGAAAAATGATTGTCTGTTTGCAATCGCTGTTCCGTATTTCCACACTTAGGGTGTCAAAGGCAGCTTGAGCTAAGTCCAGTAAATTTGTTGATGTTGATTGAAAAAACACATTTATCCAGGTAGAAAATTTAGCTTTCAATGTTTACAAGTAACTCAAGATGAGCTACCGAAGGGTTTCCAGCAGAAGTAGCGAAAATTATGAAGTTAAAGATGTCTTTAAAGCTACGTAGGCAAATCTTTACTTCGCCCCTTCTAAAACACGCGATCTATGCTCAGTTCGGGAACCCGTACCGAAGAAATCGTTAAATTGAGTTGCGATCGCCTCTGTCGTTCGGTACATTAGCACTCAGGAGTTGAGAGTGCTAACTCTGGTTGCAGTTGGCTGTCAGCCATCACTCAGTCTTCAGGCAAAATCTGTTCAAAGCCTTGTTTATAGGGCTGTTGAGCTGTCCTGGACAGTTGAGTCGGAGCGCTGGCCGCTGAACCTTAATCCCCTTCATGAAGTTATTTATTGTCTGGAGAGCTTTGTATGGCAGCAGTATCCCTGAGCGTTTCTACCGTTAAACCACTAGGTGAGCGCGTTTTCGTCAAAGTAAGTGCGTCTGAGGAGAAAACCGCTGGCGGTATCCTTCTGCCTGATACCGCGAAGGAAAAGCCCCAGGTTGGAGAAATCGTTGCAGTTGGCCCCGGCAAGCGGAACGACGACGGTTCTCGTCAGGAACTAGAAGTCAAAGTTGGAGACAAAGTTCTCTATTCCAAGTATGCCGGAACTGACATCAAGCTAGGCACCGAAGAATTCGTACTGCTAGCTGAGAAAGACATCTTGGCGATTGTTGATTAATGAGTTCTTGAATGATGAGCTATGAGTTTTGAACCATTTCAGATTTATTTCGACTGAGAGTAGCTCAAAACTCAAAACTCAAAACTTTCCAAATCCACCTCCACAACTAAGAGTTCAAAGCTGAAGAAACTATGGCTAAGCGCATCATTTACAACGAAAACGCTCGTCGTGCCCTAGAAAAAGGAATCGATATTCTGGCTGAAGCAGTTGCTGTTACCCTCGGTCCAAAGGGACGCAACGTTGTCCTAGAGAAGAAGTTTGGCGCTCCTCAAATCGTCAATGATGGTGTCACCATCGCCAAGGAAATCGAGCTAGAAGACCACGTTGAGAACACGGGCGTTTCCCTGATTCGTCAGGCAGCTTCCAAGACCAATGACGCAGCTGGAGACGGTACCACTACTGCAACCGTGTTGGCTCATGCAATCGTTAAAGAAGGTCTGCGGAACGTGGCGGCTGGCGCTAACGCAATTTCTTTGAAGCGCGGTATCGATAAAGCGACTGCTTTCTTGGTTGAGAAGATTGCAGAACATGCTCGTCCGGTTGAAGATTCCAAGGCGATCGCTCAAGTTGGTTCTATCTCTGCTGGTAACGACGATGAAGTGGGTCAGATGATCGCTGACGCAATGGACAAAGTCGGAAAAGAGGGCGTAATTTCCCTGGAAGAAGGCAAGTCCATGACCACCGAACTGGAGGTCACAGAAGGGATGCGCTTTGATAAGGGCTACATCTCTCCCTACTTCGCAACTGACACCGAGCGGATGGAAGCAGTTCTGGATGAGCCTTTCATCCTGATCACTGACAAGAAAATTACCCTGGTACAAGACTTGGTGCCTGTGCTAGAGCAGGTTGCTCGTTCGGGTCGTCCTCTGCTGATTCTGGCTGAGGACATTGAAAAGGAAGCGCTGGCTACCCTGGTTGTAAACCGTCTGCGTGGTGTGCTGAATGTGGCTGCGGTGAAAGCTCCTGGATTTGGCGATCGCCGTAAAGCGATGCTAGAAGACATCGCCGTTCTCACCGGCGGTCAACTGATCACCGAAGATGCGGGTCTGAAGCTTGATAACACCAAGCTAGAGATGCTGGGTAAAGCCCGTCGCATCACCATCACCAAAGACACTACTACCATTGTGGCGGAAGGCAACGAAGCACCAGTCAAAGCTCGCGTTGAGCAAATCCGTCGTCAAATGGAAGAAACCGAGTCTTCCTATGACAAAGAAAAGCTGCAAGAGCGTTTGGCTAAGCTGTCTGGTGGTGTAGCAGTCGTCAAAGTCGGTGCTGCAACCGAAACCGAAATGAAGGATCGCAAGCTGCGCCTGGAAGACGCAATCAACGCGACCAAAGCTGCGGTTGAGGAAGGCATCGTTCCTGGCGGTGGCACCACGCTGGCTCACCTCTCTCCTGAACTCGAAACCTGGGCCAACAGCAGCCTCAAAGATGAAGAGCTAATCGGCGCAAACATTGTGGCGCGTGCGCTGGCTGCTCCGCTGAAGCGGATCGCTGAAAATGCAGGTCAGAACGGTGCGGTGATTGCTGAGCGCGTTAAAGAGAAAGACTTCAACGTTGGCTACAACGCTGCTACCAATGAGTTCGTTGACCTGTTTGAAGCTGGCATCGTTGACCCCGCGAAAGTGACCCGTTCTGCGCTGCAAAACGCGGCTTCGATCGCAGGCATGGTTCTAACCACCGAGTGCATTGTAGTTGACAAGCCCGAGCCCAAGGATGCTGCTCCCGCAGGTGGCGGCGGCATGGGTGGAGACTTCGACTACTAAGTTTCACTAAGTTAGCTTAAAAAGGAGGAAGGGCTAAGCCCTTCCTCCTTTTTTTGGATCTTTTAGGATGATTGCTGCTTTTGCTGTTGATAGATTTGCTTGAACAGGCTCTGCTGTTTCTTGTGATCCACAATTGGGTGCGGGTAGTTGCAGCGATCGCGCTCCTCGGCTGGAATTTCACCCGTCACCAAAAACTCAGTGTCAACGCTTCTTAATTCCGGTAGCCATTCGCGAATGTACTCGGCTTCTGGGTCAAACTTCTTAGCTTGACTGGCGGGGTTAAAAATCCGCAGTGGTTTGGGGTCCATGCCGCTGGAGGCACTCCACTGCCAGCCGCCGTTGTTGGCAGACAGGTCGGCATCGTAAAGCCTTTGCATGAAGTATTTCTCGCCACGACGCAAATCAACCAGCAAATCTTTGGTCAGAAAACTGGCGACAATCATGCGGCAACGATTATGCATCCAGCCCAACTGATTCATCTGGCGCATCGCTGCATCGACAATCGGATAGCCTGTCATGCCTTCACACCAAGCTTGAAAGTGTGCCTCGTTATCACCCCAAGGAAAGGTTTTGAACGGTTCCCGAAAGGCTCCTTCTGCCAATGACGGAAAGGCATACATGGCGTGCTGATAGAATTCTCGCCACGCCAATTCTTGCTGCCAGGTTTGAATGTTACTGGCGGTTTCGTCACTGCGACTGCGCTTTAAGGCGGCATCGGCTGCAGCCCAAACGGTACGCACACCAATCGTGCCAAATTTCAATGCAGCACTGAGGTGAGATGTACCGGAGACAGCAGGAAAGTTGCGCTGTTCTTTGTAGTCATCGATCGCCTGTTCTCGTTCGCAAAAGTCTTCTAGCCGCTCTTGGGCTGCCTGCTCTCCAGGGGCGAGCAAAAGCTCATTCTCCCACTCAAATCCCAGATCTTTAGCAGTGGGTAAGTTAATGCTGCCAGCTTGCTGAGCAGCTTTTTGTTCGCTGGGTGAAAGTCCTTCGGCTGCTTGCAGCGTTTCCACAGGGTCCATTTTTGCTTTGGCTCTCCAGTTGCGCCAAAAGGGGGTGTAGACCGTATAAGGTTGCCCCGCGCCCGTGACAATCTCCTTGGGAGAATGCAAAAGCTGATCCCAAAAGGTTTGGAGCGGAATGCTGACTTGCTTGAGTGCCTCACTGACGGTGCGATCGCGTTCTCGTCCATAGGGCTCCACGCCCCGATTGCAAAAAACTGCTTTGGCACTCAGCGCTTTCGCTAAGGCAGGAATTGCCCGCACAGGCTGATCGCGCAAAACAATCAGTTGGCTGCCTGCTTGGGTGTAGCGATCGCCCAGCTCCCGTAGGCTACCCATCATGTAAGTTACTCTGGCTGGGGCAACATCGTCTCGCTCCAAAATCAGTGGATCTAGGCAAAACACACCTACCACTTTTTGACTTTGCTGACGCGCCGCAGCTAAACCGACATTGTCAGAAATCCGCAGATCTCGACGGTGCCAGAACAAAATTAGGTCAGACATTAAGCACGCAAATAATTAACTCTCTTTGCCAGAATATAGCAATTGAAAACACGGATCTTGTTGCCACCTTATTGGCGCAGCACCTCAGCGCTAGTTGCTTCAATTAAACAGAAGGGAGGGCTAAACCCTCCCTTCTTCTGTCCTAATGCTTCTGTCCTAATGAACTCACACCTATGCTTTTTACCGAGTACCAGAACCCTGGCTAGTGGTTGGACCACCATTGTCGGGTGGCTGGTAAGTTTCTGAGCTGAAAACTGGTTCGGGCAGCAGATCTGTTGCAAAAGTTTGACTAGCCAACACGGTGGTAGCCCGAAGAGAGGTGTCTGCTACAGCGTTGGGCAGAATTACAGCCTGCGCTCCAGCGACTAAAGCGATCGCCCCTACTAATTTGAGCAAAGTTTTCATACACCCCATAACAGAACAGCCTATTGCACTGTAAGTTTAACCGGCTACAAGAAAACAAAAATCAACAGCAGATCCACTGAATCACATCAACTAAAAGGAATCCGTGGAACTACACTGTTTCTAAAATTTTCCTTAAGCCTTTATTTCTCGTGAAACTACCGCGTACTAAAGTTCATAGGTCTAGAAGTGAAGGGGAAGAGCAATCTCTTCAAAGTACGTATTCAACTGCAAATCTACCTAAACCTAGCGTCGAGTCTAGCCGCTCAGCTTCTTGTTTCCTGAGTAATATCTTTTTTCAACAGTGATCTCAATGAGAGAGATCACAATTCCAGAAAATCCTTAAAGATCTAGAGAACTTTGACCAAAATTATTAAGCTTGAGTCAAGCGGTCTTGTGTCAACGCTACCGTAGCCCAGTCAAAAACTTATTCAGTCAACCTAAAGGATGATTTTAGAGGACGCCTCCCTCAATCAGGTGAGGAATGCGTTTTGAGGTAGAACTAGTAAACGTCCAAATATTCCTGCTTTTCCCACTCCGTAATGGGATCATGGAACCGCGCTAATTCAAATTGCTTTGTTGTGAAAAGGTAACAAAACTTTTCACCCAGCAGCGATCGCATTTCTGCCTCGTTTCCTAAGCTGTCTAGCGCTGCTTCCAAGGCTTGAAGAAATTTGGGCAAATTGGAATTATCTTCGCTGGGTTCATCTACGGAAGACTGTAGTTCTCCTGCTGCTTGATTCCCAGTACACTAGCAGCCAGAGTAGCGACGGCAGTCAAATAAGTCCTAATAAATTTTGCGCCTGGAAATTCCGTTTCCAGGCGCAAAATTTGTTTGGGGTTCAAGGTTGGAGGGTTATGGATGCCCTAAAAACTGCACGAGGGGTTTGAAGATGGGAACCAGGTCGGCGCGACTGACGACCAGAGTGGGGTAGGAGCGATCGCTATAGTCTTCGCCTGGTTTGAGCGGAAAGATTTGTTGGTCGTCCAAGGCTACCCAGGTTGCCCCTGCAGCTTGGGCGATCGCCCAGACTGCGGAAATGTCCCAAATCTTTGGGGTGGCTTCGACTCCGCCTAGTGCGGCTCCGGCTGAGATGGTGAGCAGGTTGTAGGTGGCAACTCCTAACATCCGGGCTTTGCAGGGCAGGGGTTGTTTGAATACGTCGGTGCTGCGGGCACAAAGGTTAAACAGGTAGGTGGGAGAAGGATCTTCGGAACTCGCCTGAATCGGTTTGTGGTTTAGGAATGCGCCGGTTGGGCCAGTTAATCCAGACGAGCCGTACCAGAAGCCGTGGAAAGAGGATGCAAGTGGGGGCAGGTGGACATAGCCAAATACGGGAGTCCCCTGGTAAAGCAGTCCCAGGGAAATGCCCCACAGTGGAATGCCACGTGCGTAGTTGGTGGTGCCGTCGATGGGGTCGATGATCCAACACCAGTCGTTATTCGGGAAGATGTGTTCGACTTCTTCACTGAGAACGCCATGCTCGGGAAAGCGGGTGGCGATCGCTTCCCTCAGTTCGGCATCTGCCCACTGGTCAGCCCGAGTCACCAAGCTGCCATCTGCTTTTTCTGTCGCCTGAGACTGCCCAAAGCTGCTCAGAAGCTGTTGACCCACTCTGTCCGTCAGGTCTTCTGCAAAACCAAGAACGTCTGCCCAAAAATCCATCCTTCATCCCTCATCTTTTATCCTTTCCCTACCTCCGCTTTTTGCCCTCGCATTGACTGAACAAACTGCTCAAACAGATAGTCTGCGTCGTGCGGACCAGGGCTGGCTTCTGGGTGATACTGTACCGAGAATAGCGGCAGGGTTTTATGACGCAATCCAGCAACGGTACGATCATTCAAATTTAGATGGGTGATTTCAATATCTGCCTCAGGAATAGAATCAGGGTCGATCGCAAAGCCGTGATTTTGGCTGGTGATTTCAATGCGCTGGCGCAAACCTGCGGGCTGGTTTAAGCCACGATGCCCAAACTTTAGCTTGAAGGTTTCTGCACCCAAGGATAAGCCCAAAATCTGATGTCCCATACAGATGCCAAAGACAGGCTTTTGACTGGCTAACAGAGCCTTCGTTGTTGCAATGCCTTCAGCAACAGCCGCCGGGTCGCCAGGTCCGTTCGAGAGGAAAATGCCGTCTGGGTTGTATTTGAGAATGTCTTCGGGTGGTGTGTCTGCAGGAACGATGACAACACGACAGCCGTAGCTGGCTAGACGACGCAAGATGTTGCGTTTGATACCAAAATCGATCGCCACAACCGTAAGCTGTGGGGACGTCTCAGTCTCCTGGGTGGGTCGAAATTCCCAAATGGGGCTGGTGGGGTCAGACCATTCATAAACGGTCTGGGTGGTGACTTGGCTCACCAAGTTTAGTCCCGCCATGCTGGGAGCTTCTTGAACGCGCAATAGCAGTTCAGTCGGTTCCAAAATTTCGGTAGAAATGGCTCCGTTCATTGCCCCAGAGGAGCGAATTTTACGGGTTAGGGCGCGGGTGTCGATGCCGTAAATGCCAGGAATTTTATGCTGGTTCAGGTAGTCGCTGAGCGATTGGGTGGAGCGCCAGTTGCTAGGCTGATGACAAATATTGCGAGCGATCGCCCCTTTGACCTGAGGGCCCTGAGATTCATCGTCTTCAGGATTGACTCCGGTATTTCCCAATTCTGGATAGGTAAATGTTACGATTTGACCACAATAGCTAGGGTCGGTGAGGACTTCCTGGTAGCCCGTCATCCCCGTGTTAAATACAACTTCACCGATTGTCGTGCCTGAAGCACCAAATGAATATCCCCGGTAAACTGTTCCATCAGCCAAAACTAGCAGGGCTGGTTGATTGGCAGAAAGTGACATAGACCCTCTCAATAATCTTGATACATCGACCAAATAAACCAAATAACCGAATGTCCAAGTTGCCGCGTATGGAGCAACGAGACCTCATCTAGACTATACGTTAGTGGCAGAAGTTGCTTAGTCAATTAAGAATGCAAAATCAGAAATGCAAACTTAAGCAGGTGAAATTAGAAATAAGGCTCTTCTGTTGGGGCATTTTTAGCTTTATTGTGACTGCCTTCGTGCCAAATTCTACTCCAAACCGATATGCGTCAGTTTCTTCGACCCACTGCAACTCTGCTTTTGCTGTCAGGTTGTGGCATTGTCAGCGTGGCGTGTAGCTCTATCTCTGGCGATCGCTCTACCTCCGTATCAGTGCAACCTGCAACCAGTCCTATTGCGTCACCTGCTCCAGTCGCTCCAATCGCTAGCCCTGCCGTATCCACTCCGCAGCCGCCTGACCCTTACCAACAGGCGATTAGTCGGGCTTCTAGTGCATTCACCATCAGCCAATCGGCGCGATCGCAAGATGATTGGCGACTGGTCGCAAGTCGTTGGCAGCAAGCAATTGACCTATTAGCATCGGTACCTGCTGCCAGCCCCAACCGTTCGCTGGCGCAGACTAAACTGTCCGAATATCGCCGCAATTTGGACTACGCTCAACAGCAAGCCAGTCGTTCTACTGCCCTTGCGAATCCTGATGGCGTAGTGGTGCTTGCCCCTCGCAACCAGCCTGTCAGTCAACAGCCTGCCAGTCAACCTGTTGCTCCCCGTCCTTTCGCAGCGGCACCAGCGCCAGCTTCTTCAGGCGGTGCTGGCGTTTATCAAGTTCCAATTGTGCGACGAGCGGGGGGTACGCCTGTCATCAACGTGACGTTCAATGGCAGTCGGCAGTTTGAAATGATTTTAGACACCGGAGCTAGTGGCACGGTGATTACATCTCAGATGGCGACAGCGCTGAATGTAGTCCCGGTGGGAGAAGCGAGTGTTGATACGGCCAGCGACAGAAATGTGACGTTTCCCCTAGGCTACGTTAACTCTATTGAAGTGGGTGGGGCGATCGCCCAGGACGTGCTGGTTGCAGTCGCAGGACCCAACTTGGGGGTAGGGCTGCTTGGACAGGACTTTTTTAGCCACTACGATGTCGTAGTCCGCCAAGATGTGGTGGAGTTTCGAGAGCGCTAACGCAAAAATTCAACAAGCTGCTCTAATTTTGCCCAGGCGGCACCGCTTTGCAGAATTTCTCTAGCCTGCACAACTCCTTGTGCATAAATCTCGACAGGTGCGGAAGAAATTCCGGAGTCACCTGGAATTGCCCCTCCAACTTTTAGCGCTAGAGCTGCATTCAGCGCTACTACGTCTTGCTGGGCTGGAGTTCCTTTGCCCTGAAGTACAGAGCGCAGAATTTCAGCATTTTCTTCAACTTCTCCTCCTCTAAGGGCGCTAGTCGGCGCGGGGATCAGTCCTAACTGCTGTGGATCAAGTGTGATAGAGCGAATTTTGCCATCTTCTAGAACCGCTAAATGACTCACATCTGCTAATCCTGCTTCATCTAGTTTTTCTCGTCCATGCAGCACGATCGCCTGTTCCTTGCCAAGCTGCTGTAATGCTTCCGCCATTACCTCGACCAAAGCCGGACTAAACACGCCAATGACCTGTCTGCTAGGCCCCAGTGGATTGACTAATGGACCCAACAGATTAAAGATTGTTCGCACCTTCAAAGTCTTTCGCAGGGGTGCGACATATTTCATGGCTGGATGCCAACCTGGGGCAAACAAAAACGTGATCCCCACCTCTTGCAAAGCCGCTCGCGCTGTCTCAGGATCAATATTCAAGTTGATCCCCAGTGCTTCCAGTACATCGGCTGAGCCGACTTTACTAGAAGCAGACCGATTGCCGTGCTTAGCAACAGGAATACCGGCAGCTGCAGCAACAAAGGCAACTGCTGTGGAAATGTTAAAGGTAGAAGCCCCATCGCCTCCGGTGCCGCAAGTATCAATCAAGGGTGCAGAGAAGGAGGGAGCCGTGCCACCGCCTAGGGACTGCGCCTGCAACACCTGCGCCATGCCGCTCAACTCTGATGCAGAAACGCCCTTTGCCTGAATTGCCGCTAGAATTGCTCCCGATAAGACTGGGGCGATCGCCTCCATCAGCCAACCCTGCATCAATGCTGCTGCCTGAACTGTAGAAAGCGACTGACCATCCAAAATTTGTTGCAGCAAAGCAGACCAATCTTGAGCAATATCTGCTGTAGCAACATTTGATGCCGAGGACTGAAGGGGGGTACTCATAAGCAGCCTAAAGTAAGTCGTACTGGCTAAAGATGGGAATTTACTCCATCAGACAGAAGCGTTATCTATAGTACCGCCTCCTGTTGCTAATTGGCTGTCCTTCCTTTATTCCTCATCCTTCATCTTTTAGCTCTGTCAAATAGCCCTGTCAAAGGTGATATCTTCCAACTCGAAACCAGCGATAGCCATAGCCATCTAGCTCGACTTCATGGGAATTGCCCTCAGATTGTTGGTAAGGGCGATCGCCTAGCAAGTCAATCAGCCGATCTTCGTTCTCCTTTAAATTCAGCGTCACGCTGCAGGCTTCTCCAGCTAGATTGTGAACTGCCACCACCGCTCCATCCTGCCAATCACAGCGATGGGCAAAAACAGAAGGATGATCCGTTCCAATAATTTGCCAGTCGCCCCAACCAAATTCTGGGCATTCCTTCCGCATTCGAATTGCCCGCTCCATCCAGTTGAGGAGTGAATCCGCATCCCGCCGCTGAGCAATCACGTTCAAATGCTGGTAACCAAACTGATCGTCCGAAATCACAGGACGAAACAGTTGTTCTGGTGGTGCTGTTGAGAAGCCCGCATTGGCTTCACCTGACCACTGCATCGGAGGACGAATCGAATTTCGTTCCTGTTGTGACAGGTCATCACCCAAGCCGATTTCTTCCCCATAAAACAGCACAGGCGTTCCTGGCATCGTAAAAATCAAGCTGTAAGCCAGTCGCAACCGCCGTGGATCGCCCTCCACCATAGGCGGAAAGCGGCGACGAACTCCCCGGTCGTAAATCCAAACTTCCTCCTTATCAAGCTTGAACTTAGTCAAAATTTCTTCTTGCTGCTCGTCCGAAAGTTTGTCTAGTGACAATTCATCGTGGTTGCGGACGAAGTATGCCCACTGACCTACTTGAGGAATTTCAGGCGGCGCTTTCAAACCCTCAATCAGGGGTGCAGCTTCTTCTCGGGCAAGCGCCAAAATCAAATACTGATTTGCCATGAAGTGAAATAGCATTTGCATCTTGTCGCCGTCGCCAAAGTAGTGCGGCACATCCTCCATCGGCACATTTGCCTCTGCCAGGATGATCGCATCACCTCGCCGCCAAGAGAGGAATTGCCGCATCTCTTCTAGATAGGCGTATTCGTCTTTAGAACTACCGTGAACACGCTTCAACTCAACCAGGAAAGGGGCTGCATCTAGGCGAAAGCCGGATACCCCTAATTGCAGCCAGAACCCCATAATCTTCTGAATTTCCTGCCATACTTTGGGGTTCTCGACGTTTAAGTCTGCTTGATGCTCATAAAACTGGTGAAAATAATAGGCTCCGGCTTCTTTACTGTAAGTCCAGGTGCTGTCTTGCACGCCTGGAAAAATCACGCCCTTGTCAGCATCTTCAGGTTTTTCGTCCGCCCAGATATAGAAGTCACGATATTTTGAATTCTTGTTTTTGCAGGCTTCCTGAAACCAAGGATGCTCAATTGAGGTGTGGTTGACTACCAGATCAATGATGACCCGCATTCCGCGTTCGTTTGCTTGGCGGGCAAATTCAACAAAATCACCCAAAGTTCCTAATCGCGGATCGACATTATAAAAGTCTTTTATGTCATACCCGTTATCGCGATTTGGGGTTGGATAGAATGGCATCAGCCAGATGCAGGTAATTCCTAAACCTGCAAGGTAATTTAGTCGCTCAGTTAGCCCTTCAAAGTCACCAATGCCATCGCCATTTCCGTCCATATAAGTTTCGACATCAAGGCAGTAAATAATAGCGCTCTTGTACCAGAGGTCTAACATAAGGACACCTATGACTCGGCAATGGTTAAATCAGCGATATTTGCAGCTATGCGAAGCTTTGTGCGATCGCAAAACTGGCGATCGCTCACCCTAAAGCGCAACTATTTGCAATTGATTTCACGCTTAATCTAGACGCGAAGCGAGGGCATCAATAATCACCCTGACCAACCCTGGCAGTCTTACAAACCCAGCTTATACTCTCGTCTTTAAAGCCTTATTTCTTCCCACTTCCGACAGAAAAGATTGAATCTTGATAGATCTTTATCCCGCTTGAGGAAGATAAATTTCTGTTGATGGTTCCCTGTTTGTTGTTGTCGAAGGGCATTGATGAGTCAAAAAGACTACAAAAAAGCGGCTCTGATTTTGACAGAGCCGCCTTGTGTGAGGGGTAAAAGCTGTTAGCGGACAGATCCTTCTAGCTTGGCTGCGTTGATGGGCTTCATGAAGTAAAGCCGAACCAACTGCACCGCAGTTGAGGCGTAGAGAGGCAGCTTTTGAAAAAATTGGAGGAATTTGGGAGTGTTGGAAGTGGCGATCGCGCTCAACTTCACATTATTCTCCGCACAAATGTCCAGTAGCCCAAAGAAATCTGGATGATTAACATTCAGAACCACTGGGAAAACTCGCGCTGAGGTTTCGTTGGTCTTCTGAATTACATGGATGTCATACTCACGAGCGTCTAAACCGAGTGACCGATAGAATCCAGAGCGCTGAATGTCATTCAGGTACATGGTCGCAAATACCGACAGCAAGAAGAAGCGACACCACAGTCTTGCTCTCCAATCGTTGAGAAACTGAGGTTGTGACTTCATCAGCGCGTCAAAGAAGTCGCCGTGACGGTTTTCGTCCTGGCACCAGTTTTCAAAGAATCGGAAGATCGGATAGATCCGATCTTCGGGGTGAGCTTCCAAATGGCGATAAATCGTGATGTAGCGCCAGTAGCCAATCTTCTCAGACAGGTAGGTGGCGTAGAAGATAAATTTTGGCTTGAAGAAGGTGTAGCTACGGCTCTTAGTCAGGAAGCCTAAATCGAGCGACAGGTTAAAGTCTGACAGCGCCTTGTTGAGGAAACCAGCGTGACGAGCCTCATCGCGCGACATTAGCAGGAAGCCTTCTGCCAATACCGGATTTTTGTCTTTGAGCTTGCGAGCCAGTTCTTTATAAAGCAAGAAGCCAGAAAACTCGGCAGTGCAGGAGCGCTCTAAAAACTCGATGAATAGCTGTCGAGTTTCGCCATCTAAGTGCTCCCAAGATTGCTCGAATTCGGCATCTCGCACGAAATGGTGACGATTGTAGTCAACGCGAAACTCTTCTAAAATCGCCTGAAGTTCCGCTTCGTTGACAGAGATGTCCATTTTTGCCATCTCGTCAAAGTCTGTCGTGTAAAAGCGAGGAGTCAGGATGGTTTCTTTTGCTGGAGCTTTCACTCCAGGTCGGATTTCTTCAACACTAGGTTTTTTTAGAGAATCAACCATTGGTATTTCTATTCACCTATGATTCTGCACGAGTTAACGCACGGTTTTAGTACAGCCGCAAAGCCAGGTGCAGCAATTTTCTTGTGTCCTTAGTCTACCAAGCTCTTTGAGAGCAACAAGGCTGTCGATGTTAAGAGTTGCTACGCCAGGTAAAGACATACTGAGTTGCGCCTCAAGCTGGCGATCGCCCTCAAGGTATAGAATCCATAAGCCTTTCAGCAGATGTCTATAGCTGCGAAGGAGCAGCAAAGTTGTTAAGTAGGGATGCCTGTACAATTTCAGCTTGCTGTTCGCTCTCGCTATCGACTTTCATCGTTAACTTAAGTTGAGGCAACTATGAATTTACTCCAGCGCAGCCGTAAAGTTTTTGCCAGTCTTATGCTGGCCTTAGTCTTAGCGCTCGCCACTGTTTGGGTGATTCCTCAAGCGATCGCATCTCCTTTGATAGCAACGAGCCCATTCCAAATCCTTGCCGACAATGACGCTGCTACCAGTACCGGCATCGAGCACCGAGTCAAAGCAACGGGTAGAGAACTCGAAGGAAGAGTTCAGCGGGGCTTTGGACAAGTAACGGATAGCCCTGATAACCGGGTTGAGGGTCGCGCCAAACAGCTTTCGGGTAGAGCTCAAAATCAGGCAGAAGACTTGGGCGATCAGGTCAAAGATGCAGTTCGTGGTGCACGAAATGAAACAGGAAATTTAGTGGATCGAGTCAAGGATTTCTTTGACTAAACCTTTCCTTCCTTGACCAAAATTTTCCCTTTCAGATTGCTCCATCTAATCAAGATTGAAGATCAATCTGAACCCCTCTGAGGAAGCGGAAGTAGTGGAAAAGCCACGCTTTCGCTTCCTTCGTCTTTGAGAATAGATCTTCTGCCTGAATTGCTGGTTGAGACGTAGATGACAGTTCAGCTCACTGCGCTACCATTCATGCAAAAGGTCTAACCTAGTTGGGTATGGACTAGTGGAGAATATAAACTGAAGCACAGTAGGCTCCCTGTGTCATATTTCAGATATTCGTTTCCAAGTTCAAGGCTGCGCTCATGTCTTTACAAGAGTCTTCGCAAGTGTCGCCTCAAGACATCTTGGCACTGGCTAAACAGGGTCATCCCAAAGTGATTGCTGCAATCATGAATCATTCTACTAAGCAGCGCAATATCAAGACACAGGTGGCAAGAAAAGAGGACTGTCTGTATGTGTTGCTGGAGGCAGACTGGGTGCCCGATCAGCAAGCAATGGTGGATTTTGTCCGGGATGGCATTGAAAAACTAAAGGTTGAACCTATCAAGACAATTAAGGTTTTTGGCCGCCAGATGGGCGATAACTCTGTAGCATGGAATCAAGAAATCCAGTTAGAGAAAAATTCCAGTTCCACCTACTCAGAAGCCAGCACGGTGACTCAATCGACTCAGCCTTTTTCAACTTCTCCCTCCCCAGATACGGTAGAGGCGACTGCCCCCGCTCCTCCTGTCATTCAGGAATCTACCAGCGGTGAAATTGCCCCCGTATCTACAGCCACCGCGATTCAGGAAACTCAAAATCTGCTTAGACGACCTGAAGCAGTCGTTCTGGTCATTTTTGTCGGCGTTGTCTTGCTTTGGCAGCTCTATTTGGCACTGATCGAAGAGGTTGCTCCAGAAGGCTATCTCTCCAGCTATCAGCTAGCTCAGCGCTTGGGAGTGAGTGCCAGCACAGTTCGCCGTCGCAAAACTCGGGATGACTTTAGCGCCTGGACTCAGAGCCTAGATCCAGAAGGAATTGCTTGGGCTTACTCTGGCGGAGCTTATGTACCGATGATGTGAAGTCAACTTCTGGTTAAAACCCAAAGGCTAAAAAGCCTCCATCTACAGCAATGCACTGCCCCGTAATGAAGGAGGCAGGAGACATACAAAGAAAGGCGACCAGTCCAGCAACCTCGGCAGGTTCTCCAACTCGCCCCATAGGGGTACGAGAGAGAACAGAGGCGAAAAATTCCTCGTTGTTCAGAACAGGTTCCGTGAGCGGGGTGCGAATAAACCACGGGGCGACGGTGTTGACTCGAATGCGATCGCTTGCCCACTCCACCGCTAGATTACGCGTCAACTGCACCAAAGCCGCTTTCGACATCCCGTAGGGAGCACCAGTTCTGACGGCGGTTAGCCCTGCTACTGAGCTAATGTTAACGATGCTGCTGTTTTCTCCCACTTTGAGCAGCGGGTGAGCTAGACGGCAGACTTCAAAAGTTGAAGTTAGGTTTGTTTCGAGAATTCGTTCATATTCCTCGGAACTGTATTCCAGGACTTTCTTGCGAATGTTGGTGCCCACATTATTGATCAAGATATCGAGTCCGCCCATTGACTCTGCAATCTGAGCAAAAATAGTTTGCCTGTGGTCTGCGATCGCCACATCTGCCGCCAGCCCATAAGCGAGCCAACCGCGCTGCTGCCAAGTTGTCAACTGCTGCTCGATTGCCTTGGCGCTACGGGCAACAATCGTCACCTTTGCTCCAAGCGATAAAAATTCTTCAGCAACGGCTAACCCAATTCCTTTTGTGCCACCCGTAATTAGGGCTTTTTTGCCGCTGAGTAACCAGCGATCGCTTAGCGGTTTTTGCAACTCGTCCACGCTTGCGCCTCAAATTCTTATCTTTAACCTTACTCTGTCTGCTAATTTTCTCGGGTTGGGTGATTCCTATCCTTCATCCCTTCATATCTGCGATCGCTCCCCTTGTCATTGCGGCGATCGCCTGATCGGTTGCTTTGGGCAAGTGATAATACTTTCCGCCTGCCTGTTTCGCCAATTCCTTGGCAAATCCAGTTGAGACAAACTTGTTTTCTGTGTCGATCACTAGAAGCTGAATTCCGGTGGCACGAACTTTAGCGGCGATTTCCAGCAATTCAGCTTTGATGTCGGGCTTTTCACCTTCAGGAATGGTGTCCCCTAGCGATCGCGCCAGCGGTACGTTCCCCCGTCCGTCTGTGATCGCTACGACGACCACTTGACCGATATCGCCCGACTGCTGGGCATTTAGCCCCACCCGAACTGCCTGGGTTAACCCATGCGCCAAGGGCGAACCACCACCACAGGGCATTCGCTCTAGTCGCCTGCGCGCCGCTGCAATGGAGCGAGTTGGCGGTAGCAGCACTTCTGCCTGCTCGCCTCGAAACGGAATCAGCGCCACCTGATCTCGATTTTGATAAGCCTCAGTGAGCAGCCGTAAAACGGCTCCCTTGGCAAACTGCATCCGATTTAGCGCCATTGAGCCAGAGGCATCCACCACAAAAATAACTAGCGCGCCAGCTTTGCGGGCTAGACGTTTAGCACGAATGTCAGATTGTTCGACAAAGACTCGTTTGGTAGGGGCTGGGGGTTGGGGATCAGAGTTTAGGGGTTGACGAGTGAGGGATGCGCGTTGGCTGGATGCCTGTTCGCTGCGCTGGCGGCGGGCTTTTTGGTAAGGGGCCGCGGCTCTGAGGGTGGCATCGACGGCAATGCGGCGGGCTTGTCCTCTGGGCAGGATTGGCTTAACGTAGCGTCCTCGGTCTTCTGAGAAAACAATGCTGCGGGAGCCTGATTTGCCCTGGCGGTTTGCCATTTGAGCAAAGTAGAGGACGGATGGGTCGAGAATTACGCCTTCCGGGTCAAAGACAAATTCTTCTGGGACACTGGGTGGTTCCTGTTCTTGTTCGGGTTCATCCCGCTCATCTTGTTCGTCTTGCTCCTGTTCAGATTCGTCTTGGGGGTCGTCCTGGTTCTGAGGCGGTGGCGGTGGGGGAGGTGGCGGTGGTTCTTCAGGGGGTGTTTGCACGACGGTGGAGCGAGGCACAATCACCAGCTCAACTGCCTTTCGCAAATCTTCAGCGTTGACCTCGGTGCGTCCGTCGAGGGCAGCGTGGGCTTTAGCGACTCGCAGGGCAAACAGTTCTGCCCGATGTCCCTGAACACCACCACGCAGGGCTTCATTCACTAAGTAAGCAATTTGTTCAGGCTGAATTTGTACATCTTTGAGCCATTCTCGCGCCAAAATAATCTGGGTTTTCAGCCCGTCAATGTCTTCGGCGTACTGACGCAAAAATTCCTGGGGTGACTCTGAATAGCGGGTGGCTTGCTCAACTGCTGCGACGCGATCGTCTAGACCCAGAACGGCATCGGCAGAGAGGGCGATCGCAATTCGGTCAAGCAAATGCTCTCGCAGTTCCCCTTCTTCTGGGTTGTAGGTCGCTATCAGTAGCGGCTTACAGGGATGCTGGAAGCTAATTCCTTCTCGCTCAATCTGGTTGCGCCCTTCTGTCAGCGCCGACAAGAGCAGATTGGCAATTTGATCATCCAGCAGGTTGATCTCGTCTATGTATAGAATGCCCCGGTGCGATTCTGCTAGCAGTCCAGGCTGAAACACCGTTTCCCCTTGCTTAATCGACTGCGCTACATCCACTGAACCTAGCAGCCGATCTTCCGTCACACCTAGCGGAATCTGCACGAACGGAGCTGGAACTACCTCAGTCGGAGGCAACTCCTGCATTTCCGATTGCTGATTGTCACTTTCCGATTCTTCAGCCCCCAATCCCCAATCGCCGATCTCTAGCTCCCGCTTCACCGTCTCGTCGTCCCATTCATCAGGACGGGTAGGATCGCAGTTGCAGCAGGAACCTTTGACGACCTCAATTGGCGGCAGCAGGGCATGGAGTGCCCGTGCCATTACCGATTTAGCAGTGCCTCGACGACCTGCAATCACGACTCCACCTAAACCTGGGTCGATGGCAGAAAGCAACAGTGCCAGTTTGATTGCTTCTTGACCCACAACGGCAGTCAGTGGAAAGGCAGTCAGGCTAGGTGAGGCAGAAGTACTGAGCGCAGGCATGATGCGAAATTAGAGAGGGTCCAGCTTTTCAGCTTACCAAGAAAGCTTGTGCCTTAGTTCAAGCGGCAAGATAAGCCAGCATATAGCCAAACGTATTCATCACGGCAACGACTGAATCTGGCAACAGCGCTTCTGAGAGGGAAAACTGCCCTTTAAGCTCAATAGTGACTGACGCACTGCTAAGCATAACCGTGTAGCCCGTTTCCTCCTGGTTTAGGTTAGACCAGCTTGTGGCGTTGTAGTTGAGAAATTCTGGATTTCTCAGTAGTCGTTTGAACTGCTCAAGCACGGCAGGTTCAACCTGTCCCATCGGTTGCCTGCCGCGATTGGGTTGAAACACAAACATACGTCCGTCTTCCATCAGATGCACTTCTACTTGCTGTTCCGGAAGATGCCGTTGTAGAGGAGGACGACGCTCAATCATGCGAAACAGTACTCCGTCGTCTAATGGCGGCGGTAATTCTTCGTCTGGAATAACTTCAGTGACAATGTCAGGCTGAAGATGGCGATCGAGTTCGGGCAGGGGGATTGTTTGGGAAATTCGATCGCCCCTTCCCCTCTCTGCCTGAACTGCCGGAACAATTGCCGCAAAGGTCAATAGAATAGCGATCGCCATTCCACTAGCAGCTACCGCAAGTTGCCTCAAATGCTTCATAAAGCCTCTTCTGATCAAAGGCGTACCGATTGACACAAAGCTGACTAGCGTATGCGCCAAAATGGGCAGCCCTAACCAGACTAACCCACCTCAATGAAACACATTCGGGACCAATACCGAGAACGCAACATGAAGCGGAACCGTCTACAGTTCCTAAGCTCCTGATAGCAGTGACCAGTCAGGTAGGGCACTGATTGTCTGAAGTTGCTGAGGATTTTTAGAATGTGCGAGGAAGAGAGCCGCAGGGCGTGATCTCCCGGAAGACTTTGAGCAAGGAGCGATCGCTCCTTGCTCAAAACCTAGAATCACTACCGGATCAAACGGTAACCCTTTGGGTAACAAGGACTTCAAACCGCTTTCATCTGCTGAGGGGCTGGGAGCTAGGGCAAGAAGGTTTCCCCTTGCCTTTCATCTTTAACTTGCAACTCGTACTCATAATGAGTATGATTTAGAAAGAAGAGAGCAAAAGTTAAAGCAAGATGGCAAAAGTTCAAGAAATTCCCGTCAACCAAATCCGCCGACCTCTATTTCGGCAAAACGACCAGGCTAAAGTTGCCGCTCTGATGGAGTCCATTCAAGCAATTGGTCTGCAAGAGCCGATTGATGTGTTGGAGGTCGAAGGTCAATACTACGGCTTCTCTGGTTGCCATCGCTATGAGGCTTGCAGCCGTTTAGGGCACGAAACGATTTTGTGTAATGTCCGCCGTGCTCCTAAATCTGTTTTGCGGATGCATCTGGCTTAAGTCAGTTTGAATTATCTAATCCCAGAATCACTCTTCTAGAGGCTGTGCGAATTGCATTTTGCAGGTAAAACAGTCATTAACCCCATTTTTTGCTGAATCAGGAGAAACCTATGCAAGCTCAAGAACGTACCGTTCCCGTTGATATCGGCATTAACGAAACAGACAGACATGCGATCGCCGACGGGCTGTCTCGCTTACTGGCAGACACCTACACGCTGTACCTGAAAACCCACAACTTCCACTGGAATGTTACAGGTCCTATGTTTCAGACCTTGCATATCATGTTTGAGACGCAGTACACCGAGCTAGCAGTCGCCGTAGACGATATTGCTGAGCGCATCCGCTCCCTCGGATTTCCTGCTCCTGCGACATACAGCGAATTTGCTCAACTCACCTCCATTCCTGAAACGACGGGTGTTCCTCAGGCAACCGATATGATCGCGCTGTTGGTAGAAGGCAATGAAGCCGTTGTTAAAACCGCTCGTAGCACCTTTCCCGCAGCAGAACGGGCAGGCGATGAATCTACTGCTGACCTACTAACCGAGCGGATGCGTCTGCACGAGAAAACCGCCTGGATGCTCAGAAGCTTGTTGCAGTAAAAGTCATTGGTCTTTTGTCTATTGGCTCGTTACCCAGCTTCAGCTTGGAAATGTCAGATTAGAAGCTCTAGCTTCCCTTTAGAGAAAATTCCCATCTCTGATGAGGGAACTAGAGAATGACAATAGAACGGGGATCGTAACACCGTTACGATCCCCGTTCTATTTGAGTTTTAATGATCATGTTCTTGAGAACAAGGCTATGAATCAGACTTCCAGTTCAAATTACAGCGACTTGCTGCGATCGCTCATGCAACTGCTCAATATTTCTAGCTTTAAGTCCCTTAGCCGCACTGCAGGCGTTTCTGAATGGCAGGTCAAGCAACTGCGCCAGGGGCGCGCCGCTCAAATGCAAGCAGAGCCACTCTTTAAACTGAGCCAAGCCCTTCAAATTTCGCTCAACGAATTACTGGCAAAATTTTCTGACTTGCCGCTTTCGTCGCCCGAACCTAACTCAACTCAGAGCTTATATCATCTCCAGCAGGAATATCGCCGCCTGGAGGCACAGCTTGCCGAACAGCAGCAAACCCTCCAGCAAGAATTTCAGCGCTCCAGTCTGCAAACGCTAGAATCCCTCTTGCTGCAACTGCCCACAGCCGCTTACGCTGCCGAAAATAATCCTCAAATTCCAGCTGCTCGTCTATTGCCTTTGCTGCGTCCGATCGAACAGCTACTCAAAAGTTGGGGAGTGGAAGCGATCGCCCCTGTTGGAAGCGAAGTTGCCTATGATCCTCAGTTGCATCAGTTGATGGAAGGTCGGGCGGAGGTGGGCGATCGCGTCAAAATCCGCTACACAGGCTATATCCAAGGCAAAAAGCTCCTCCACCGCGCCAAAGTCAGCCCTGTCTCCAATCCCTAATCCCCTTCTGGCTGCTGAATCTGTAGCCTTCCCTGCTCATCCACAGAAACATTGCCACCTAATGCTTCAATTTGGCTAATGGCATAACGCTGAGTCTCTTCGTCAAATGCATTGCCTAGAACCATAACCCAGGCTGCAATCTGAGCTGACTTACTTTCAGGATTTTCAGCCAGATATTCAGCCATTTGCTGCGAGACCTGTGCTGCAGCCCGGCTTTCAGGATCAGAATAGATACTTGCCCATTCTGCCGCCGTTTTAAAAGACTGTTGAGCCGCCTGGCTGTCTCCCAAAAACAGCAGTTCATCTGTACCCTTGTATCGCCAAACAAAATATGCCTTCTCTGGTACTCTGGGCGATAGCTCCCCGATGTGCTGATTCATAATTTCAACGGTGCGATCGGGCCTACCCGCGTAGAGCGTAGAGCTTCCTGATAAGAAGAGATAAGCATCTCGGAAGTACGGATCGCGCTTCAGAATCACTTCAAAATATTCAGGGCTGAGCTCATAACCAATTTGATCACGAGCTGGACTATCTCCGAAGTATTGAATGAAGTCTAGAAAAACCCAATCTGCAACCAAGTTATTAAAACCAAAGGCTGGAGATTCTTTAAGCAAATTGAGATAGACCTGCTCAGCTTCTGACTGTCTTTCAAGCTCCTCTGCTGAAGCCTCTGCCGTCTGTCTGGTTAATCTTCTAAGTTCAAAACTCTGAAATGAACTAATTCCCAGAATTAAGAGTGCAATAGTAACCAGAACTCCCAAGGATTCCAGCAGGTTGTTGCGACGAGTAGAGAAATCCATCAAGTTAATAATTTGTCAGTTGATTAGATGTGTTGCTTTAAAGCATAAATCCAATTAATTCTTACTTGGTTGCAACAGCATTGAGGCTAATTAATGTGTCTAATAATCGCAGGCTGCTGCAATCGTTGAACCAACCAAACTCGGATACTGTTTCGTATCCTTGAAAACCTGCTTCTGCCAGATACAGACCTAAAATATCAGCGTCAAGGCCTACTTTATGTACATCGTATTCGTTGGTTTGTCCGCCAAACATCATTCGCATAATATGATGCCTCTCGACGGGCACTAAGTTTGGGTTGAGATAGAGCCAGCAGAGAGTTTTTAAGTCAGGAACACTGATGTAAAGTTTTCCTCCAGGTTGCAAAACCCGATGCCACTCAACTAGGGTGCTGATTAATTCATTGTTGAGTCCGTAGTAGAAGTGCTCTAGTACGTGGCTAGCATAAATTGCTTCAACTGAATCATTCTCAAACTGTTCAAGAGAAGCGGCATTTCCAATAAAATCAACTTCTGGACGTGCTTCAATGTCTAGAATTTTCCAGTCTGGATGAGGCTCTTTTCCACCAATGTGCAATTTAATAAACGCCATGTTTCAGTCCTCAAACAATAGAGAAAAAGAATTTTAGAAGAAAACCTTACTTGCTTTCAGTGTAATTAACCCACATTTGCCTATATGCGTCTTCCATGTCACGGGCAAATTGCTTGGCATTCCACAAGGGTGCGGTATGACGCGATCGCAACAACTTCCAAGACACCTGCTGCCGCAAAGCTTCGTCCTGCCCAAAACGAACGCCCCACTCTATATACTCTTCGTCTGTCCAAGCAATTCCTTCTGTCACCCCTACATTCATCAGCATGGTGTAGCTGTTTCGAGCGGCGAATTGCTCGCCCACACGAGTAATCAAGGGAATTCCCATCCATAGCGTTTCTAAAGTTGTCGTAGCTCCGTTGTAGGGAAAGGTATCTAATACAACATCAGCAATGGTCAAGTTAGCTCGATGAGTTTGTTCTGAAACTGCGTCAGGTAGAAAACGCAGGCGATCGCGCTCAACTCCTTCCTCCTCAGCAATTTGGAAAAAGAAATTTTTGATCGCATCCTGGTCAGCAAACCCTTTAATTAAGAAATAGCTGTTAGGCACTTCTTTAATAATTCTCATCTGCAATTTAGCAGTATCTCGATGCCGTTTGTGCCCCTTCTGACCACTAAAGAAAACAACCGCATCTCCAGGAATCTCTAGCTCATCCCGTCGCAAGGAAGGAACATTTGCCTCAAACCCATCTACGGCAATATAGGTTCGAGGCAATCGCCAAATCTTCTCACTGTAATACTCCTCTGCGGACTCTGGAAGCACATAAGGATCAGCAATAAAGTAGTCAATCGCGGGTAAACCCGAAGCATCCCAACCTAACCAAGTGGCTTGAATAGGAGCGGGTTTCCGCGCCATGACCGCACACGTAGTATCTAGAGTGATGCTATCTAAATCAACCAAAATATCAATCTGATCCTGGTAAATCTGCTCTGCAAGTTCAGCACTATCTACGGCTGATTTGCGCACAAAATCTGAATGCTGGATAAACCAGTCTTGCAGCGGATCAAAGCTAACTTCAGAAGTTCCAATCAGATACGTATAAACTCGAAATTCGCTGTGGTTGTGGTGCTTGAACAGCCAGCGTGCTAACCAACCTACGGAATGTCTACTAAGGCAATGAGAGATATAACCAATTCTCAAAACCTTTGAACCAGAATTTTCTGCTGCATTATCCTTTGATCGCTGCTGATATTTTTCAACAGCCTCCAAATAATGTCGCTGAATATTGTCTTGGCAAATCCGAACAACTTGATTTTGAATTAGGCGATTTGCTCTTGGGTTATCTCTGAAATAGGGCTGAAAAAACAGCGGTGTTATCAGACGTAGAGTAGCAACTATGTCAAGAGAATGGGGGTTTTCTTGAATTAGCGATAGCAGTAATTCCTCTTGCTTCTGGAAAGCTGAGAGTGACTCGTCCCAATAGCCACCTGCAGTCATTAAACCTCGCAGGACGAGAAAGTTAGAGTAAATTTGGCTCGGTAGATCTTCAGCTAAAGAGTAAGCCTGACGTGCTACTTCTATTCCCTTATCGTATTGATTGGAGTTTTGATAAAAAGGCGAAATCGCCCTCAAAACCTCAGCATTTTTGCTGTCTAGGCTCAAACAGATTTCGCCTAATCTAATAGCAAAGAAGGGCTGATTTTCTGTGTAGGCAATCCTAACCGATGCCAACATCAAAGTATCAATAAATTCTTTCTGCTTTTGAGTATGGTGTGAACAAGCTTCTATAAAATCCAATAAGGAAGGTTCAAAAAGTGGATAATTTAGAAGAGCCTCTATTGTTTTTAATAATATATCTGTGTCAACTTGAATCTCTGAGTCAGATTTCAATAGCTGAGTAATTTCTAACTCAAGCAATTCTTGTTCAGAAAGGGTTTCAAGTTTAATAGCAAGTTGAATTATTTTGAATAAGTTGTTGGGATCTTGAGGGGCAATTTCTCTCATATGTTGGCGAATAGCCCAAGCAACTGAGTTAGTGTTCAGACTCTCTTGACGTTCTGCTTCTGCTTGCAAAACTTCAAGTAACTCTAGAGTCCATTCCTCCATTTGCTCTGGCTCACCCTCAGCCATCCCAACCAACCAGGTGGTTTGTGCTTCAGCTTCTTCTCCCTGAAGAACTAATAACAAGCCTAAGTTCCAGTAGTGCGCCTTAACTTCCGGTTCTTGTTGAATTGCCTGCTCGTATAGTTTTGCTGCTTTGCTGAAATCACCCTGAATCCAGTACTTGCTAGCTAGTTGTTGCCAATTTTGATTGGTAGAAGAGGTATTAACGGTCATAGTTGCTTGTTCGTCAAAAGGCTTATATTGATTCAGGTTATCCGACACAGTGTGCAAGTGGCATTTCAACTAAAGAGGGGTGAGCAGCTTGACCGCTCACCCCCCAAAGTACTCTCCCGGTAGCTGTGCTACCCAGGATAAATATTAGGTTTTGCTTCCTACTTGATAGAGTCGTAGTTACCAATACCTTGGCAAACAGTGGTGGGTTCGCCTTGTGCGTCAGCGACTACTTCTGTGCCAGCAGGTCCTTTTACAGCAGGAGCCAGTTTAGCTTGACAAAGTACAGCCAGGGTTGTTGCTTCACTGGTTTTTGTAATCGTACCCAGAGAAACGCCGCCGACAAACGCTTTAACTGTGTTAACGATAGGTTGTCCCTGGTTAGTCACGTTGGTGCTGTTTGTACCGCCGCCACCTGCGATGACGTATTTGTAGTTGCGGGTTTGAGTATTGATTCCTAGACCTAGAGCGCCGAAGTTATCATTGTCTGCAAAGGTACCGTTTTCCAGATAGTAAGCCTGCTGACCCCGGTTCATGGAACCAACATAGGTCTTAGCTTCAGATTCACGAGCTTTGTTTGCTTGGTTGAGGAAGGAAGGAAGGGCGATCGCAGCCAGAATGCCGATGATGATGATAACAACAAGCAGTTCAATCAGAGTAAAGCCTTCGTTCTCTTTCTTCTTCTGGACGAGGTGTTGCAGAAACTTGGCTTGTAGTTCGGTCTTCATGAAATGGTTTTCCTTAGAGTTGCGGGATACTGGATTTCTAACTCCTGCGTATAACTTGCCCACCTGCTGACTGTTTCATATCATCCTTGGTACAAATTTTTTGTCTCAATCCAGTACTTGCTAGCTAGTTGTTGCCAATTTTGATTGGTAGAAGAGGTATTAACGGTCATAGTTGCTTGTTCGTCAAAAGGCTTATATTGATTCAGGTTATCCGACACAGTGTGCAAGTGGCATTTCAACTAAAGGGGGGTGAGCAGCTTGACCACTCACCCCCAAAGTACTCTCCTAGTAGCTGTGCTACACAGGATAAATATTAGGTTTTGCTTCCTACTTGATAGAGTCGTAGTTACCAATACCTTGGCAAACGGTGGTAGGTTCGCCTTGTGCGTCATTTATTACTTGTGCGCCATCAGGTCCTTTTACAGCAGGAGCCAGTTTAGCTTGACAAAGTACAGCCAGGGTTGTTGCTTCACTGGTTTTTGTAATCGTACCCAGAGAAACGCCGCCGACAAACGCTTTAACTGTGTTAACGATGGGTTGTCCTTGGTTGGTCACGTTGGTGCTGTTTGTACCACCGCCACCTGCGATGACGTATTTGTAGTTGCGGGTTTGAGTATTGATCCCTAGACCTAGAGCGCCGAAGTTAGCATTGTCTGCAAAGGTACCGTTTTCCAGGTAGTAAGCTTGCTGACCCCGGTTCATGGAACCAACGTAGGTCTTAGCTTCAGATTCACGAGCTTTGTTTGCCTGGTTGAGGAAGGAAGGCAGGGCGATCGCAGCCAGAATGCCGATGATGATAATAACAACAAGCAGTTCAATCAGAGTAAAGCCTTCGTTCTCTTTCTTCTTCTGGACGAGGTGTTGCAGAAACTTAGCTTGTAGTTCAGTCTTCATGAAACGTTTCTCCTTAAAGTCGCGGGATACTGGATTTCTAACTCCTGTGTATAACTTGCCCACCTGCTGACTGTTTCATATCACCCTAGTAGAAATTTTTTGTCTTCTCAAAAGGCAAATCCTTCTCCTTGGTAGGATTAGATTTGCTCTATTAGAACGTAGAGGAACACTTCTAACTTGGTTAGAAAATCTTTGACCTGCCTGAATGCAGTTTCTATACTGACTGGCTCCAAACTAACTGGGTCGTAGGGATGTGTCTTGAGCCAGCGATTAACCAGATCCATCATGGGTTGCGCTCCACTCCAAAGTGGTAGCAAAGAGGCAGCCATATCGCTTTCTACAATGACCGGGTTGCTTGCTGCAATTGGAATATATTTGCTTATCTCAAAAGGTCTGTGGTTAGCTAAGCAATCATTCAAGCTTTCTTTAACTTGGGAATGCATCAGTTGAGGATGAAGCCGCACTTGGGCACTATGCCAGTCCTCTTGATTCCACTCACTCAAGGATTTCAAGGATGTGGCTTGCCCAGGATGTCCACACCAAAAATCGAGTAGACGGTGAATGGGATGTAGCAGATTGAACAGATGCAAGCGCTCTTGAATAGAAGCTCCTGGCAAACCCAAAGCTAGAAACATCGGGAGATCATCAGGGGCTTTAAACAGATCAGTTAATTCCCAGTGTCGCCAATTCACCATGCTGACAAACTCTAGCTCAGCTAGCTCTAATGCTCTGAACATATCAGGAATGCCATAAGCTTTATCGCCTTGAAGCAGGAAGTTCATCAGAATGGTTTCTTCCTTGCCTTCAGTTTCATAGACAGCTTGCCAGGTAGTAGACTTAAGCTCGACTCCATCCTTGAGTGCTTTCATGGTTTCTATGACTAATCCAACCTCCAGCTCAGTAGGGTTGTCTTCTGTGAGCCCCATCACCCTGAAAGTCTCTTGTGCTCGGAGGTAGATCTGCCGCTGTATATAGTTATGCAAGTTGGTTCTAATCAATCCTCCAGGTTTGAGAACAGATTTGAAGCTCTGTAGTCCTGCTACAGGATCAGGTAAAAGATAAAGAACTTCATCGCAGTTAATATAGTCAAACTTTAGTCCCAGTTCTGGCAGGTCTTCGATAAGGAGTGTATGAAACTCTGAATTGTCCTCAAAGCCATGGTATTTCAAACGTTCGCGGGAAAGTTTGACCGATTGCTCAGATAAATCGATTCCAACAATCTTTGCGCCTGGGTTAGCTTCTGCCAGGATAAGGCTTTTGTAGCCACTACCACAGCCTGCATCTAGAATGACTTTGCCTGCTGGTTCAACAACTTCTTGGTTGCGTAAGTAGTAAGGTGTTACTAAGTTGTGTATGTAAAGCTGGTTAAGGTTGTGATCATCTTTAGGAGATTTTTCAAGCGGGATTCTGGGATAGGGAGAACTCTCAAACTGTTGACGAATTTTTTCGAGGGATTCTGATCCTGAATTGGCCATAACGAAGATTTCCTAATTAATGGATTGTAAGGGCAAGGGATTTCTCAAAGAGTCTGTGCTTAACATGCCCACGTCCAGGAGCAATGCTTAACACCTTTTACTCTAAAAGGGATGAGAGAAAACGCTAGGATAGGTCAAATACTAAAACTTTAGTCAGGATTTGAGTTGAGAGGACTGGTCTGCACTATTGGCAACTAACAGCGTTCCGCCACATTTTCCAGCGCATCTCTCCAGGTTGGACAATGGCTTGACGGTGATTCATCAAAATATTCCGACAACATCGGTGGTTGCGGTTGATGTGTGGGTGAGGGCGGGGGCGATCGCTGAGCCAGAACCCTGGACTGGGATGGCGCATTTCCTCGAACACATGGTGTTTAAGGGCACCGATCGCCTGCTGCCAGGACAGTTTGATCAAGTGATTGAAGATCGTGGCGGGATGACAAATGCAGCTACCAGTCACGATTACGCTCACTATTTCATTAACACAACCGCGCCTCACCTGGAGGAAACGCTGCCCTGCTTGGCAGACCTGCTGCTGAATGCGGCAATTCCTGAAGACGAGTTTGTGCGGGAGCGTGACGTTGTTTTAGAAGAAATTCGTCAGGCAAACGATGATCCTGACTGGCTAGCGTTTCAAGCTCTGATCGAGAGTGTTTATCAGTCTCATCCTTACGGTCGTCCAGTGCTGGGAGATGAGGCGGGTTTGATGCAGCGATCGCCCCAGGAGATGCGCTGTTTTCATCGTGCTCACTATCAGCCTGAAAATATGACGGTGGTGGTAGTGGGTAATGTCACTCAGTCGCAAACATTAGATTTGGTGCATCAGGCATTTAGCCAGTTTCCGTCTCGTCCAGAGTGTCCTATGGCGATCGCCGACGCAGAGCCGCCGATTACTGAAATTCGCCGACAAGAGCTGTATCTGCCCCGGCTAGAGCAAGCGAGGCTGATGATGGCATGGATTGGTCCCGGCGTGGATCAGTTGCGAGATGCATATGGGCTAGATTTGCTCTCAGTGTTGCTGGCTGGCAGCAGGTCTTCTCGGTTAGTTAGAGAATTGCGTGAAGAGCGGCAGTTGGTGCAAGCGATCGGTAGTGAATTTTCGCTCCAGCGGGATTCCAGCTTATTTACGATTAGCGCCTGGTTAACGCCGGAAGATGTCGATCGAGTAGAAGCGCTGATTGGCGATCGCCTCTCTGAGCTAACCACCACTCCCATTTCTGAGGCTGAATTGATTCGGTACAAACGGCTACTGTGTAACGATTATGCCTTCTCGACTGAGACAGCAATTCAGTTAGCAGGGCTGTATGGTTACTACAACACCATTGCCCAGGCGGAAATTGCAGTGAACTACCCCAATCAGATTCAAACCCTTCAGGCTGAAGAGTTGCAGCAGCTTGCTAGTCAATACCTTTCGCCTTATCACTACGCCGCAACGATACTCAAGCCGCTGTAGCTATCTCAGTAAATCCCGACGTAGAGTAAGTTGTTGCTCGTACGGCAGTCAGGTTTATTTGCCCATTTCTCTGTCACTTGCACCAACGTTGGATTTATTTAACCTTATTTGAGGATATTCATGTCTGTAAATTTGAGTGCTGCCCAACTGCTAGAAAATCGCCAGGTTCACCGTGCTGTCCTGGACAATGGGCTGGTTGTGCTAGCAGTAGAAAACTCGGCTGCCGATATTGTCTCTGCCCGCATTTTTGTCCGAGCTGGCGGTCGATATGAACCACTGGAGCAAGCAGGACTATCCCATCTGCTAACATCAGTTTTAACGAAAGGGACAGGCAACCTTTCCTCACTAGAAATCGCTGAACGGGTTGAGTCAGTTGGTGCAGGGTTGGGGGCAGATGCTACTGCAGATTATTGCCTGCTTAGCCTCAAAACTGTCTCAGCTGACTTTGCTGAAATGCTAGAACTGGCGGCTCAACTGCTGCGATTGCCCAGCCTGCCTGAAGCTGAAGTCGAACTTGAGCGCCGCCTCACCCTACAGGGCATTCGTTCGATGCAAGAGCAGCCTTTCTCAATCGCCCAAAAGCAACTGCGGCAGGCGATGTATCAGCAGCATCCTTATGCGCTGCCTAGCCTGGGAACTGAAGAAACTGTTGCCCAGCTCAGCCGAGAAGATTTGCAGCGGTATCACCAAACCTATTTCCGTCCTGATAATTTTGTAGTCAGCATTGCTGGGCGAATTGCACCCGAAGATGCGATCGCTCTAGTAGATCAAATATTTGGCGATTGGCAGGTACCTACAACGCCCGAAGGAAAAATTCTGCTTCCGGCTCTAATGTTACCTGCCATTACTTCCCATCCTAAACAAGTTATCTCTACTCAAGATACGCAGCAAGCGATTGTCATGCTGGGCTATCTTGCTGCTGCAGTGCATAGTCCTGAATATGTCGCTTTAAAGTTGCTGAACACTTACTTAGGTAATGGGTTGTCCAGCCGACTATTTGTGGAATTGCGTGAAAAGCGAGGTCTAGCCTACGAGGTATCTGCCTTCTACCCTACTCGACTGGATGCATCTCAGTTTGTTGTATATATGGGTACAGCTCCTGACAATGCGGCGATCGCCTTAGATGGTTTGCGCCAGGAAGTTGAGCGACTTTGCACTACCCAGCTGACTCCAGAAGAGTTGCAGTCAGCTAAGAACAAACTGCTCGGTCAATATGCCTTAGGTAAACAGACCAATGCCCAAATTGCTCAAATATTTGGCTGGTACGAGATCCTGGGCTTGGGCATTGAGTTTGATCAGCAGTTTCAGATTGAAGCAGCTAACGTTGCGGCTGAAACGTTGCAAGCGGTAGCCCGTCAACATTTTGCTGAACCTTATGTCTCGCTGGTGGGTCCGGCGATCGCCATTGATCAAGTTGCAACTCCCGCTGCTTCTTGAGCCTAGATTTGACATCGCGCTTAATAGCCAGGTCTGCCTAATGAACTCTGCAATTTATCAAGGTTTAGAAACCCGCGAAAGCGGGTTTTATACTTGTAGGCGTGTTTTTTAACAACCCAAACATGGGGATAAGTTGGATATCCAGGCTTTTTCGGGTATCTGATGCAAAATACCAAACAGCTAACTTTAAGGGATTCCTTTAAATTCGCAACTTAGTTTGAATCTCCCTTTACAACTCACATTCTGAACTGGTGTGAGTGCTAACTAAAGCCATCCGTATGACAGTCAAAAGCTACAGCAATTGAAAAACCTAAAGTTCGGAACATTACCTTAGGGACTTCTACAGCTTATTGGTTTGCAAAATCTAAACCTAATACTTTGAAAGTTGAGAAAAGTGTAATGATATCTTCCAACTGTTCACTATCAATCATGGTCGCTCGGACTGATGTTCCGTTTATGATGCATACTATTCCACATCAATTAAGAGTATGCAATTTCCCGTTTACCAACGGTTGCTAGCGGTTGATACTGCGCCCTTATCGGGTGACAAAGTAAATCGTTCAGAACTTGGCACAATGGAGCAATTATGCAACTATTGTAATCAACTGTTAGATTCAGATGTTGTTGATAAAGTTGTTGACATTGATTATTCAGAAAACCTTCATAGAAAAGTTTATCAAAAGCATTTTGGTCGGCAAACTAGGCAGACTCATAACTACAAAGGCTATCCAATCTTAGGTTCTCTTTTTGCTATTGAAGTAGTTGAAAGTGATTATTTGCTTCGTATAGACAATGATATGCTGTTTCATCAAGAACCTTATTAAAACTGGATTGAAGAAGGTATTAAACTGCTGCAAAAAATCCGCAAGTTGTAGAGTTAGACCTTTGACTGGTCCGCCTGCAAAAGATGGCTCCCTTTACTAAAGAGTGCCCTTCAGCTCAGATCCTAATGGCTTTTATCAAGTCAAATTCTTTAGTAGTCGAGCCTACTTAATTAGCCGCAATCGCTTTGACCAGCTTCTTCCGCTAAAAGTTCTATGGAAGACTTACAAGTGCAAATTTATGAATAGCTTGCCAACAGATATTCAAACGTTTGTAAATTATATCTTTAACAAAGGGAGCACTAGGTTCTTGGGAGGTCATGGTGTCACGCCGTTTAGAAGAGACAGAATACGTTCGTGCTGTACTCGGCTCTCCTAAAGCGTGGACACTTCATCCTATCGACCGTAAGCCCAAATTTATCAAAGCCCTACCTGATATCATCTAGAAAATTGAGTCAGGTTGGTATCCACCGGAGCAGGGTGGACATTATGACCTGATTCTTAAATACTGGCTTTAATCTGAAGGACTCTCAAGAATGTGTTCGTCTGGAGTGGAGGAATTAGACGAAGCAGACGCTAATTCAAGATACTGGGTATCCATTAAAAACATTCCTTGGGAAAAGCGAACGCTCCAAAACCCTCCAGGACGCCGATTAATAACAATTCCTTCTTCGCCTAGGCTAATGACGTTGGGAGGACGCAGCATCGGCATGGGTTCAGCAGTTTTAACGTAAGGCGGAAGGGCAACCACTCGAACGCGATCGCCCACTGTAAATTCTTGGGATTCAGACATAATATTCAGACGCAATTCTAAGGGGCTTGCCAAATCCTTTGATGATACTGCTCTGGGTCGGCGTAAGGATCTACATCTGGGTGACCATGTCCATGCTCATGACCGTGATGGTGATGGTGATCATGCCCATGCTGATGAGGTAGCTCATGTTCTCCCATTTGGGCGGTCGCGGCTAGCCGAAACTTGCACATCTCGCAGTTCATCTGTACTTGCCCTAACTGAGTTTCGATTTCTCGTTCTCTCAATACCGAAAATAACTGAGGATGCAACCCCATTTCTGGTAGACAAACCATCGAAACTTCAGGATGCTGCTCTTGTTGCTGTATGGTGGTGTCAAAGATCTTTTTGACTAATAAACCAGTAAACAGAAAGTAAGGCAGCACAATAATTCGCTTAGATTGATACAGTAGCGCACGGCGAAAACCTTCTTCTAAGCGGGGGTGAGTAATTCCAATAAAACAGGTCTCAACCGTTTGATATCCGCTCCCCTCCCACACTATTCGCGCTAGTTTCGCAACATCGCCATTTGCATCAGGATCGCTGGAGCCACGTCCTACAAACAGCAACACTGTATCAGCGCGAGAGACTTCTTGGGGGTTTTGGTCGGGTTGATCAAGCTGCTCTAGACGCGATCGCCATAGCTCTAAAATTCCAGGGGTAATCCCAAAATGGCGACCGTAATGGAAGTTAAGTTGAGGATGTCGCTGTCGAGCGCGATCCAGTTCGTTGGTAACGTCAAATTTGTTGTGTCGAGCTGCAAACAGCAGCACAGGCAGCACCGAAAGATCGGTGTAGCCCTGCTCCACGCATTGGTCTAAGCTTTGTTGAATCGAGGGTTCAGTGAGTTCCAGGAAACAAGGAAAGACTGGTCGAGAAACATCAAGCGCTTGATAAGCAGTGGCAAAATCCAATAGGCTTTTCCTTCCATCTGCATCGCGACTGCCATGTCCAACTAGTAATAGTGGGCGGTTGAGGGGTAACGGAGGCAGCACGATTGACTGATCGAGGTTCACATCGGCATCGAAGGGTGTGCCTATTTTAGAATTCGCAGCGCTTGTTGGAGACAGAGTGTTGTCTGTCGAAATAGTCATCGTTAAACTCCCTTTCCTGTGCAGCGCAGGAAATAGAGTGAATAAGCAGCGGATTGGCGTTCTGGCTTCTAAAGAATAAAAGTGCTTTTCATCCTTTAGTTTACAGTTGCGGCACAGCGCCGGACTCGCACCGGACTTTCCCAATCAGGTTGCTGTTTCACGTGTGCCTCGTCATCTTATCCCAAGTGCCGACATTTGTTTATATTTATCGGGCGACTTCAAGCTCTTCTGGGCTTTGAATCCCTGTCTCGAAGGATTCTAAGCTCTTCAGAAGGTTGAGAGCTGAGTAATACGCTTCTTCGGTCAATTCGGTTTCTTCTTCCGGGGTATCTAACATGCCGTCAACCAGTAGCCTTAGAGAACCAATCATTGTGTTCAGGCGGGTCCGAATTTCGTAGGATGTTTTGGCGATCGCTTTTCGATCAGAGAGCCCTGACATTTGGGATTTCTCAGCAAACTGCATGGCACAGAGCCTTGCATAATAACCGCTTGTCTGCATCAATTCTTCGTGATTGCCCAATTCCACGACTTGCCCCTTCTCCATCACCGCAATTTGATCTGCCTTACGAACTGTAGAGAGGCGGTGAGCGATGACTAGGGTTGTGCGATCGCGACTTAAATCATCGATTGCTTCTTGAACTAAACGCTCTGAAACTGAATCCAACGCGCTTGTTGCTTCATCTAAAATCAAGATCTCTGGGTTTTGAAGTAGAGCCCTAGCGATCGCAAGTCGCTGGCGTTGCCCACCTGAGAGCAGTACACCGCGATCGCCAAGCTGAGTATCTAAGCCTTGAGGTAGGCGCAAAATAAATTCATAAGCATTTGCCCGCTTGGCAGCCTCAATAATTTCATCTTCTGTCACGTTTGATCGCGCGTAAGCGATATTGTTACGAACAGAATCATTAAAGAGAAAAGTATCTTGGCTGACAATGCCCATCGCCCTTCTTAGTGTGCGGACATCATAATCTCTGATATCTGTACCATCTATTTTAATAGAGCCTTCAACTGTATCGTAAAACCTCGGCAGTAAATCTGCGACAGTTGATTTACCGGCACCTGACGCACCAACTAAGGCGAGAGTTGTTCCCTTAGGAATCCAAAGGTTAATACCATTAAGAACTAAATTTTCATGTTCAGGATATTTGAACGAAACATTCTCAAAACTTATTCCCTTCACTAAATGCGAATAAGGGATGACTCCATTAATAATAAAGTTTTTATTGTCACGCCTTAGAAAATCATCAACTAGATCAACACTGGCAATTGCGTTTGCGTAAGAATTGCGAGCACCATTTAATTGTCCAATAATCGGCATTAACCGAAATAAAACAAAAAGATAAGTTGACATCGTGTAAACCGAGAAGGAGCCAACTTGCTCCGCAAAAAAAACACGACTTAATAAGACGATGGAGAGTACAGCTACAATTCCGCTCATTTCATTGATGGGTGGAACAGCAGCATTGTTTGCTTGAGATTTAAACTCAGCTCTCTCTCTTTCAAGAATTAGATGCTCTACTCTTTGATATTCTTGCTCTTCATTGGAAGTGGCTTTAATTAACCTGATGCCAGTTAAGACATCTAGCAGTGCGTTGGAGTAATCTCTTGAATTCTGTGCCAGTGCTTTTCCAAAAAACTTAGCGCGAACAATAGAAAATTGATTTGCCAGACCGACTAGAAGCAATAGACCAGTCGAGGCTAAAGTAAGTTGCCAGGATATCCGTATTAGCAATCCGATAAAAACTAGAATTGTTAATACGATAGTTAAAATATTAATTGAAATCTTAATGGATTGAGCCGTTCGATTAATCTCTTGTCCTATACGATTAATCAAATCCCCAATTCTCATCTGAGCATAAAAATCTAAGTTGACCTCTAAAAGTATTCGTAATCCTTCTCTTCTTAAGCTATTCGTTAATAGTCTTGATAGGTGACCGTTTGATAACGTACTCAAATAGCTTGCTAAGTTTTTTAAGAGAAGAGTTAGCAGAATAGCCCCGGTCATAGCGTATATACGAGATTCTTCTGGAAGGTTATTAAATGGCGCTAGAAGCCCCTCAACAAGCCCAGGAGAGCCTCCTCCAGTTAATTCCTCTTCAGGGAGGTTTAAGCCCAAGAAATTCAGCAGAATCGGCACGATTAAAATGGTACTAATTCCATTAAAAAGCGCGCCGGAGAAACCTAACGCTATACTTATGATGATCCAGCCAGGGTGCCGCTTTGCAAATTTCAGGAGTAATTTATGGGAGGACATTTACACACTTCCTGTCGAACAAACACTTCGTAACCTGATTACTACAATTCCTAAAATTAACACTTTCTAATTCATCAGCTTCTAAACTTTTCATGCTAACTAAGTATTAATTTGCCAGAGTAAAATATGGGCCAATACCTTTATTAAGCTATAGATTTAATGACATCTGAGAGTATGGTGGACATTGAATCAATACTGTAATGTTCTACGCATCTTGCTCTTGCTTGGTGTCCTCGATTGTTTGCCTCCTCCATATTTTGGAAAATGTACTGAATCTGCTCAGCAATCTGCTTGGGAGAGTCAGGTTCAACTAGATAGCCCGTGCCTCCTAGAATTTCAGCAATGTCCCCAACTCGAGTAGCTAGTACGGGTTTTGCCATTGCCATTCCATCCGTTAACTTCAGTGGAAATTGAGCCTGAGCCGCAGGTGTGTCACGTTGTGGAACAACCACAACATGAGCTGCAGCAATTACTTCAGGCATTGCTTGGTGAGGAATCTTAGGTAACTTAATAATCCAACGTCCCCATTTTTGGATCAGCTTATCATCGTAGTCATCATAGGGACTACCGCCTACAATAACTAGCCTTAAGTCTGGCTCATTCAAGTAATCAAGTGCCATTAAGACATCTTCAAGTCCTTTGTATGGACGAGGTGCCCCAGGAAACATCAAGACACGATAGTCTGCAAGATTTAAGCGAATTCGGCTGTTTTCGGGGTTGTGCTGTTGAGGGTCAAATAGTGAAGTATCTTTCCCGTTAGGAACGTATGTACCGCCAAAGCGCTTTTGAAGGAACTGAGTGTGGATTGTCACAGCATCTGCATAGTTGACAAAGTTTTCTATCCACTTCAAGTAGAGGGGATGATCGGGTTGTCTGAGTGCCCCATCAGATTTGAGGATGTCCCTAAAAAATTGTTTTGGTTGTGGTCGATATCTCCACTGTTCACCCCCGTACCAGCTCAACTCCCAGTCATCGATATCAAGAATAACTGGGCAGCGAGAGCGTAACTTTTTTAGCAAGGCTGTACCAAAACTAGTTGGCTTTGGTTTGATAGCGTAAACAATATCTCCACTGATTTTTGATAAAACTTGTTCCATTGAAGTGACAAATCCAGGATAGTTTTTGCCACAGACCGTAGTAATTGAAAACTCAGTGGAAACAACAGTGTCGGAGACATCTCCAAAAACGAAGCCTACAATCTCGACCTCATATCCAAGTTTTTGGAGGGCTTGAGCCAGTAGAAAAGTGCGAACAGCTCCACCCCATCTACCGGCTCCACTTTGAGATAAGTCACTAACAACCAGTGAAACTTTCGACTGCTTCATTACGTTGAGAATTCACTACTCTTAGATTCGGATTGAATGAGATAGCTATTTAAGTAAAGAACAGCCTGTATAAATTCCTTGAAGCTGAAGAATCGGTCGTAAAATAGCTAGTTTCTCCAAGTCCAAGTTCAATACGTAAAGCTGATGCTTGCGTAAGTCTATTGTCGCTAGCGCAAGAACCCTTCCTCTCTTAGAACTGTTGACTACTAGCAGATTGCGAGTAAAGTAAAATTCAAGCTTGCTTCTGAGGTTCGACCATTCACTTGCCGTTTTTAGAGGGCTAATCTTGGACTCTAAAAAAATCTAAAAAAAACTGACCTTATAGAAGTGATGGACTGTAGATTGAGTGGCGACAAACTCGATTGAAGCTATCACACTCCTTCTCAGAATTTATTCAACTCAGAAGCCTATTTTAGGCACCCACCGGATCATAATCCTGTAAGTATTGTTAGTCAACCAATTTCAGACGCCCCGTCTGAATGTAATCAAACGTCCGGTTAATCTGACGGCGTTCCTCTTCTGTGATTTCATTGTCTGACAAGATGGCGGAGGTAAGACGAAGATGATCTTGGCGACTCATCTTGCCCGATGTAGTAATGCTGTCAACAAGTTGCCTAATGGTTAAGTTTGATCTGATCTGAACGGTCCACATCATGGAGTTTGTGCCCTAATTTAGTAGATGAGTCAGTTTTTCCCTGACTAGACTTTTAAGTGGGTCTAGAATCATTCTCTTTTCAAACAGTTAGCAGTTGGGCAAAGCTCCGATGAGAAATTAATGAAGAGTTGATGAAAGCCAAGCCAGCTTCGCAGCCACTTTTTCAATCAACTAGTAAAAGTAGTAGCTACTAGAAGCGTTCAGTTGAGTTTTGCGTTTTCTGCCGTTCAGAGTCTTGATTTTGCACAAAATCTCTAAGCTCAGAGGTAGGGCTTAAAAGCTTTTGATTCTAGGAGAGTAGATATGCACATTCATCAACTGGCTATGTTGCAGGACAACTACACGTTTTTGCTACATGACCCTAATAGTCGGATAGCTGCTGTGGTAGATCCAGCAGAAGCTCAGCCAGTACTGGATTGTTTAAACAATTTGAAGTCAGAGTTGGTGGCTATTCTAAACACCCACCATCACAAGGATCACGTTGGTGGAAATGTGCAGCTTCTCAACCAATTCCCTGATGCTGTCGTTTATGGAGGAGCGCATGATCGAGGCAGAATTCCTGGACAGCAGGTGTTTTTGCAGGAGGGCGATCGCATTTCCTTTGCAGAGCAACAGGCTGAGATTTTCTTCGTTCCTGGACACACGAGAGCGCATATCGCCTACTATTTCCCACCAGAGACACCAGAAGCCCCTGGGGAGCTATTTTGTGGAGACACGCTGTTTGCCGGCGGCTGTGGCAGGCTGTTTGAGGGAACACCGAGTCAAATGCTGAATTCCCTTGAGAAGTTGCGATCGCTCCCTGACAACACTCGTATTTGGTGTGCTCACGAGTACACTCTGAAGAATCTACAGTTTGCTTTGACTGTAGATGGACAAAATCTAGATCTGCGACAGCGAATTGAGCAGGTTGAAAAGATGCGTAGTCGTTCAGAGGCAACAGTTCCCTCTACGTTAGGGGTAGAAAAGCTAACCAATCCCTTCCTGCGCTGGGATCAGCCTGCTTTACGGTCCGCCGTGAAGAGTCAAGATGCTGTAAAAATCTTTGCTCGATTGAGAGGCATGAAAGATCAGTTCTAAAGACTCAACCTTGAGGGCTAATTATCCTTGCTGAAGCGTGGCTTGAGGGATTTGTCGCAAATTTTCGCGGAATTTTAGTGGAGCTAGTAGCTTGCGATCGCTCCACTCGTTTCGTTAGGATAATGTGTCTGGCTAGAATCGATATAATTCGCAAGGCTGCTTCCTTTCAGAATGTACTTCTTCAGGAATGAGCTTGAAGGAAATTCTGGGCGATAGGTGATAGGCTGCTGTCGAATGCGTCTAAGTGATTTGCACAGAGCAATTTCTTAGACAGTCTGTAATAGTGGCATTCTTGCTTTTGGTCGCTAATCAACTGAAACTCTCAGCCTGGCACGCACAAGTTAAAAATAAAAAAGATCATGGCGAAACGCATTCAACTAGTCCTAAATCAGGATGTCAGTAAACTCGGTAGGGCTGGCGACCTCGTAGAGGTGGCACCTGGATATGCTCGGAATTACTTGATCCCCACTGGATCTGCAGTTCGCACAACTCCGGGCATCCTTAAGCAGGTAGAGCGGCGACGCGAGGCAGAGCGGCAAAGGCTTTTAGAATTGAAGAGTGAAGCCGAAACTCAAAAGACAGCGTTGGAAAAGGTCGGGCGCTTCACGATTCTCAAGCAGGTCGGTGAAAAGGATGCTATTTTTGGCACCGTGACTGATCGGGAAGTAGCGGAAGTCATCCAGGAAACGACGGGTCAAGAAATCGATCGGCGTGGAATTACTGTTCCAGACATTCACAAAACTGGTTCTTATAAAGTAGATATCAAGCTGCATCCTGAAGTTACAGCAGTTGTTGAAATTCAGGTTTCGCCTCAGTAACTTGTAACTTGCTCCCCTTCCCAGGTTCGTTATCGTTATGGTTCAAGAGCTTAATTTTCAGGCTTATAGCGATCGCCTACCGCCTCAAAATATTGATGCAGAGGAGGCAATCCTGGGAGGGGTGCTGCTAGATCCAGAGGCGATCGGCCGAGTCGCAGAGCTTCTCCGCCCCGAAGCCTTCTACATCAGCGCCCATCAGGAAATTTATCGGTCTGCTCTAGCTCTTCATGGGCAGGGCAGACCTACTGATCTGATGAGTGTTACGAGTTGGCTGTACGATCACGGCGTACTAGATAAAATTGGTGGACAAAGCAGGCTGGCACAGCTTGTAGACCGGACGATTAGTGCAGTTAATATCGACCAATATGCTCAACTGGTTACTGATAAGTACCTGAGACGCAAATTGATTCAGGTCGGTGGCGAAGTTGCTCAATTAGGCTACGAAACTGATACGCCACTAGAGAAAGTTCTAGACCAGTCAGAGCAAAAGATCTTTGGTATTACCCAGGCGCGTCCGCAACAAAGCCTCGTTGCAACTGCCGACATCCTGACCTCAACCTTCTCAGATATTGAAAGCCGCTCCCTTGGCATGGTGCTACCGGGAATTCCATGCGGCTTTTACGATCTAGATGCTATGACTCAGGGGTTCCAGCGTTCTGATTTAATCATTGCGGCTGGTCGTCCCTCAATGGGAAAAACCTCTTTTGTTCTCAATATTGCGCGGAATATTGCTGCTTTTCACAAAATGCCTGTAGCCGTCTTCAGTTTGGAGATGTCAAAAGAGCAGCTAGTCTATCGTCTGCTTTCGAGTGAGGTAGAAATCGAAAGCGGCAGACTGCGGGCAGGTCGAATTAGTCAAAACGAATGGGAACCTTTGGGACACGCCATCAGCGCCTTGTCCCAGCTTCCCGTGTTCATTGACGATACGCCTAACATTTCGGTCACGGAAATGCGCTCAAAGGCTCGACGGCTTCAGGCGGAGCAAGGTGGAGCATTGGGCTTGATTCTGATTGACTACTTGCAGCTTATGGAAGGCAGCGGCAGCGAGAACCGGGTGCAGGAGTTGTCTAGGGTCACACGCGCCTTGAAAGGGTTGGCCCGTGAGCTAAGTGTTCCAGTCATCGCGCTGTCTCAGCTTAGTCGTGGGGTTGAATCCCGTACCAATAAGCGCCCAATGATGTCGGACCTGCGGGAAAGTGGCTCGATCGAGCAGGATGCTGACCTGATCATCATGCTTTACCGCGACGAGTACTACAATCCTGATACGCCTGATCGGGGAGTTGCTGAAATTATTATTACCAAACATCGAAATGGGCCGGTTGGCACTGTCAAACTGTTATTTGAACCTCAATTCACGCGATTTCGGAATTTGGCAGCGCCGAACCGTTCTTAGACAAAGCCTGCAAAAGTTGTAGTTTTCGAGTAGACTAATTGTTTGGGTGGTTTGTAGCGAACTGCGGCATCCAGTTTGGGTTGCTTCGCAGTTTTGACTTAGCTATTCCGACTCGCACCAAGAGGGAATCAGGACTGTGGCAAAGAAAGACGAGACAGAAGCGCAGGAGACATCTGCTGGCTTTAGTGTCAATAGTTTTTTACAAGGGACTAAGGAGGAGCTAGATAAAGTTGTTTGGCCTAGTCGCCAGCAGCTAATCAGCGAATCTTTGGCAGTCATCCTTATGGTGACGCTCTCTGCCAGCCTCATTTACTTTGTTGACAATTTCTTCAGTTGGGCTGCTGGAAAGGTATTTTAATGACTTTTGCATCAGACGAATCAGACAACGTGTTTTCACCCGAAGAAGAGGAAGGTGCCATTGAGCTTGAGCGATCGGCTCGTTGGTATGCCGTTCAGGTTGCTTCTGGCTGTGAAAAGCGAGTAAAGATGAACCTGGAACAACGGATCGAAACCCTGGATGTGGCAAACCGCATCGTCCAGATCGAAATTCCTCAAACGCCGATTCTGAAACCGCAGAAAGGCGGCAAGCCAAAGGAAACGGCGGAAAAAGTGTTTCCAGGCTATGTCTTGATCCGTATGGTGATGGATGATGATACCTGGCAGGTCGTTAAGAACACACCCAATGTGATTAACTTTGTTGGGGCTGAACAGAAGCGCCGCTATGGAAGAGGAAGAGGGCATGTCAAACCGATGCCTTTGGGGGCTTCAGAAGTAGAGCGAATCTTTAAGCAGGCTCAAGAGCAAAAACCAATTGTCAAAATTGACATGGCAGCGGGAGACAAAATCTTGGTGCTGTCTGGCCCTTTCAAAGATTTTGAAGGGGAAGTGATTGAAGTTAGCCCAGAGCGTAGTAAGCTCAAAGCCTTGCTCTCAATCTTTGGTCGAGATACGCCCGTAGAGTTGGAATTCAATCAGGTTCAAAAACAGAGTTAGCAGGTCAATGGCAAAAAAGGTTGTTGCGGTCATTAAGTTAGCGATTACGGCAGGAAAGGCAAACCCTGCTCCTCCGATTGGTCCCGCGCTGGGTCAGCACGGGGTCAATATCATGATGTTTTGCAAGGAATACAACGCCCGAACTGCTGATCAGGTGGGTTTGGTTGTTCCCGTAGAGATCTCTGTCTTCGAAGATCGCAGTTTTACGTTCATTCTAAAGACTCCTCCTGCGTCTGTACTGATTCGTAAGGCAGCGGGAATCGAGCGAGGTTCAGGTGAGCCCAACAAGAAGAAAGTAGGTTCTCTAACCCGAGCACAATTGCAAGAAATTGCTCAAGCCAAGATGCCTGACCTGAATGCAAATGACATTGAGGCGGCAATGAAGATTGTCGAAGGCACTGCTCGAAATATGGGCGTGACGATTAAGGAATAAAAGTTCACCAAGGTGAACTTGTCGAATGTAAACCTTAGTGGGGGAGAGTTAAACTCGTTAGCACCCCAGGGATGGAAAGAATGACAAAGAAGTTATCGCGTCGATTACAGGAACTGCAGAAGAAGGTTGAGGATCGTCCTTATGAGCCTCTAGAAGCTTTGACATTGCTCAAGGAGACGGCGACTGCTAAGTTTCCTGAGTCGGCTGAGGCCCACATTCGCTTGGGGATTGACCCAAAGTACACCGACCAGCAATTGCGGACTACTGTAGCGCTGCCTAAAGGAACCGGACAAACGATTCGGGTGGCGGTGATTGCTAGAGGTGAAAAGGTGACAGAGGCGACAAATTCTGGTGCTGATTTGTCTGGCTCTGAGGAACTGATTGATGAGATCCAGAAGGGCATGATGGATTTTGACGTACTGGTGGCAACGCCAGACATGATGCCTCAAGTCGCCAAGTTGGGTAGATTGTTAGGTCCTCGCGGTTTAATGCCTTCTCCAAAGGGTGGTACGGTAACGTTTGATGTGACGCAAGCGATCGCCGAATTCAAAGCCGGAAAACTAGAGTTCCGCGCCGACCGCACTGGAATTGTCCATGTCATGTTTGGCAAAGCCACCTTTACACCAGAAGACCTGCTAACCAACCTAAAAGCGCTGCAAGAGACGATCGACCGCAACCGTCCATCTGGTGCTAAAGGTCGCTACTGGAGATCTGTGTATGTGTCTGCCACAATGGGACCATCCATTCAGATTGATGTGAACGCTTTGCGCGATCTAAAATTAGGGGATGTGGCTTAGGCAATTCACGCTATTCTGGAAGCTAGGCTGTATCTTCTAGAATTGATTATTTTAGAAAAGCAAAGGTTTATTGCCCAATTCTTCAATTGAATAGTTAAAGCCAGAGACAGCAGGTGCTACAAGCTTAATTGTCCTGCCGAGGTTTTTCCCAGTTTTTCGGTTTCTGAAACCTTTTTGTAGAGAGGGGGTTGCAGAAATCGAAAAGCTGCGAGAGCCCCGGCTAAATGTCCGGGGTTTTTGGTTTGTAAGGCTTTCTCTAGGAAATTGGAAAGGGCAGCAGGTTTGGTCGTTTGTACCCGATTCAGGAGGTGAGAGATGTATGGGTAGAACACTGGAGAATAAGCAGGCAATTGTAGCCGAACTCAAGGATGAGTTGAGCCAGTCTCAACTGGCGCTCGTCATTGACTACAAAGGGTTGTCTGTTGCTGAAATCACGGATTTGCGGAACCGACTGCGTCCTACAGGGACATCCTGTACGGTCACCAAAAATACGTTGATGCGATTCGCTGTAGATGGCGATGCGAGCTGGGAGCCGATTACGGAGTTCTGTAAAGAATCCTCTGCGTTCCTGCTGGTTAAGGATGATATTGGTGGAGCGATTAAAGCTTACCAGGATTTCCAAAAAGCCTCTAAGAAGACCACCATCCGTGGTGGAGTGATGGAGGGACGTGCCCTCAGCGAAGCCGATGTGAAGGCGATCGGAGATCTGCCATCGAAGGAACAACTGATGGGTCAAGTGGCTGGTGCGATCAACGCGGTTGCAACCAAGCTTGCTACAGGTATCAACGAAGTTCCTGCGTCTTTGGCTCGCGTTTTGCAAGCGGTTGCAGACAAGGACAAAGACCAAGACCAAGAAGCGGCTTAGTCATCCTTTAGGTTCTGAATATTCTTCAAAATTCAGGCTGTAAGAGCTCAAGCTAAACCTTTAGACCAAGATAGAAACTAAACATTGGAGTAATTCTATGTCTGCTACGACTGATGAGATTCTTGAGAAGCTTAAGTCGCTAACCTTACTAGAAGCGGCTGATCTAGTGAAGCAAATTGAAGAAGCCTTTGGTGTCACGGCTGCTGCCCCTATGGGTGGTTTTGCAATGGCAGCTCCGGCTGCTGCAGCTCCGGCTGAAGAGGTCGAAGAAAAGACCGAATTCGATGTAATTTTGGAAGAAGTCCCTGCGGATAAGAAGATTGCAATTCTTAAGGTGGTACGGACTTTGACAGGTCTAGGCTTGAAAGAAGCCAAGGATTTAGTCGAGGCTGCACCCAAGCCTGTGAAGGAAGCAATCGCTAAAGAAGCAGCGGAAGACGCTAAGAAGCAGATCGAAGAAGCAGGCGGCAAAGTTTCTATCAAGTAAGCTTGATAGAACAATCTGCTGTCCACTAATTAAGGGCGTTATTCTTGATGAGAGAATAACGCCTTTAATTTCTTTAGCGAGTATCTGTAAGGGCGTGGCATTCGGCAGGTAGACCCTGGAATAGTCCAAAGATTTTTGCTCGAATGCTATGCTCCTACCGCTATTAGGCGACGAATTTGACTGTTGATCTCTTAGTTGGATCGGCGATCGCTCCCACCAAAAATCTCGATAAGATTTCCGTCAGTAGGTCGACTGGTATCAAGTTCAGCACTCACAGGTGAGAAAAGTTGTCCTGAACCAAGCGGTCTGGGAACGTTTTGCTCTTCTGGTGTTTCAAATGCTTCGGGATTGATGATTGCAGCGACGACCAGCACTCCCAGTAAAGAAAAAATGCTGCCCCAGACTATGGAGCCTGCGATCGCCCAGGTTTTTTGGTGCGCCTTGAATGCTTCTACACTGGTCCATCTGCGACTTTTCCAAGCCCACTCATTGCCTTTTGTGCCCAACAAGCCTGCTGCTACCAGCCAACCGATGCCACCAGTAAAAGTGCCTGTCCAGGCTATCAACCCGATCCAAACCTGATTACTAAGGCACCAAAGCCCAGGCATCATAAACGCACCCCAGTTCCAACCCAGAATTTCATGGGGAACTTCTTTTGCAGACCAATCAGTTAGCCGAGCAGCAAGGGGGTTCCCGTTTGACTGCTCAGGCTGATGGATGGTTTGAGGCGTTTGAGCACTAATTATGGTAGCCGGAACAGGGCTGGGGGAATCAATAGACAAAGGTAAATCTTGATGGTTCTGATGGAAAGTTTGGGGCGGTAGGGTTGGTGGCACAGGTGAGCCTGAGTGAGTACTCACACTGCTCTTCAACGCAGTTAGCATTTCATCAGCCATCGCAAAGCGATCGCGTGGATGATACTGAATCGCCTTGTCCAGCAGGTCAGCAAATGTAGAACTCACCTGAGCCGCATATTTCCGCCAGGTAATGTCTCCTGTGCGAGGGTCGAGATCTAGCTCCTGCGGAAACCGTGCAGTCAGCATGTAGATCATCGTCAACCCTAGACTGTACAGGTCGCTAGAATACATCGGTCGCCCTGCTGCCTGCTCAGAAGGCATAAAACCCGGTGTACCGATCACAATCGAGCTAGCCGAGTTGCCCTGAGAATTGACAACCGTTCCCATGGTTTCTCGAACTGCTCCAAAGTCAATAAGAACGGGCTTTCCGTCTCGTTTGCGAAGAATAATGTTGTCGGGTTTGATGTCTCGGTGGACAATGCGCTGATCGTGGACGTAAGTTAGGACAGGCAGAATATCGCGCAGAATTTGTTGGGCGATCGCTTCCGTCACGACACCTTCTGCCTGAACTTTGTCTCTCAGGGTTACGCCTTCAACCCATTCTTGAATCAGATAGAAAAGACCTTCTTCTGAAAAATAGGCATAGAGGCGAGGAATTTGGCTATTTCCATCACCCAACTCCTCCAAAATTGCTGCTTCTCGCTGAAACCGCTCCTGCACAAGCTGGTAAATTTCTGGATTATTGGCGATCGGCTTGAGCTGTTTGATCACACACTTTCGCCGAGAGGGCATCTGAATGTCTTCAGCCAGAAAAGTTGTGCCGAAGCCACCAGCCCCTAGTGTCTGGATGACTTGATAGCGGTTATTCAGGAGCGCTGGTGTCATGGATCTAGAAGTATAAATTACCCAACGATCACTTCAAATCGAGTAATCCACTTTCCTTAAGTTTGGGATTAAACCGGATTTGCATTTGCACCCCACGAGCTTCAAGCGCGGCTAAAAGTTGCTCTTCTACCCGTCGTGCTGCTTGCTTGAGCAGCTTGATTTGAGTTAATCCATCACCTGCCGCATAGCTTGCTTGCTCAGCGGCTGTCATTGCAGGCTTAGCATCAATCGGCTGATTCCATAAAGCCTCATCTGCACTGTTTCCTGAAGGCAACGTACCGTTTTCAGCAATCCAGGCGTCTCGGATTTCTTCCAAGACAGTACGGCTAGGACGCTCTATCGTTTGGACTTTTAGCCAATAGCAATGTTGCGGTTGCCGGACTAAATGCTGTTTAAGGCTGAGGTAGACATCACGGGAATAGCCGATAAATTGCAGAGTTTTCTCTTGGTCAAAGATGGCATATACGCCGACCTTGCCTTCAAACTGGTCGGTCAGTTGCCCGTTCTGGTCGATATAAGGAATGTAATCCAGGCTGTCCAGTGATGGAATGTTGGGAGTGGAAGTCATCTTTTTCGATAAATTGCACAGAGGCGACTGGGCTGAAAAATTTTTGCCTTAAACATGAAGTTGGGCGGCACGTTGATGATGGCGTAGTCTGGAGACTCGTGATATTTTTCGTATTCAACGGGCATCCCTTTGGGCGCAGCTTCGGTGTAAGGGATAGGTTGAAATAGCAGTTGGGTAAATTCGAGGCGATCGCACGTCACAGCCTGACCTACCTGTGCCAAAAAATTCTCCTGAGTCAACAGTTCAAACAAAGCTGCCTTCGCCTCTGGATCAAGCGTAAAGCTGCTGTCAAACTGATTCACAATTTTGAGTCGAGCCATAATCTAGCCAGCATCATTGATATGAATTCAGCCTATGAGATTCTGAAGCGTCTGTCATTATGCAAAGATGACTCTGCGAGTTAAGAATTGTACGTGGGGAGATTGCTGTTGTGTCGATTGAATTCGCTACCGCTGACGCTGATATTGCAAAGTGTTTTCCAGTCGTTGTTCAGCTTCGACCCCATCTGACCGAGACTGCCTTTGTGGAGCAAGTCAAGCGTCAGCAGGAGAATGGCTACCATCTGGTGTACTTGGAAGAGAATGGGGTGAAGGCGATCGCTGGATTCAGAATCCTAGAAATGCTAGCTAATGGGCGGTTTTTGTATGTCGATGATTTAGTCTCAGATGATTCAGAACGCTCTAAAGGGCACGGCAAGTCCTTGCTGAATTGGCTGACTGACTATGCTAGATCTCAAAACTGCATCTCCCTCCAGCTTGACAGCGGCACACACCGCGTCAGAGCACATCGCTTTTACTTTCGCCAGGGAATGGCGATCACCTCTTTCCATTTCAGCCTCAAGTTAAACGACTAGCGATCGAGCTATCACTAGGTTTGAGCTTTGAAGAGAAAGAAGATACTACGCCGGGGTTTGATATTAAACTGAATGGCGTAGCGCGTATGAGACGTAGAACCCTTGTTAGACGAACAGGCTAAAAAAACAATATTGCGTAAGATTCCTCATGGACTTTATGTGTGCGGCGTGAAAGAGGGCGAAGAGGTGAACGGCTACACGGCTAGCTGGGTGATGCAGGCTTCTTTTCAGCCGCCGCTGGTTGTGAACTGCGTGAAGCAAGATTCTAAATCTCACGCCATGATCAAATCCAGCCAGGTCTTTGCACTCAGCGTTCTGGACGCAGGGCAAAAAGAGGTTGCTCAAAAATTCTTTAAACCTCAGCGTCGGGTTGGCAATAAGTTTGAAGACATTGAGTTTTACCTTGGTGAAGCAACAGGCTGTCCAATTATTTCTGACTCGCTCGGCTATGTAGAGTGTCGGGTAGTCAGCGCAGTTGAGCATGGCGATCACACTGTTTTTGTGGGTGAAGTCATTGCTGCTGGCGTTCATCGCGAAGGCGATCCGCTGCTTTTAGAAAGCACAGGTTGGAATTACGGTGGGTGATCAAGTTTTATGCCATTGATTAAAGTTCAAACCTCTATTTCGGCTCCCGAGAAGTCTGAAGTTGAGACGTTGCTGAAAAACCTGTCAAAGAGCCTGTCAAAACATTTGGGTAAACCAGAATCTTATGTGATGACCGCATTTGAACCCAATGTGTCGATGACTTTTGCAGGCACGACCGATCCCGTCTGCTACATCGAGGTGAAAAGTGTTGGGTCGATGAGCCCAACGTTAACTCAAGCGATGAGCCGAGATTTTTGCCAGCAGATTAATCAGGCATTGGGAATTGCAAGCGATCGCACCTACATCGAATTCGCAGATGCCAAAGGCTACATGTGGGGCTGGAACGAGTCCACATTTGGCTAACCGAATCCTTCTACAACTACTGCAGGGGAAACCATGCTCAAGGCACTTTTGTTTGACCTGGATGGGACCATGGTTGACTCCGACCCCATCCACTTTCAGACTTGGCAGGAAGTTCTAAGGGAGTATGGGATCGAAATCGATAGTGAGTTCTACAGAACCCGCTTTAGCGGCAAGCTCAATGTTCAAATCATCCAGGATTTACTCCCTCAGCTTTCCCCTGAAGAGGGGCAAGAATTGGGCGATCGCAAGGAAGCCGAATTTCGCAAACGTGCTGAAACCTTACTGACTCCTTTGCCTGGGTTGTTTGAACTGGTCGCTTGGGCAAAGGTTCAAGGGCTTAAACAAGGAGTGGTGACGAACGCTCCTAAAGAAAACGCTGAGTTCATGTTGCAAGTTTTGGGAATTCGAGATTCCTTTGCGGTAGTTGTGCTGGGGGACGACTTGCCCAAAGGGAAACCTGACCCCATGCCTTACCAGGTAGCAATGAATTTTCTGGAAACGTCGCCAGAAACTACGCTGGCATTTGAGGATTCTCCTTCAGGGATGTGTTCTGCTGTCAGCGCCGGAATTCCAACTATTGGGCTTGCCTCAACTCAATCTCCCCAGAAGCTTTATGAGTTGGGCGCAATGCTCGTAATTCCAGATTTTGTAGATTCACGGTTGCAAGATTTGCTGCGATCAGGGCAAAGCGCAATTCCGAAGGAACCGCCCCGCCCCTCCTCCAACTAATCTCTACACCCTACGCTCCTAAGCCTCATCCTTCGCCTTTTTTGAATGCCACCACTCCTTCACGGGCTGTGGTAGCTTCACCGCGTATAGAGTTAGCACAATCGGCTCTCCAAAATATTCCTGCCCTAAAATCTCGACCGAGTAGGACGGCGAATTTTGGGTTGCAAGGTCAACTACAAAGCGTTTACCGATGCGTCGCCAACTAGGTTCCTTCCCCTGCCACTGGAGGCGACAGCAGGGCCACGGAAGTTCCTCCCGATCAAACAAACGACAGCAGGGACCGACGACCCGATAAGTAAAATGGGAGCCAAAACTTTGAAAAGTTTGTCCCGGTTGGAGAGGATGCTGGGTAGAGTGCAACGGAACTCAACCTCCGACGTCACAGTAAAGCAGTTTTCTAAGCCTATTATGTGACTTGTCCTGAAAACTTGCGAAGAGTTGAGGGGAAAGGCAATGGAACTGTTTGACAAATTCCCGCAGTTAGAAACCGAAAACTTAATTTTGCGGCAAATTCAACTGTCCGACGCAGAAGCCGTCTTTAAAATCTTTTCAGATGCCAGCGTGACAAAGTATCACGATCTAGATACTGCGACGAGGCTTGATCAGGCACAGTTTTTGATTAATCGTCGAGCAGAACTCTTTAAGAGCGGACAGAGAATTCGTTGGGGCATCGCCTGTAGGACAAATGACGTGATTATGGGGTCATGTGGCTACAGTTCTTGGGTCAAAAACTCCTTTCGTGCAGAGATTGGCTACGAACTTGCCAAAATCCACTGGCAAAAAGGCATTATGACAGAAGCTTTGAGAGCCATGATCAATTTTGGCTTTCAAGAGATGGGGCTTAACCGCATTGAAGCAAGGGTAATGCTAGAAAACATAGCCTCAATCAGGCTATTGGAGAAGCTAGGTTTTGAGGAAGAAGGAATACTGCGAGAACATGGTTACTGGAAAGGAAGCTTCCATGACCTGAAGCTGTTTTCAATCTTAAAGAAGAGTTGGTCGTCGAGACAGCAAGAATAGACTTCCTACGTGAATGGTAGCGCGGCGAAGCCGCGCTACCATTCACGCTTCAAAAAGTGATTCATGCAGAAGGTCTAATGAAAGTAGATAAAAACTTGGGGTGAGACAAACTTAGCCTGCCTCACCCCAAGTTTTACCTGACCAGTCAACTGAACCTATGCCGGATAAATCCGCAGACGACGGTTTGGCTCTTCACCAAAGCTGGAAGATTTGAGACGATAGTGTTCGACTAGCTCATGCTGCATCTTGCGGACTTTGGCAGAGCGAGGCAACAGTTCTACGGGTTGCCCTCTGGGAATGACAATCTGCTCCACAGCAAGCCGAGCTTCTTCCAGTGCCTCAATTTCATCTTCATCACCACTGCGATAAAACAGATTGAGGTTCACCGGTTCGTTACTACCCGGATCATCCAGATTTAGCATTCGCTGGAGTGCCCGAACAATCTGCGGCATACTATTGGACTTGACCGTATGAACCGCTATCTGGTGAGCTTTTGCCGCATGACGCAGCTTGGAGTGATTTTTGACGTGCGATCGCATTGCCAATACTGCATCTGCACTATCTAAATCCTTCGTCAACACAACCGGCAAGTTTAGCGTTTGAATCGCCTGATCAAGGAGTTGACGGCTCACTGCATAGGGGTAGATGTGCAGGGGCAAATCTTCGCCGTTTGGACCTGCAGGAGGCAAATCCTCAAAGGCGTTAGCATCTCTTGGGTCTCTAAATGAGCGATCCAGAGATTCATTCAGCAGTTGGTCAAAGTCCTGCTGCTCCAGGTATGCCTGCTGCAAAGGCTCCGCTGATGAACGACTCTTTAATTCATTGCGACTATAGGATGGCAAAGGTGTCATTTGCCCAGAGCTTCGCCATCCCGTTCGCTGAGAAGATTCTCTGCTACCGCCGCGTGACTCAGTTAGAGAAAGCCCACGCGCCTGACCAAAGCTACCGCTGCGGGGTTCGCCCATGGCGCTGCGCGATCGCCTCGACATTGAGCCTACCGAATCGCTAGATAGTTCGTGCGTAATCACGACTTTGCCCGTTTCGCTCACCGTCCTGACTTGCGGATTGGGTTGCCGTCCTCGCAGCAGACTATCTACCGTCTCAGAAACTTCTTCATGAACAACCCACTTTTGTCGCTCCAGCATCTCAACAGCAATATCGAAAGTTGGAGGAGCTTTACGTTCCAAAACGCTCTTCTGGCTGCCTCTACGCCTTGCCTCATCATCACCCAGCGTTACCGACTGAATTCCTCCTACTAAGTCGGACAGGGTTGGGTTCTTGATCAGGTTCTCAATCTGATTACCGTGAGCCGTGCCAACTAACTGAACGCCTCGCTCAGCAATAGTACGAGCTGCCAAAGCTTCTAATTCAGTGCCAATCTCGTCAATTACAATGACTTCTGGCATGTGGTTTTCGACTGCCTCAATCATCACCTGATGCTGAAGCTCCGGTCGAGCTACCTGCATTCGTCTCGCTCGACCAATTGCTGGGTGGGGAATATCACCGTCTCCAGCAATTTCGTTTGAGGTGTCGATGATTACGACTCGCTTGTTCAGTTCATCAGCCAGAACTCGCGCAATTTCGCGCAGAGCCGTCGTTTTTCCAACGCCAGGACGACCCAACATGAGAATCGATCGCCCCGTTTCTACCAGGTCACGAATCATCCCGATTGTGCCATAGACCGCTCGTCCCACCCGGCAGGTTAGTCCAATGACTTCACCTGCCCGATTTCGCATCGCACTGATCCGGTGAAGCGTCCGTTCAATTCCGGCTCGGTTGTCGCCGCTAAACATCCCGACACGGTCCACACAATAGCTTAGGTCTACAGCTGAGACTGGAACATCAGAAAGATATTCTGCCTGACCCAAAAATCGAGCTTCTGGACGGCGACCTAAATCTAAGACAACTTCGATCAGCTTTTCTCGCTGGGGATGCTGCTCTAAATGCAGGCGAATCTCGCCAGGTAAAATTTCTAGCAGTCGGTCAAGGTCGTCTGTAATCTGCATCGCTGTAGGAACACTCTGATCTGCGGCAATCTCAGAATCAATCGGCTGTTCAGAGGAGTTGTTACCGTTGAGCGTCATGAGTAAATGGCTTTAAAGGTGTTAAATGACCAGCAGGAAGTTCAAGGAAAGAAATTTGACGAAATGCCGAGCCGTAATAGGGCACTGCATCAGGTCAGCTTATCCGGTTTGCTTAGGAATGGTTTGCCTTAGCCTCATAGGTGATTTGATTTGAGAAACAAGAGAATCAGCAAGTCCAACGGCTTTGTGTAGCAAATCCGGATGAACCTCTAGATGAGTGGAATTTGCTCTAGGAATCCATGAAGTCATAGTGTCAGCTCTATGAAATCCATTGGGAAAATTCCTAGAAAAATTTATAGTAACTGATGAATCTTCCGTGCTGTGTTGCGCTAGCTGATCCAAAACAGGAGCTAAAAGGGTGCGGGCATAGCTACCATAGGCAATTCCAGCAACCCTGTAGGGCGGTTGCGCTGTAGTATCAACGGGCTGTGAGACACCTGCTGTCAAGACGGAAGCGTTCTCTACACAGGTGTCTGAGTAATTAATGTCCTGATTGATCACTACATTGCGCTGGTTTGCCAACGCTGCACGTTCCCCTAATAAGCCTTGTTTTACTAGCTTAGAGACCGTATAACTATTTGTTCCTCCCGCTAATTGCACATATCCCGGTAACTTGGCTGCTAGAACCTTTTGTCCTAGCCTGATGGTGGCACGAGTGGCACCATCACCAATATCACCGCTCATCGGTCTACCGTCTGTTTGCCAAACCAGTGGGCAGGGCAAGGGTGAGATCAGCTCATACAGTGCCCAGAGGTAGTCAATCAGCCCCTCTCCGTCGGGACAGCTAATTGCAATTAGTTTGAGCTGGTCAAGCGAAGGAGCGATCGCCTGCCAAAGCCGCTTAAAGTCTGCCAAACGCCCTACCTGCGTATGGATCTCAACTGCATCCACTCCGGCTAGCACTAGAGGCGCGATCGCGGCTGGTGTGAACACATAGGAGCGAGTCGAAATCTGCTGAATCGGACACACGGTTAAGCAGCGACCGCAGCCGTAGCAAAGATCGTCAATTACGCCTGAAAAATTATTGTGGCTATGGTTGAAGGCGATCGCCTCAGCAGGACAGATCGATTCACAGGGTCGAGTGCAGTCCGCTGGACATTTTGCAGCATCAAACTCAGCCTTGCGAAAATGCGGATCTTCGCCATCATTCAAACTCACCATCAGCCAGGGCAAGCCGTTAAACTTAAACGCCTCAGAACCAGCAGTGGCTAAACGACTCGCTGCCCACATTGCCTCTCGTGCAGCAGTGATGACAGCCGGATCCGCGGCAACATCAACACAATCAGCACCAGCAAGCGTATAGGCCAGGGTGAGATTGCGTACAGCAGGGAGGTGTTGAAAGCTGGCTCCACAAATGAGTTTGAACCAGTTGCCCTCCCTTAAAGATCGTAAGGGACGGTACAAATCAGTCACCCTTACATGCTAATGGGTTACTCGAAAAATGACGAGGGATCAATCTGCGGTCAGTCTACTACAAAGATTGAATACTGAGACGTATTACAAGCTGCACGTATTACAAATTGCTGAAATACTTTTCCATAAAGGGCGATCTGCTCGGTTTAAACCAAGTGCGGAGACGCAGCAGTGCTGCATCTCCGCAGGATTGAATATGTTTCCTGACTATTTCTCACCCTTCTCCTGAACCTATAATCTCGAACCGTAAGGTATGAGCCCTCTCAATAAAAAGCCTTTAACCTACTGTAGGTGGATTGGGATTATCAGGATTGGTTGGATCAGGGAGATTTTGAGCGCCTTCTGCCTTTTGCCTAGTGCCCCCCGCATCAAGACGATTGGGAAAGCCCGAACGAGGAGGAACGTACTTTTTGTTACTCATGAGTAGATGCCTGAATTGAGATATCTCGATCCTAGTTGGCATTCTGAGATTTTCTGGAGTCAGCTTAATACAACGTCCTATTTACCCTAAGCTGCAACCAGAGTTTCCTTTAATGGCTTCCAGGTAAAGCTGCGATCGCCTCCCAATTCAATCGCTACCTTGATCCGGGGCTCATAGCTGGGCAGCGCAGCCAAAAATTCTAACTCTTGCTGCGAAAGAATCCCTCCGTCCAAAAACCACAATGCCAAACCTTTAGAACCTGGTGGTAGCTGTTCCAACTGATACCCTGCAACCGGAGGAACATAGTATCTCGCACCAACCGCTGCTCCGCGTCCTGTATCTTTCTTGCCTAAATGGGGTGGACGAACTCCATGAACATCTAACAAATATGCAGAGAGATCGCCTAGCCCACGCGCATTGATGGTTAGCAATCCATATCCTGCTGCTCTGAGACGACGCTGATATCGCCCTTCATACCCTCCCTCCAGGGGAATGTACAGCCCCAAAGCACCCGCTTTTTCTAAATCACGGATAAACTGCTTGCCTGTTGTAATCAACGCCATAAGCTTTGCGTCCTCACTGCCCAGAAGTTTCAAGAGGGTCTAAGTATCTCCGTTAGCGATCTCATTATAAATGTGGATATGTAAGCAGCGATCGCCCCCTTGGCGCAGGATTGATTCAATTCACCTTATCCACCGATAGCAATTCCTAATTCCTAGTGGCATCACAGCCATAAATTACGCCACAATAGGGTCATTCAGGAATTCACAGGCAATTAAAAATTAGAGTAAGAATTTGCTAGACAAGTTCGTTTTAATTGTCTATGATATTTAATTGTCGCCGAAATCAGGGTTTATGGATTTCACGGGACAAAGGTAATGAGCTAGAGTTCACTACTAATCGTCCCTTGACTGCTAAGCCTCTTGATTGGGAGAAACTTTTCAGATTCTCCTGCTTCCGAAAAGCCTGCTCGTAATAGTAGAGACAGCGCGGTTCAGATCAAGAGTTGCAGGCGAAACCCGTAGGATACTGAACAGATGTCTGTTTAAGTCCTGGCGAAGTGAGAAAGTGCAGTGTTGAGCAGTTCGCTGAAAGCAATTGCTCTCTGCGATCTCTAGACTGCCTAAGCCACTACTTTCGTAGAACTTGGAGTGATTGCTGGAATTGCAACAGCAGAGCTCTAGGGTGGTTTTTGCGAAAAATCTGTTGAAGTTTGATGGGCTAGCGAGGCGATCGCAGTTCCAAGATTTTTGCAGTGTTCAAAACAAGGGAGACTCGTTACTGTGTCTGTTGGTATCCTCGGCACTAAGCTTGGCATGACCCAAGTATTTGATGAAGTAGGGAAAGCGATCCCTGTGACTGTTGTGCAGGCTGGCCCATGCACCATCACCCAGATTAAAACTGCTCAGACAGATGGCTATGCAGCCATTCAGGTTGGTTATGGAGAAGTAGCAGCTAAAGCGCTTAACAGACCAGAATTGGGTCATTTAACCAAGTCTGAAGCCCCTCCTCTGCGTCACCTCCATGAGTATCGGTTGGACAACGTCGCCGAGTTCCAACTGGGACAGCAAATTACTGCTGATACATTTGCGTCAGGGCAAATCGTGGACGTGATTGGCACTAGCATTGGTCGTGGTTTCGCTGGTTATCAGAAGCGGCACAACTTCAAGCGTGGACCCATGGCGCACGGTTCTAAGAACCATCGCCTACCAGGTTCAACCGGCGCAGGTACTACGCCTGGGCGCGTCTATCCGGGTAAGAGGATGGCGGGTCGTTTAGGTGGTAGCCGAGTCACAGTTCGTAAGCTTACTGTGGTGCGCGTCGATGCCGAGCGCAATCTATTGCTCATCAAAGGCGCTGTTCCAGGCAAGCCCGGAGCCTTGTTAAATATTGTTCCTGCCAAGCAAGTAGGAAATTCATAAATCCGAGTTTTTAGCTGTGAGTTCTGGCGTTTCTCAATTTGAAAACCTGTCGCTCAAAGCTGATTAATTCCAAGGCTCATCAGTCGGAGGGAAAAATATGGTTGATTGTATAGTTCGAGATTGGCAAGGCGAAGAGGTTGGACAAGCCTCCTTAGAGTTGAAAGTTGCGAGTGAAGCAAGTGCTTCTCACATTGTGCATCGAGCTGTTGTACGGCAATTGGCCAATGCTCGACAAGGCACTGCCTCAACAAAGACTCGCGCAGAAGTGAGCGGTGGAGGTCGCAAGCCTTGGCGACAAAAAGGTACAGGACGTGCTCGTGCAGGTTCTAACCGCTCTCCGCTATGGCGGGGGGGTGGCGTAATCTTTGGACCCAAGCCCAGAGACTACAGCACCAAAATGAACCGCAAAGAGCGCAGACTAGCTTTGCGGACAGCTTTCCAGAGCCGTGTTGGAGACCTGGTTATCGTTCAAGACTTTGCTGATCAGTTGCCTCGTCCTAAGACGAAAGAGTTGACGCAGGCGATCGCCCGTTGGGGAATTGATCCTACCGCTAAAATTCTGCTGATTCTCTCAGAGAGAGATGAGACGGTTTACCTTTCAGCTCGAAATATTGTCAACCTTAAGCTGATTTCTGCTAGCAGTCTTAATGTCTATGACCTGCTAGACGCAGACAAAATTTTGGCAACTGCGTCTGCTCTTGCAAAAATTCAGGAGGTTTACGGTGACTAAGTTTGACTCCCGTGCGCTAGCGGACCTGGTGCGTCGCCCGATTGTGACTGAGAAAGCAACCTTGCTATTGGAGAACAACCAGTACACATTCGAGGTTGATCCCCGCGCAACTAAGACAGAAATCAAGTCTGCGATCGAACAACTTTTCGAGGTCGAAGTCGTACAAATCAATACTCAAAATCCGCCTCGCAAGAAGCGGCGCATGGGTCGATTTGTAGGATTCCGTTCCAGCTACAAGCGGGCAGTCGTGACCCTCGCCCCCGGAGATTCGATCACGTTGTTCCCCGAAGTTTAGTGCCTATACTAACCTCCGCCAACTGAATGCCGTCTAGCAGTGCAACCAAATTTGAGTTATGGGTATTCGTTACTATCGACCATATACACCTGGCACCCGCGAACGCACAGTTTCGGAATTTTCCGAAATTACCAAAACTGAGCCAGAAAAATCTCTAACCCGTTCGGTACACCGTCCCAAAGGTCGGAACAATCGTGGTGTAATCACGACCCGTCATCGAGGCGGTGGGCACAAGCGCCTTTACCGAATCATTGATTTCTACCGCAACAAGCACAATATCCCAGCGAAAGTAGCAGCGATTGAATACGATCCCAATCGCAACGCTCGAATTGCTTTGGTCTATTACCAGGATGGTGAGAAGCGATATATTATCCATCCCCTTGGATTGGCTGTTGGCGCCACTATCATTTCTGGACCAGATGCCCCTTTTGAAGTGGGTAATGCGCTTCCTCTGGGCAACATTCCTCTAGGAACTGCTGTTCATAATGTGGAACTAGTTCCTGGTAAAGGTGGGCAGATTGTCCGAGCAGCGGGTACTTCAGCTCAAGTTGTCGCTAAAGAAGGTAATTTTGTAACCCTCAGACTGCCTTCTACTGAAGTTCGCCTGGTTCGACGCGAATGTTACGCAACCATTGGACAGGTGGGTAATACCGATTCTCGCAACGTCAGCCTTGGTAAGGCGGGTCGTAAGCGCTGGAAAGGTCGCCGTCCAGAGGTCCGCGGTAGCGTGATGAACCCTGTGGATCACCCTCATGGTGGTGGTGAAGGTCGTGCTCCGATTGGTCGTAGTGGACCGGTTACTCCTTGGGGTAAGCCAGCTTTGGGTTATAAGACTCGCAAGAAGAAGAAAATTAGTGATGCTTTGATTGTGCGTCGTCGCCGTCGTTCTTCTAAGAGGGGTCGTGGCGGTCGGGATGCATAAGCTGGCTGGTAATCTGCCAACCCTAAACCTGAGCGCTCAAATTCTGTTAAGCGATAGTTACTTCATTAGGTTGACCCAGCTATGTCTCGCTCTCTGAAAAAAGGCCCGTTCGTAGCAGACCATCTGCTCTCAAAAATTGAAGCCCTCAACGCAAAGGGCGACAAGCAAGTGATCAAAACCTGGTCACGCGCATCAACTGTTTTGCCCCAGATGATTGGGCACACGATCGCCGTTCACAATGGGCGTCAACATGTTCCGGTCTACGTAACGGAGCAAATGGTAGGACACAAATTGGGAGAATTTGCCCCAACTCGCACCTTCCGAGGTCACGCCAAAAGTGACAAGAAGGCCCGTCGCTAAAAGTCGTTAGCTGCCAGCAAATGGCAGTCAGCCACCGCTGGAGTTAAGGACTGTAGGAGAAAATCATGGCTATCACCGCTGCTGAAGAAGTTAAAGCTGTTGCTCGATATATTCGGATGTCACCTCACAAGGTGCGTCGGGTCTTAGACCAAATTCGTGGACGTTCCTACCGGGAAGCTCTGATTATCCTGGAGTTTATGCCCTATAGAGCCTGTGAGCCTGTTCTCAAGGTTCTTCGCTCGGCTGTGGCGAACGCAGAACATAATGTGGGACACACCCCTGCTGACCTGATTGTTAGCCAAGCCTACGCAGATCAAGGCCCTGTGCTCAAGCGCTTTCGCCCTCGGGCACAAGGGCGGGCCTATCAGATTCGGAAGCCGACTTGCCACATCACTATTGCGGTTGCTCCCGGAGCAGAAGAGGAATAGCCAGGTATTTATATCTGTTCTGTAAATATTGCTCTTATCTAACTAACCCTTTTACTGCTTACATTTCAGAGGACGAGTCGTGGGACAAAAGATACATCCAGTTGGCTTCCGCCTCGGCATCACTCAAGAACATCGTTCTCGATGGTTTGCCGACTCTGGGCGATATCCAGACCTGTTACAGGAAGACTACAAAATCCGTAACTACATCGCTACAGATAAAAATCTCAGCAACGCTGGGATTTCCGAAGTACGTGTTGAGCGGAAAGCTGACCAAATCGATTTAGAGGTTAGAACAGCTAGACCAGGCGTTGTAGTGGGTCGAGGTGGTGCAGGCATTGAAAACTTGCGTGCCGGACTTCAGAAAGAATTGGGAAGTAGCGATCGCCAAATTCGCATCAATGTTGTAGAAGTAGCCCGTGTCGACGCAGACGCAGGACTTATTGCTGAATATATTGCTCAGCAGCTAGAGCGCCGAGTCTCTTTCCGCCGAGTGGTTAGACAAGCCATTCAACGGGCACAGCGGGCCGGAGTTCAAGGGATAAAAGTTCAGGTCAGTGGTCGCTTGAACGGCGCAGAAATTGCGCGGACAGAATACACCCGCGAGGGTAAGGTGCCGCTACATACACTCCGGGCAGACATTGACTACTCCTACCGAACAGCTCAAACCATTTATGGTGTATTGGGCATCAAGGTTTGGGTATTCAAAGGAGAAATTATTCCAGGAGAAGAAGAACCTGCTACTCCCGGAAATGTTCAGCCCCGTCGCCGCCAGCAGCAGCAGCAGCGTCGCCGTCAACAGTTTGAAGATCGTTCAAATGAGGGGTAAGGCGAGTCATGTTAAGTCCTAGAAGAACTAAATTTCGGAAGCAGCATCGGGGCCGGATGCGAGGGTTGTCCAACCGGGGCAATGACTTGAACTTTGGTGATTTTGCCCTTCAAGCACTCGAACCCTCCTGGATCACTGCTCGTCAGATCGAAGCTAGCCGACGAGCAATGACGCGATATATCCGCCGGGGTGGAAAAATTTGGATTCGTGTCTTTCCAGACAAGCCGGTAACCATGCGCCCAGCTGAAACCCGAATGGGATCAGGTAAGGGAAACCCAGAGTTTTGGGTTGCAGTGGTTAAGCCAGGTCGGATTCTGTTTGAAATCGCTGGCGTTCCGGAGGCGACTGCGCGTGAGGCGATGCGCCTTGCTGCCTTTAAACTGCCTATCAAAACGAAGTTCATTACGCGCGAAGCGGAGGAAGTATAAGCCATGCCTCTGCCCAAGATTGAGGAAATTAGGGATCTGAGTGATCAAGAACTCAGCGATCAAATCGTAGAAACCAAAAAGCAGCTGTTTGAGTTGCGGTTTCAAAAAGCTACTCGACAGTTAGAGAAGCCTCATCAGTTTAAGCATATGCGCCATCGTCTCGCTCAACTGATGACGTTGGAGAGAGGGCGTCAGTTAGCAGCTTCTATTAAACAGACATCCGGTTCTGGGGCTGCATCTTCAGATTCAAAATCGGATGCAGAAGAGGAGTAGGTTTCAATGGCAGTCAAAGAGAGAGTTGGCTTAGTTGTCAGCAACAAAATGGACAAAACGGTGGTGGTGGCTGTGGAAAACCGCGCCCCTCATCCCAAGTACCGCAAAATTATGGTTCGCACCAAGCGGTACAAAGCGCATGACGAAGAAAATAAATGTCAAGAGGGCGATCGCGTTCGTATTCAGGAAACCCGCCCCCTTAGTCGGACTAAGCGCTGGGTTGTAACTGACATCATTAGCACCGCCCCCAAAGTTTAACCGCGGAGATTCACCATGATTCAACAAGAGTCTTACCTTAACGTGGCAGATAACAGCGGTGCTCGCAAGCTGATGTGCATTCGAGTTCTAGGTGGCAACCGTCGCTATGCTGGCGTAGGCGATGTCATCATCGCTGTTGTCAAAGATGCGATCCCAAACATGGCGATCAAAAAGTCGGACGTAGTGCGAGCCGTTGTGGTTCGTACTCGCAAAGGGCTACGTCGCGACAGCGGCATGAGCATTCGCTTTGACGATAATGCAGCTGTCATCATTAATGCCGAGGGCAACCCTAGAGGAACTCGTGTATTTGGGCCTGTAGCCCGCGAGCTGCGCGACAAAAACTTCACTAAGATTGTTTCTCTAGCTCCGGAGGTGCTGTGATGCCAAAAGCTAAGCAACCCAAAGTTGGATACAAAATGCACGTCAAGAAGGGAGACACCGTTCAGGTAATCTCCGGAAAGGAGAAGGGCACAGTTGGTGAAGTCTTGCAGACTTTTCCAAAACTGAGCAAGGTCATCGTCAAAGGGGTCAACATCAAGACCAAGCACGTTAAGCCTCAGCAAGAGGGAGAGTCAGGTCAGATTACGACGACTGAGGGTCCGATTCACAGCTCAAACGTGATGCTTTATTCGACCAAACAGAAAGTAGCGAGTCGTATCTGTTACACCTACAACTCTGATGGACGCAAGGTTCGGATGTTAAAGAAGACCGGCGAAATTCTTGACTAAGTAGTTCATCAAGCAGCAATCCTGACAAAGCCCAGGAAGCATCAAGGATAAAAAATATGGCAGAAAAGCTCAAAGTTACTTATCGAGAAAAAATTGTTCCAAAGCTGATGGAACAGTTTCAGTACGAAAACGTTCATCAAGTTCCTAAGCTTGTTAAGGTCACTGTTAACCGAGGGTTAGGGGAAGCTGCTCAAAATGCGAAAGCATTAGAAGCATCCTTGAATGAGATTGCGATGATCACAGGGCAAAAGCCTGTTGTTACTCGTGCGAAAAAGGCGATCGCAGGCTTCAAAATTCGTAAAGGAATGCCTGTAGGTATTATGGTCACCTTGCGTTCAGACCGGATGTACGCATTCCTGGAACGGTTGATCAATTTGTCCCTACCCCGGATCCGAGATTTTCGTGGGATTAGTCCTAAAAGCTTTGATGGTCGTGGCAACTACACTTTGGGTCTGCGAGAACAGCTCATTTTTCCTGAAGTGGAGTACGACAGAATTGACCAGATTCGCGGGATGGATATTTCAATCATCACCACTGCAAACACCGACGAAGAGGGCCGCGCTTTGCTGAAAGAAATCGGTATGCCCTTTCGAGACAATTGAGGCAGTTTCATAAAGAGGAAACTATGGCGGTTAACGATACGATTGCAGACATGCTGACGCGCATCCGAAATGCGACTTTGGCACGGCACCAGACAACAGAGGTTCCGTCAACTCGGATGACTCGCGATATTGCTAGGGTTCTACGAGAAGAAGGTTTTATTGCTGATTTCTCAGAATCTGGGGAGGGAGTTAAGCGCAATTTAGTACTCTCCCTTAAGTACAGAGGCAAAAATCGTCGGCCTATTATCAATACTTTAAAGCGCGTCAGCAAGCCAGGTTTACGAGTTTACTCCAACCGCAAAGAGCTGCCGAGAGTCTTGGGTGGGATCGGTATTGCAATTATTTCTACATCCAGCGGAATCATGACTGATCGAGATGCACGCCGCCAGGGTTTAGGAGGAGAAGTGCTCTGCTACATCTGGTAGGCATTACTCAGAGCAGTTGTTAGCTGTTAGTTCTTTGCGGTCAGATAGGCGGTGAGAGCTGACGACCATCAACTACTAGCAATTAATCACTGTTGTTCAGGAGCAATTTTCAGTTATGTCTCGTATCGGAAAACGTCCTATCCCTCTCCCTGCCAAGGTGACTGTCACCATTGCAGGTCAGCAGGTGGCAGTAAAAGGTCCAAAAGGTGAATTGTCTCGTATCCTCCCCGCCGAAGTAGAGGTGAGCCAGGAAGGAGAAACTCTGCTGGTTAAGCGCCGCAACGATTCCCGTGTGGCTCGGCAACGTCACGGACTTAGCCGAACTCTGGTTGCCAATATGGTTGAAGGAGTCTCTCAAGGGTTTCAGCGTCGTCTAGAAATTCAGGGGGTTGGTTATCGTGCTCAAGTTCAGGGCCGTAACTTGACGCTAAACGTCGGTTATAGCAATCCTGTACAGATCGCTCCTCCGGAAGGCATTCAACTAGCAGTAGAAAACAATACCAACGTTTTGATCAGCGGCATCGATAAAGAGATTGTTGGTAACATCGCAGCTCAAATCAGAGCGGTTCGTCCGCCCGAACCTTATAAGGGTAAGGGAATTCGCTATGCAGGCGAGATGGTCAGACGCAAAGCTGGAAAGGCAGGGAAGAAGTAAAAATGAAACTTACTCGAAGAGAATCAACACAGCGTCGTCATGGTCGTATCCGGCGCAAAGTCATTGGAACCGCAGAGCGTCCTCGTTTGGCTGTTTTCCGTTCAAACCAGCATATTTACGCTCAGATCATAGACGATACTCGCCATCACACTCTAGTTTCTGCCTCTACTTTGGAGCCATCGTTGAAGTCAGAATTGAATTCTAGCGGCAACTGTGCTGCATCCGTGCAAGTAGGCAAGCTAATTGCACAGCGATCGATTGAGCAAGGTATCCGCCAGGTTGTCTTCGATCGAGGCGGCAAACTCTATCACGGACGAGTCAAAGCTCTTGCAGATGCTGCTCGAGAGGGTGGTTTGGACTTCTAAGTAGATTTTTATTGAACTGTTGTCCTTTAAAAATGTGTCAAAGGCAAGCCCTCTAAGCAGACCAAGCTAAGTTTAAGGATTAAAGACATGGCAAATCGTCGCAAAAACAATAAAGCGAAAGAGAAAGAAACAGATTGGCAGGAGCGGGTTGTTCAGATTCGCCGGGTCACTAAAGTTGTTAAAGGTGGTAAAAAGCTGAGCTTTCGAGCCATTGTTGTAGTTGGCAATGAACGAGGGCAAGTCGGTGTTGGTGTTGGTAAAGCTAGTGACGTAATTGGTGCAGTTCGCAAAGGCGTAGCAGATGGAAAGAAGCATTTAGTTGATGTGCCCCTAACCAAAGCTAACTCCATTCCCCATCCCGTTAATGGAGTGGGTGGCGGTGCCAAAGTGATGATGCGTCCTGCAGCCCCGGGAACTGGGGTAATTGCTGGTGGAGCGGTGCGAACTGTACTGGAGCTAGCTGGAGTGCGTAATATCTTGGCAAAGCAGCTAGGGTCAGACAACCCTTTAAACAATGCCAGAGCTGCTGCCAATGCGCTGGCATCTTTAAGAACTTTTTCTGAAGTTGCAGAAGAGCGAGGGGTTCCTATCGAATCTCTCTATGCCTGAATTAATGGTTAGTGCACACCGATTGCTATTCACGACAAAGCATAAGCAAACGACTAACTAAATTCTTTTTTGGAGAAGAACAAGCTTATGAGATTAGAAGACGCTTCACCTCAAAAAGGTTCTCGAAGACGGCGGCGACGCATCGGTAGAGGTATCTCTGCTGGTCAGGGTGCTAGCGGTGGGTTTGGAATGCGGGGTCAAAAATCGCGCTCTGGTCGCAGTACTCGTCCTGGCTTCGAGGGGGGACAAATGCCTTTGTATCGGCGTATTCCCAAACTTAAGCACTTTACAGTAATCAATCGTCTGCATTACACCGTCATCAATGTTGGCGACCTAGAGTCACTGCCTGCTAAATCTGAAGTGACGCTTGAGTCTTTGATGGAAGCAGGAATTGTTACCTCAGATGATGGACCTTTGAAAGTTTTGGGAAATGGTGACCTAACTACTCAGCTTGAAGTGACGGCTGCTGCTTTTACGGCATCGGCTCGCACCAAGGTTGAGGCGGCAGGCGGTACCTGCAAGCTGCTAGATTAATAAATAGCTTGTACCTTATGCTTGAGAGTTCTACTTTGATCAAAGGGCAGAGTATTTCAGCGATGCTGTCATGCTTGGATTAGGCACAACTCAAAGAAGCTGTTCTGAGGAAAGCTGCGATCGCATATATCGGTAGAGGAACTCCTTAAATGGTCGTTAGTAAAGATAAAGCCCCAACGGCTCAAGAAACGTTCATGCAAATGGCGCAAGCAGCAGGACTGAGAGGTCGGCTGCTTGTTACCGTTGGGATGTTACTTCTGGTTCGTCTAGGTATTGTAATTCCCGTACCTGGAATTAACCGCGATGCCTTGCAAGCAGCACTCAGTGACAGTGGCTTGGGAGGTCTACTTAGCTTTTTAGACATCCTGGCAGGCGGCGGAATTTCTGCGGTAGGGATATTTGCTTTAGGAATTTTGCCCTACATCAACGCATCCATTATTTTACAGCTTCTAACGGCAGCGATTCCAGCTCTAGAAGACTTGCAGAAGAACGAAGGCGAAGCAGGAAGGCGCAAAATTTCCCAGATTACTCGTTATGTTGCCTTGGGCTGGGGATTAATTCAAAGTGTTGGCATCGCTTTGTTCGTTCGTCAATTTGCCGAAAACCCAAGCATCCTTTTTGTTGTAGAAACTGCTTTGGCGCTCACAGCAGGTTCCATGTTTGTGATGTGGGTTGGTGAGCTAATTACAGAGCGAGGAATTGGCAATGGAGCTTCTCTACTGATTTTTGTAAGTATTGTCTCAACCCTGCCTCGTTCATTAGGTAATACTGTTGAACTTGCTCAGGGTGGCGATCGCAGCCTTGTTGGCGGCATCATCATTCTGATGCTGGTCTTCCTGGTTATGATTGTTGGCATCGTTTTTGTCCAAGAGGGAACTCGTCGAATTCCTATCATTTCTGCTCGACGGCAGGTGGGGCGCAGACTCTACTTAGAAAGAAGCAGTTATTTGCCACTTCGCTTGAACCAAGGTGGGGTGATGCCAATCATTTTTGCTTCTGCAGTCATGGTTGTGCCAGCATCCTTATCGCAGTTCATTCCCAACCAGTTTCTAGGACAGGTTGTCAGCTACCTGAGCCCTGGTACATGGGTTTATATAGTGGTTTACTTGGTGCTCATTCTGTTCTTCAGTTATTTCTACGCTTCCTTGATTGTTAATCCTGTGGACATGTCCCAGAACCTCAAGAAGATGGGAGCTAGTATTCCAGGAATTCGCCCCGGTAAAGCAACGAGTGAATACATTGAACGCGTTTTGAATCGTTTAACTTTTTTAGGCGCTGTATTCTTGGGGCTAGTTGCAATCATTCCAACTGCGGTCGAAGGTGCAACCCAAATTAGGACTTTTCAGGGATTAGGAGCGACTTCACTGTTAATCCTAGTCGGTGTAGCAATCGATACAGCGAAGCAAATTCAGACTTATGTGATTTCTCAGCGCTATGAAGGGATGGTGAAGCAGTAGTGGCAAGATTGATCTTTCTGGGGCCTCCAGGTGCAGGAAAAGGGACTCAGGCAGATACCCTTGCCCATCTATGTAATATTCCTCACATTTCTACTGGGGACATCTTACGTGGTGCAGTTGCCCAACAAACTGATCTTGGCATAAAGGCTCAGTCCTATATGGACCAAGGTGAGCTAGTGCCAGATCAGCTGATTTTGGATCTGGTGCGCGATCGCCTTGGTCAACCCGATATAGAAAAAGGTTGGATTCTTGACGGCTTTCCTAGAAATGTGAATCAGGCTGTGTTTCTAGATGAGCTTCTGCAAGAGATTGAGCAAACGTGCGACTGTGTTGTCAATCTAGAAGTTCCCGATGATGTTCTAGTAGCTCGTCTTTTAAGTCGAGGGCGCAAAGATGATAGCGAAGAGGTAATCCGCAACCGACTTCAGGTTTATCGAGAGCAAACCGCTCCTCTGATTGATTTTTACAGCGATCGCCAGCAGCTAATTTCTGTAGATGGAAATCGCTCCGTTGAGCACGTTAATGTAGATCTTCAGCAGATTATTCAAGACTGAGGTATTAAATTCTCTAAGTCTTGAGTGTGTCAACCGTCGAAAAGCAATTGGGTCAAGTGAAGCTGTTTTCGCTAATTCTCCTTAAAGCTGTTTAGTATAGAGATTTGTTAATCTTGAAATAAGCGTTAATGAGCAGAAACCATAGAAAATTCGTAGACTCAGGTCAAATTGTGAATTTCTAAGTTTCCGAGATCGTTTTGTACTTTAGTTTGAGGAAAAGCGCATTGTCTAAACAAGATCTAATTGAAATGGAAGGTACGGTAACAGACTCGTTACCTAACGCAATGTTTCGGGTTGACCTAGATAACGGCTTTAATGTTTTGGCTCATATCTCGGGCAAAATTAGGCGAAACTACATCAAGATTCTTCCGGGCGACCGAGTGAAGGTTGAATTAACTCCTTACGATTTGACAAAAGGTCGAATCACTTATCGGCTTCGCAAAAAGTAGAGGTAGCTATCTTCTGAGTAGAAGAAATAACAAACAGCCTCCTCAGAAGTCGGTTCGCAGTTTGACCAGAGCAAGAATAATTGCTATAATGACAACTTTGTACAAGATTGGAATAGCCTAAGAGATGAAGGTTCGCGCATCCGTTCGTAAGATTTGTGAAAAATGCCGCGTCATTCGTCGACGTGGCAGGGTTATGGTAATTTGCTCCAACCCAAAACATAAGCAGCGTCAAGGTTAGCTGTGTTACTAGTAGACGGTTTGGGTTTAAGCGAGAAAATCGCTTTTATTGGTAGATAGAGCAGTATTCCAGAATTTAACGTTAGGGGGAGATGGCAGAGTGGCACGTATTGCCGGAGTAGACCTTCCACGTGACAAGCGTATCGAAATTGGTCTGACTTATATATTTGGAATTGGGTTGTCGAGTTCTAAAGCAATCCTAGTTAAAACAGGTGTGAACCCAGATACGCGGGTTAAGGACCTTAGTGATGCGGACGTTGGTGCGCTTCGGGAGGTCGTTGAAGCCGATTACCAGGTAGAAGGTGATCTTAGGCGCTGGAACCAGATGAACATTAAGCGTCTAATGGACATCGGAACCTATCGAGGACGTCGTCACCGTATGGGATTACCCGTTCGTGGTCAGCGAACTCGAACTAATGCCCGCACAAACCGGGGTGGTCGTCGAACAGTTGCTGGTAAGAAGAAGGCTCCAAGCAAGAAATAGTTTTAGGGCTCCAGACACGCGCCACAATATCCCTAGGTTCTTGCATAGGAGCAAATTGCGAACATTGGCTCTTGCATGATCAAAAATTTGCTGGATTGCCTCAATCTATTTTTGGTCTAAGTGCATGTTCGAGTATGGAGCTAAGTATAGGTTTGAGCTTCTTCTGTCCTACCTGATCAGCTCCATAAGGCTAGGAAAATGAGATTTTGGCTTCCCTAGATACAAAGTTTAAGTTTTTATCCAGAGAGTAAAGTATGGCGAGACAACCAACTCGTAAGTCCGGGGCAAAGAAGCAGAAAAAGAATGTGCCGAGTGGTGTTGCACATATTCAGTCAACTTTCAACAACACCATCATTACGATTACAGATATTAATGGGGAAGCTATTTCGTGGGCTTCGTCTGGTTCTAGTGGCTTTAAAGGTGCCAAGAAGGGTACACCGTTTGCTGCTCAGACAGCCGCTGAGGGTGCAGCTCGGCGGGCTGTTGATCAAGGTATGCGTCAGATTGAGGTTATGGTAAGTGGTCCAGGATCTGGCAGGGAAACCGCAATTAGAGCCCTACAGGGCGCTGGACTAGAGATTACGCTTATCCGTGACGTTACTCCCATTCCTCACAATGGTTGCCGTCCTCCTAAGCGACGGCGGGTTTGAGGCGAACTGGAAGTAAACAGTTCGAGAGATATTGAGAGCGGTGCATCCGGTAACCTACCGGGAGATGAATTGAGTCAGGAAAGTGTTGTTTGCCTTTCCAATGCTAGGGAAGAGGGAGGTTGGTCTATGGCACAGTTTCAGGTCGAGTGCGTAGAAACAGATAATGTTGATGATCGAAATCTTTATGGGCGATTCATTCTAGAACCGTTGGAAAGAGGTCAAGGCATTACAGTCGGAAATGCTTTGCGTCGAGTGCTTCTCTCGAATTTAGAAGGAGCGGCAGTAACGGCTGTGCGTGTTGCTGGGGTAACGCACGAATTCATGACCATTCCTGGTGTCCGTGAAGATGTCTTGGACATTATCTTGAACATGAAAGAGATTGTGCTGAAGAGTTACTCCTCTCAGCCTCAAATTGGGCGCTTGCTCGTCCAAGGTCCTGCGACTGTCACAACGGAACATTTCGAGCTTCCTTCTGAAGTTGAGATTATTGATCCGACTCAGTATATCGCCACAGTTGGAACTAACTCGACTCTAGAAATGGAATTTAGGATTGAGAAGGGCATTGGCTACCGGGCTGTTGAAAAGGGACGCGATGAAACGGCAGCTTTGGACTTTCTTCAAATCGATTCAGTTTTTATGCCTGTCCGTAGGGTCAATTACACGATTGAAGATGCTCGAGTCGGCGGTTCCCTTGAAAAAGACCGTCTGATTATGGAGGTTTGGACGAACGGAAGCTTAACTCCTCAGGAAGCATTGAGTCAAGCCGCAAGCATTCTAGTTGATCTATTCAATCCTCTCAAGGATGTCACTTTTGAGCCGTTGAGGGATGACTTCCCAGAGGACGAAGATCCAACCAATCAAATTCCTATTGAAGAGCTTCAGCTGTCGGTTCGAGCGTACAACTGTTTGAAACGGGCACAGATTAATTCAGTGGCGGATCTTCTGGATTACAGCCAAGAGGATCTTTTGGAAATCAAGAATTTCGGTGCTAAGTCGGCTGAAGAAGTAATTGAAGCACTGCAAGTTCGGCTTGGCATTACTCTGCCTCATGAGAAACCAGCTAAGACTAGCTAATCTCAATTGCAGTTCTAAGTTTCTGTAGCAGTCAAATCGATTTCAAATTCATCTTCTATTTCTACATTGGTATCATGCGTCATCGTCGTCGTGTTCATCAGCTTGGAAAACCCGCTGACCAGCGTAAAGCTCTCTTAAGAGCTTTAACTACTGAGTTGATTCGTCACGGTCGTATTACTACGACCAAGATACGGGCTAAAGCAGTTCGTTCTGAAGCAGACAAAATGATTTCTCTGGCTAAGGACGGCTCTCTGTCTGCTCGCCGTCAAGCGTTGGGTTATCTTTACGATAAGCAACTCGTTCATGCGTTATTTGAGCAAGCCAAAGAGCGCTACAGAGATCGCCAAGGAGGTTACACTCGCGTTCTTCGCACCGTTAACCGTCGAGGTGATAATGCTGAAATGGCAATTATTGAACTGACTTAAGCTGTTGTCATGTCTACACCTGCTATGCAGTCTTCATGGGTAACAGCTGCTCCTAGTTCTGATGTTGAACCAACACCGGAAAAGTTACAGAGAGTTGCCTTGGTGATTCAATACTTAGGCACTCACTTTCATGGTTGGCAACGTCAACCTCAGCAGCGGACCGTACAAGAAGAAATCGAAAATGCATTGCAGTCTGTATTAGGATACTCAGTCACGTTGCATGGGGCTGGTAGAACTGATGCTGGAGTACATGCAGCGGCACAGGTTGCTCACTTTGATGCGCCTGCAATTGTTCCAACCCATCGATGGGCAGATATCCTCAATCATCGGCTTTCGTCAGATATTGTGGTTCGAGCTTCGGCCGCGGTTGATTCCAATTGGCACGCTCGATTTTCAGCTTTGTGGCGACGCTACCGTTACTCGCTCTATACTGACAAGCGTCCCAACTTGTTTGTGCGCCCCTTTTCCTGGCATTATTATCAAGCTCCTTTGAATGAGGGTTTGATGCAAGAGGCGCTAACGCCGATGATCGGACGCCATCATCTGGCAGCTTTCCATCGAGCAGGATCAAGTCGTCCTCATTCTTGGGTGGAGGTTCAAACAGCGAAATGTAGCCGCGATGGAGCGTTTATTCACATTGAGCTGCAAGCAAGCGGGTTTTTGTATGGGATGATGCGGTTGCTCGTGGGTCTGCTGGTGCAGGTTGGGCGAGGGTTGCGATCGCCTGCTGAATTTACCGAGCTTTGGATTTCCGAAAGGCGAGACCAAGTTAGATATGCCGCTCCCCCGCATGGTCTTTGTTTGTTACGGGTTGGCTACCCCGACTTCCCTTTTCCTACTGAGCTTTGGTTTGATACGCAGCCCAAGTTTGTCTTGCCTACTGTGGATGAGTTGAGATTCGAACATTTGCTCGGTTAGATCATAAGTTCTCAATTTGATTTTCTATACTGAATGATTGAAGGATATTTAGAGCTGTGAACAAAACATACGTCCCCGAAAAAGCTTCTCTAGAACGAAACTGGTACGTCGTAGACGCTGCTGAGCAGCGTCTAGGGCGATTAGCCAGCGAGATTGCTATGGTTCTGCGAGGTAAGAATAAGCCAACTTATACGCCTCATTTGGATACAGGTGATTTTGTGATTGTGGTCAACGCTGAAAAAGTCAGCGTTACTGGCAAGAAGTATTCACAAAAGCTTTATCGTCGCCATTCGGGTCGTCCTGGTGGAATGAAAACTGAGACATTTGCAAAGCTGCAAGCCCGTGTGCCGGAGCGAATCATTGAGCAAGCCGTTAAAGGGATGCTACCTAAGAACACATTGGGCCGGCAACTGTTTACGAAGCTCAAAGTTTACGTAGGCCCTGACCATCCTCACCAAGCTCAAAAGCCCGAAGTATTGCAAATTAAGACCATTCCAGGAGAAGAGTAATGCAAGCCACCGAAAAGTCAAATCAAGTTGTGTATTGGGGAACGGGGCGACGCAAGTCATCTGTAGCGCGAGTTCGTTTGGTTCCAGGAAGTGGTCAAATTACAGTCAATGGTAAGCCTGGGGACCTGTATCTTCAGTTCAATCCTGCGTATCTTTCAGCAGCTAAAGCTCCGCTTGAAACGTTGGGCTTGGAGAACGAGTACGACATCCTCGTGAACGCGAGAGGCGGTGGCTTGACTGGACAGGCAGATTCTATTCGCCTCGGAGTTGCGCGTGCGTTGTGTGAGCTAGACCCAGAGAACCGTAAGCCGCTTAAGGTTGAAGGATATTTAACCCGTGATCCTCGTGCTAAAGAGCGGAAAAAATATGGCTTGCACAAGGCTCGTAAGGCTCCTCAATACTCTAAGCGCTAAAGTTTGGCTAGATGTCTATAGCGTCATAGCGCTTAAGGCTAATGCAAAAAAGTTAGAATTGTACAAAGTAATCAATTAGGACAGAGAAAAGCTGTGGCTAAGGCTGATATTCATCCCCAGTGGTATCCAGAGGCAAAGGTTTATTGCAACGGTGAATTCGTGATGACCGTTGGTTCTACTAAGCCAGAACTTCATGTAGACGTTTGGTCGGGCAATCATCCCTTCTACACCGGAACTCAGAAAATCATTGACACTGAGGGTCGAGTGGAGCGGTTCTTGCGGAAATACGGCATGATGGATACTCAACAATCTACTTCTGAGACACCCCAGGAAAAGGAAAAGTAGAGATGCTGGCTGTCATATTTAGCCTGGTTGTACTGTATGCAACTGAGGTTGAATATGGAGAACTGTTCAGATCCCTACTACCTGGATAATGCGAAGGTTTTCCGATGGCTGAGTCCTATCTGCTAGAAAAGTTAAAGTCTGTTGAACAGACTTTCCATGAGTTGACTCGTCGATTAGCTGATCCTGATGTGGCAACCGATCCCAACGAGTTTCAGCGCGTGGCAAGGGCTCGTTCGTCCTTAGAAGAGACAGTAATGGCTTTTGAGGATTGGAAGACCACTCAAGAGGAATTACTTGGAACCAAGCAGATCCTTAAGGAGGCAGGTAGTGATCCAGAGATGCGGGAAATGGCTGCTCTGGAGTTGGAAGAGTTGGAAGAGAAGACTGCCCAACTGGAGACTCGCTTAAAGATTCTGTTGCTGCCCCGCGATCCGAATGATGACAAGAACATCATGCTGGAGATCCGGGCAGGTACCGGAGGGGACGAGGCTAGTATTTGGGCTGGAGATCTAGTGCGGATGTATTCGCGCTATGCGGAGACTCAAAGCTGGCGAGTCAAGCTGGTGAGTGAATCTTTGGCCGACATGGGCGGCTTTAAAGAAGCGATTCTGGAGATTCAGGGCGATCGCGTTTACAGCAAGCTTAAGTTTGAGGCTGGGGTTCACCGGGTACAGCGAGTTCCGGTAACCGAGGCGGGGGGCCGCATTCACACGTCTACGGCGACAGTGGCGATTATGCCAGAGGTAGACGATGTGGAAGTTGAGATCGACCCCAAAGACATCGAATTGACTACGGCACGATCAGGCGGTGCCGGTGGGCAAAACGTTAACAAGGTAGAAACAGCGGTTGACCTGTTCCATAAGCCAACTGGAATTAGGATTTTCTGTACTGAGGAGCGATCGCAGCTGCAAAACCGAGAGCGGGCAATGCAGATCTTGCGGGCAAAGCTTTACGAGATGAAGCTGCGAGAACAGCAGGAGGCAGTGACCTCTATGCGGCGATCGCAGGTCGGTACGGGCGCTCGTTCTGAAAAAATTCGTACCTATAACTACAAAGACAATCGCGTTACCGACCATCGCCTGGGGCAGAATTTCACTCTAGTTCCGGTATTGGAGGGTGATTTAGAGACGATGATTCAGTCTTGTATTTCCCAAGATCAACAGGAAAGACTTGAAGAACTGGCAGCTTCAACTTCTTCTCCTGTCTCGATCTAAACTACTTGATCTTCGCTGTGTAGGAATTAAGCTGTGCCTCGTTTTTTGCACCTAGCTGACGTTCACTTGGGTTTTGATCGCTACGACAGCAAGGAGCGAACGCGAGATTTTTTCTACGCCTTTAACGATGCATTAGAGAAGTACGCAGTTGACGCAGATGTTGATTTTGTTGTCATCGCGGGGGATCTGTTCGAACACCGCAACATTCAACCTGCAACTTTAAACCAGGCTCAGACGTGCTTGCAAATGCTGAAGCAAGCTGGAATTCCGGTACTGGCAATCGAGGGTAATCACGATAATCGTCCCTACGGCACTAAAACAAGCTGGCTGCGCTATTTAGCAGATTGGGAATTGTTGTTATTGCTAGAACCAGGCGATATTTCGGCGGGAGAACCGTTTTATCAGCCTTGGGATTTGGAGAGTCGGCGGGGCGGCTATATTGACCTAGATTGCGGTGTGCGGGTGCTGGGATCTAACTGGTATGGTGCGGCTGCGCCTAAGTCGATTGAGCAAATTGCGGTTGCAATTGAGGCATTACCGTCTGGGGCGATGCATACGCTGATGCTGTTTCATCATGGTTTGGAGGGGCAGATCGCTCGTTATGCGGGAGCCTTACGCTATGCAGATTTGTTGCCTTTGAAGCAGGCTGGTGTTGACTACTTGGCATTGGGGCATATTCACAAGAACTATGAAGTAGAAGGGTGGATTTTTAACCCCGGTTCGGTGGAGGCAAACAGCGTTGAGGAGTCTCGTTATGAGCGGGGTGTTTACCTGGTCGAGATGAATGGTTCTGGCGTTCAAGCCGAGCTGAAGCAGGATTATTATCAGCGTCCGATTGTGCGCTTGAGGTTTATGACCCGGGGTCAGGAAAGCCAGGAAGAGGTGGAGCAGGAAGCGATCGCCAAAGTTACAGAGGCTATCCAATCCAAACAGCTTGATCCGTCTCAGAAGCCGATTGTGGAACTGCGGATTGAAGGGCAGGTTGGGTTTGACCGATTAGACCTGGATGTGCGAAAGCTCCAGCAACAGCTTCAACGGCTCAGCGGTGCGATTATTTTTCTGCTCAAGTATGAAGTGGAGGCTGTGGCTTACGCTTCCCCGCTTTCTGAAGAGGCTAGCCGGACGCAGATTGAGCAGGAAGTCTTTATGGATTTGCTAGCGGCGAATAATCTTTATAAGAAGCGATCGCCAGAACTCGCTCAGGGATTGATTAACCTGAAGGATCTACAGCTAGAAGGGCGATTGGAAGCAGAGTTATATGAATTTGTGCAGTCCTTACTGATACCTGACGAGGAACAAGCCTGATCTTGAACAAGCAAAGGGCTTGAGCTATGGCAATTCTCAGTGGCACGACATACAGCAGTGGCATGGTACACCACCACTGTATGTCGTGCCCCCTTAAGCGTGCATTTTCCTAGACTGCCCAGTCTTTTGCCCAACCAAGAATCTGGTGGACTCGCTCCAAGGTGGCGGCTTCAGAGTAGAGACGCAGGACAGGCTCCGTACCGCTGAATCGAATCAACAGCCAGCTTTGGTCAGCAAGCTGGAATTTGTAACCATCAATTGCAAGACAGTCAGTTACCTCAGCACCCGCAATTTCCTTAGGGGTTTGGGTTCTGAGTTGCTCTAGTAGGCGCGATCGCACCTCCATGCTGGCAAGAGGTAGGTCAATTCTGTCATAGGCAGCAGTGAAGCCTGTCTTTTCCTGAAGCTTTTGGTAGAGGTCGCTTAAATCCATTCCCGATTGGACAATTGCTTCTAGCACGTACAGTGCAGAAAGCAGCGCATCTCGTTCGGGAATGTGATTGCCGTAGCCGATGCCACCGGACTCTTCACCGCCCAGCAACACAGGAGTTTCGAGCATTCGGTCAGCGATGTACTTGTAGCCAATGGGAGTTTCATGAACGGATAGGTTGTGCATCTTGGCGACCAGCGGAATCAGGTTGGAGCCGCTGATTGTTTTGACAATTTCTCCGGTGAAACCGCGTTGGGTCGCCAGGTGATCCATCAAAATTGGAATCAGAATTTGAGAACTGAGGAAATTTCCCTGTCCGTCTACAGCGGCGATGCGATCGCTGTCTCCGTCAAACACCAATCCTACGGTTAGACCACCCGGTATGTTTCGCTGATAGGAGCGAATCTGCTGAAACAGGTCAGACAAGTAACGCGGTAGAGGTTCTGGAGCGCCACCCCCAAACAAGGGATCGCGGTTACTGTTGAGTTCTTGAATGGGAACTCCTAGCAGTTGACCCAACCCTCCTGCTGCCGCTCCATGCATGACATCGGCAAAGACAGTCAGTTTGCCCCCTGCAATCGCCGCTTGCAGGGCTGGAATATCAACCTTGCTGCGAAGAACTTCACAGTAGCTCTGCCATGGGTTGAACGTTTGTAAGGTTCCGGCGGCGGTATTTGTAAACGTTTCACCTGCTTGCAACATTGCTTCGATCTGCTTAGTGACTTCAGGTGGAACGGAGCCGCCAAAGCACCCTTTAACTTTTAACCCAGAGTAGCCACCTGGATTATGGCTTGCGGTAATGACGAGCGCACCCAATGCATCATGCTGCTTTGCTGCCCAACTGAAAGCCGGAGTTGGGGCGTAGCTTTCTGACAGCAGCACATCAAACCCTGCGGATTGAACTGCCTCAGCGGTTGCCTGAGCAAACTCTTCTGAGAGAAATCGGCGGTCGTACCCGACCACAATGGTACGGGTGCCCACCTTGCTGCCGTATTCTTTTTCCAACGCTTTTGCAGCCAAAGGCGCAACATGAACTAAGCGTTCAAAAGTAAAATCGGCTGCAATCAAGCCTCGCCAGCCATCTGTCCCAAATGCAATGGGTTTAGTGGCCAGAGAAGCGGGGGAAGGGTGAACTGCCATACACGTTCTGCCTCAAATGAAAACTTTAACGCCGCTTCGAGTCTATCCGGGGAGTCACTGGCTCCGCCAGTTTAAAGGTGACTGAACTTTCTCAAATTGAGCAATGCTGGTTTAGTAATGTTGGCTCTTTTAGAGGGTTTTGACGCGATCGCGCCCCTGGCGTTTGGCATGATCAAGTGCCCGATTAGCCCGCTGCAAAACATCCCAAGCGTTGCGATCCTGGGCTGAATTTTGCTGAGCGATGCCAAAGCTAGCCGTGATGCTGATTTCACCTGCGCTTGTTTTCATCGGAGCCGCCCGAATTGCCTGCCGTAATCGTTCTGCAACATCGACTGCCTCGGTTAACGTCGTTTCGGCTAATAGCACCACAAATTCTTCGCCGTCATAGCGATAGATAGCTGTTTCTTTCCGCAACTGGCGCTGGAGCCGTTGAGCTAGATGTTGTAGCACTTCATCCCCAACTGAGTGCCCGTAGGTGTCATTGACCAATTTGAAGTAGTCGATGTCGAGTATGATGACACAGAAATCTTCTTGTACAGCCCAAACTGCTTTGGTACTAAACTGTTCTAGCTCTCGTTCTAGAGAACGGCGATTCATCAACTGGGTGAGATCATCGCGAACGATTTCTAGCTGAACTGAATTGTTTTGCATTCGCAGCGCTTCTTGTTTATGCCAGAGGCTCTGGTAGTGCTGGGCATTGGTGAGAGCGATCGCCGCCTGATCTGCCACTTGGCGAATCGTTTGCAATTCATCTAGCTGATAAACCTTGTCAGATTGATAAGACAACAGCGAAACTGCCCCAAAAAATTCTGCTTGGATAAACAACGGTACAATCAGCGCTGAAACTGCCCCAATTGCGTGCAGCCAATCTTGTAAGGGGTCAGAATTAATTCCGTCTTGCTCTACTTCGAGGTAAGAAACCCCATCTTGAATGAATACGTCGATGACGCTTTGCCAGCGGGTGAGATCCACCTGTCGTTCCAGCGGCGGCAACTGTTGGTCTGGGTGTTCCCAGGCTGCCAAAATGCTCGGTGGGGTGCTGCGTAAATCGATCAGGATACAGCGATCGCAGTTTAACCCTTGCCCTAACTCTGCAACAATTCGCCCAACGATTTCATCAGGATTAAGATTGGAGTTCAGCAACCGGACGATGCGTCCTACTAAAGATGCCTGCCGTCGGGCTTGTTCTAAGCGTTGTTGCCAATATAGGGCGCTGTAAGCTAATCCCAACTGGCTACAGACAACTTCTAAGGACTCAACTTCTGCTAAAGACCAACCTTGAGGGGATGCAGGGTCCGCAGGGTCAGTTTTGCTTATTGCTTCAGTCGCTTGGGAAGGCAACGGTCGATTGAGCAAGAGTACAAGCTGGAGTGAACGAACCGAGTCTGCACTGGTGGCGACCGCCCCAACGCTAAAACTGCCGGTAAAGTCAGCACTTAAACGCCCGTTGTGGGTGGCAGGTACAATCAGTTCACCTGTTTCTAGTTGGGTTACTTGAGGAAGTCGCTGTTGTGTGACCAGCCACTCCGGTAGAGTCTCTGGATAAATTTGCCAAACCGCCGGAAATGAATCGTTTAAGGATAAATCGTCTTTGAGAACTAGCTCTGTTGGAGACAAAGACTGTTGAACGGCACGTCCTGTAACGAAGTGTCGTGCTCCCGAGGTTGCGTAAACTTGAAATGAATCTGGATTTTCTGTCTCTAACCCTGCCCACAGCAAACAATCTGTCTGGTAGAACGCAGCAAGAGTTCTGACAGCTTGTGTTAACAGCAGATCGATTGGCTCTAGATAAGCGACTGCTGTTTTAATTGAGGGGTAAATTTGCTTCCAGGTTGATTGAGTGGACATATTCTGAAGTACTTTGAATTCATTTTGACACTGGTAGCACCCCCTTGCATTTGATGCGACAGCAACCTGCTAAATGGAGCCAATGAGATTGCAGGCTCAAGCTAAAGAATTGGAGAACGTTAGCCCCGACAGCGATCGCTCAGAATCGTCCGCTGAGAGTTTCTGGTTAGTCACCTTGTTGGAACACAAATATTCACGTTTCTGTCTAATGGTGGATTCCTAATCGTGTTTGCAGTAGCTACGCTATGCATCAATCCATAATTGGGATAGACAAAAGTTGAAATAGAAGCAACCAGTCTAACTCAAACAGGGTTTTCTATTCTGAGCGGTGGCTTTTTTTAATTATTGGAGTGTGGCGAGTGGATCAAAAGTCGCAAAAAGTACACTTAGCAGTGCTGAAAACCGGAAAGTTGTTGGGTTAGTCAAGAGGTCTTAAGCCTAACTTTTCGATTAGACTTAAGACGGTTGAGTTCCCTGCTGGTGTTGCCTGACATTTAAGGCTAGCGGTGACAGAGAGTTTAAGCCAAAATGCTGACGAGTGTCCGCTTTGCTTATGCTCTAATCAGAGTTTACTCGTAGATTTACTTCAAGATGCGATTGCTTAGCTGGGGTGCGTTGGCTGAGATTTACACTGATACTGCAATGGATTGATCCCAATGCAGGGTACCTATCATCAATTTTATGTCTCCTGAAACACCCTGGTTTTTGAGTCAGCTATCCGTGACTGAGCCCATTCAGCCCTTTGACCTGAGCACAGAAAGTCAAAGCTTACGCCTACAACAAATAGTCGATGGTGAACAGGTTGTTGCACTGCAGTTGCAACGGCAGGTTCAACTGTCTAATCTGGTGAGCCAGATTAACAACGAAATTCGCAGCACTTTGGATCTGAACGAGGTGCTCAACTCGGCTTGTCGCATCTTGTGTCAAGTGCTTGACTGTAGCCGAGCTGACATTCTAATTACAGAACCGGGTGAACAAAAAACGCTGATCTGTCAGGGTGAGTATTGTCGGAGAGACTATCCTACTCAAATTGGTAATCGCATTTCGATTGAGGGAAATGCTTACTTGCGGATGTTGATGCAGCAGCCAAGAGCGCTGGGGTTGAAGCGTTTTTCAGAATTTCCTGGTTTAAGCAAGCAAACGCATCAGATTGCAGAATCGCTAGAAATTCGCTCAACGCTCGCTACAGCAATGTGGTATAGAGGGCAAGTCAACGGCATTATTGGGCTGCACCAGTGCGATCGCGAGCGAGAATGGTTGGACTGGGAGCAACAGCTTTTAGAAGAAGTCGGCAACCAGGTGGCGATCGCCATCAACCAGGCAAAGATCTACAGTGAGACTCGTCGCCAGGTAGAGCGAGAAGCTTTGCTGCGCCTCGTAACTAATCAAATCCGCAGCACTCTTGACCTGGATACAATTTTACAAACGGTGGTGCGAGAAGTGCGGCAGTTGCTCGACACTGACCGGGTTGTAATCTATCAATTTTTTCAAGACTGGCAAGGCTCGGTTGTGGTGGAAGACGTTGCTGAGCCTTGGGTATCGGTGCTGGGACAGATGGGACAGGACAATTGCTTCTCTAGCGAATATGCCAATCTGTACCAGGGAGGACGGATTCGAGCAATTAATAACATTCTGCAAGCAGGGTTAGACTCCTGTCACATCAACTTTTTGAGGCGCTTACAGGTTCAGGCCAATCTGATTGTGCCGATCCTAATTGGGACAAAGCTTTGGGGCTTGCTGATTGCTCATGAGTGTTGCAGCCCAAGGATTTGGCAAAACTGGGAAATGGATCTGCTACAGCAGCTTGGAAATCAGGTGGCGATCGCCATTCACCAAGCAGAATTGCATGCTCAGGTACAGGAATCAGCCGTTCAGGCTCAAGCACAAGCGCGTCAGTTGGAGCAAGTGCTATACGATCTGCGGACAACGCAGGCGCAGTTAATTCAGACAGAGAAATTGTCTAGTCTGGGGCAGATGGTTGCTGGTATTGCTCATGAATTGAACAATGCCACTACTTTTATTTATGCCAATCTGCCTTACGCTCAAACTTATGCAGACTCAATGATTGAGGCACTTTCTCTGTATAAAACGGCGTTTCCAGACCCACCGGATGCGATCGCCCAGTTCAACTCTCAATCTGAGCTAGAGTTTGTCCGAGAAGATTTTCCGAATTTGCTTCAGTCTATGAAGATAGGAGCCGATCGGCTAAAAGAATTAGTGCTAACCCTACGAAATTTTGCTCGATTGGACGAAGCAGACCGAAAGCCCGTTGACCTACACGAGGGGATTGAAAGTAGTCTTGTCATTCTGCAACACCGTCTCCGGACAGGAGTCAGGATAGACAAACACTATAGTGCGTTGCCAAAAGTAGAATGTCGCGCTGGACAAATCAATCAGGTATTTTTAAACCTGTTGAATAATGCTCTGGATGCAGCAGGCAGTAGGGGCGAAATCACAATCCATACTTGGCACGATTCCAATTCTGTGACGGTCTCGATTCGGGACAATGGAGCGGGAGTTCCCGTAGATATTCAAGCTAGAATCTTTGATCCTTTCTTTACAACCAAAGCAGTAGGACAAGGTACAGGTTTGGGATTGTCGATCGCTCACCGCATTGTAGTTGAAGGGCATGGCGGTCAGCTTCGCTGTATCAGTCAGCCTGGACAAGGTGCAGAGTTTCAGGTTGAATTGCCGTTGATAGGTCAGTCATGATTTCGTGACGACATCCTAATAACGAACCGGTACTCTCTTAAGACATCTGTTTTTCGGGTATCTGTTCAATATTTGTTTGGATATTAAAATTGTTTCGGTATCTATCTAAGATTCAACGATTGAGTTAACTATTCCAAGACTAATGCACCCTGAATTTGAACCTGAACTTAGAAAAGTTACTCCAGGAGTAGTTTGGAGCGCCAAAGTTCAGCCCGGCAGATGGTTGGGCAGTAGCGCTTGATCAACTCCTTTTGCTCATGGTTGGGGCATTTTTTGGCAGCGTCATAGCGGGCGACCGCCTCAGCAATATCGTGAGCTTCATTAATGGGTACGCCTAACTCGATCAGCTTGCGCCAGTAGACCGGCACAAGTTCTCGCACAATCAGATTAATTGCGATTCTTTTGGCATCATCAAGCGATACACCCAATATCATCAGCTTGCGCCAATCAAAGGGTAGTAGCTTTTTAACCTCAATTGACTCAACACCCTCATCGATGGGTTCAACAGTCTCGACGAGTTCTTCTTCTACGTAGGGTCGATCCAGCACGTTTATCATGGGGGCATCCTCTGGTAAGTGGTAAAGCACTCCGTCGTTATTCCTCTCATACAGATAAGAATCGCAACTTTCCGTGGTGAGCCTGGTGATTCTCAACTCACAAAAATGTGAGAATTGTGAGCTAAATGAGTGATCTTTATCACGTCTTAGTCAATTTGCTCAACGCTGGTGGGCAACCGCAGTGCGCCCTTACAGAAATTGATGTGTCACGAAACTCGTTTAAATCGGTATCAGCTTAAATCGGTATCAGGAGGGAGCGATCGCACTTTTGAGCAAGCCAAACAAAGCGCCATTTCAGCCGTAAAAGGTGTGGCTAAAATGGCGCTATCAAACTCACATTATTAGCGTGATTAGAAAGTGAAAGTGGTTCTGATGGTGCCGATGACGTAGTCGTCCAAACCGCTATTTTGGTCCGGAGCCGTAATCCAAACCAAACCAGGAGTAACGGAAATATTGTCACTGAGCTGTAGCTTGTAGAAGGCTTCAACGTGCAGTGAAGTATCGTTTTGCAAGGTCGTGTCTGTTTCAAAGCCAGCGCTGCGATAGGTGAGTCCACCATCCAGTCCACCCAGATATGGCTCTACGCCGACAAAGATGCCGCCCAGATTGCCTGGTTGAAATAGGTCAGGGAGGGCTATACCCAAGCCGTAGTACCAAATTTCACCCCCTTCAGTGCCAATCAAGGTCAAATCTGTGTAGCCCCCAAAAGCGTTAATTACTAATCGAGGACTAAGCTGAAGAGATGCTTCGATGCCGTAGGAATTCGTGATAGCAGGCACGTTGCGGTCGATATGCACCAAGTTGGCGGGAGAGGTGCCGACAAAAATTTCATCTCCAACGCCCAAATCAAAAATTGGATTGTCGGAGGAATGGTAGCCGTGAACGTAGGTTAAACCCAACTGAAAGCGATCGCTTGGGGTAAACGTAAGCTGCCCTAATGCGGCATAGTCACCATTAAACAAACCGCTACCGGGGCTGGGGGCATTAGCTGTCTCAGCCAGGTAACCTAGACTTAATACAAAAGTGTCGTCTTCATCAAAGGCAAAGTTTAAGGCTGCGCCTGCACCGCCCCCGATTCGATAGATGGGGCTTTCCTGACTGAAGGTGCTGATTGAGCCACTGCCCCCATCAAAGTCTTCAAAGAAAGGATTGACGGTGCTAAACACATAATCGCTATGGATTCCACCGGTTGCAGAGACGTAGGCGTTCACGTTTGAACTGATCGGAAAATAGTAGGCAAGCCAATCTAAAACAAAGTCGTTGTCAGTTGCTCCGCCTATTCTGGGCGTAAGGGAACCTTCTGCAGTGGCCGTCAAATCAGGCGTGCCCGGTGAAAGATCAACGGGAAGCGTTGGCTGCTGTGAGAATTGCCGCGCATTACCTGTGGCAATCCGAGTATATAGGGCATCTTCGCCCGTGAAACTGGTTACTAAATCAAGCCGAACTCGATGCTGAAAAACAGTTTGATTATTGTCACTGTCGCCAAAGTAATCAGAGACTGAAAAAATTGCTTCCCCGACCAGCTTCGTAGTGGTTGAAAACTGGTTTGCTTCTAGCTCAGCGCTTCGAGCTTCCAGGTTGTCAACGCGACCACGTAGGGTGGCTAATTCAGCGGCAAATTCGTCCTGCAATCGTATCAAGACATCCAGGTCTGCTTGAGTAGGGAGGTCTTCAACACCTGCTTGCACTAATTCGTTAATCCGATCGAGGGCGGCGTTTAGACCTGCGGCAAATTCGTAGCGGGTCAATGCCCGGTTGCCCCGAAAGGTGCCATCAGGATATCCAGCGATGACCCCGTACCTTTCTACCAAAGATTGCAAGGCTTGAAATGCCCAATCGGTCGGCTGCACGTCCGAAAGCTGAGAGACGGAGGTAATCTGCGCCATTGAGTCGTTGCCGAAGCGATCGCCCACCGGCTCCAAATTCTGCTCAACTAGATTCTGCTCAACCGGCTCTTGCTCGGCAAAATCTGGCTCAAATTCATTAACTTCAGTAGAAACGTCATCTGCGATCGCAGTTTCTGACGGCACGGGCGAAAGAACCTGTACGCTCGGAGTTACAGCAGGGATTGCAGCGGGTGTTGTGGGCTGCTCAGACTCAGAAGAGCCATTGGAGGTCAGGAGTTCAGCATCGGTGACGGGTTCAGCAGGGACGGGCATATCAGCGGCGATCGCCCCTGTCGCAGCCAACAAAATTGCTCCAACAACGCTCGACCGAATCAGCAAAGACCACAGTAATTTGAATGCCATTTGTTCAGCACCTCACAGGTAAAGGGGGTGTGGAATGGGAAATGGGAAGTGGGACGTAGAATAAGCCTTGCCCAAATCCCAAAATCCTCAATTTTTCCTCTCCCAAAGAGTCTACGGTGTATACGCTGTGTATACTCCGCAACTCAAAGGGTAATAATCGTTTGAAACGCAGTTCAGCTTTGCGTTCAGCTTCAATGACTCAGTGCTAGCTGCCTATTCTGCCTTCACGGTTCCTGTTGGAAATAGACACCTCATCCCATCTCTTCTTCTTCTTGTTTTCAGGTAAGAAGTATTTGGAACCCGGTTGGAGCGTTAGCCTGACTGTCTCAGTAGCTTCTTGAAACTGCGTATCTGCTATGGGTCTGACGACGATGTTGTCGTGCCGTTTGCCTTCAGGAATGTGTACCCAGGTGCGATTGGGGTCTAAAACGAAATCTCGTGTGCCGTCACTGCGCTCCGTCGTTCCACTAATGGCATAGTGGACTGTTACCCCTCCTGAAGGGGCCTTCTGACTCAGTCGAATCTGAAATGTGCCGTTGTCTCCAGGTTCTACAACTTGACCATTGACGATGAAGGGTTCTTCTGCGCTGTCGTCGATCGCTTCGATCTCTGCCAACATCCGAGATGAAATGGTTCGATCTTTGATTCGCACAGTATCGGCATATTCCCTACCGAGGTCATAACCTGTGCTGCGCAACAGGGTCATGATCACATACTCGTATCCCTCGCTACCGAGGCGATCGGCAAGGGGTACGACTGTAATTCTGACTCTGTCTTTGCCAGGAGCAATCGCCAAGGTATTCTCCGCAATCAGGTTGCCCGATTCATCTTTCAGCACATAGTCGCTGCCCCGACGAGCATCACCCGATAACCTGAATCTTACTGTCAGTCCTGAATGGGCAACTGCCGACCGAACGCTAATTAGGAATGCGCCTACCTGTTGCGGAGTAGCAGCCTGACCTGGAGCAGGTTCTTCCGCTTCATCATCAATCGCCCGCAGCGTGACGATGGGTTTTGAAGGGGCAACATAATCTTTGATCACGACCTCATCCCTCAAAGGTCTGCCGCGCTGGTAAGCAGGGTCATTATTGAGTGTGAGAATGACCGTTTCGTCAGGCTCTCGAACGGGTCGGTTGCGTTGATTGCGATCGCCAACTGGCACTACCGCAATCCTGACTTCGCTTTGCCCTGCTGGGATAATGACGCTATTGGCTGCCAGCCAATCCTGAAGCGCCCCATTAGCAGCCTTAAGCCTTAAACGATAATCCGTGTTCAGAGTTGCTGTCCCTTCGGGTGGGCGAAACTTGACCGTCAGAGGTCTTCGCAAATTTTGTCCGACCCGCCTAATAGTAAATTCGCCCATATCTTCAGGTAGGGCGGCTTGTCCGGGGGCTGGCTCTTTTGCTTCAGGAATCGTCGCCCGGATCGTTACCACGGGTAGCGGCGGCACAAAATCAATGATCTTGATCTCAGCTTCTGTTTTGTCAGCCAAATCATAATCTAGCCCATCAATCAGCGTCAGAATTACGCTTTCTTGTTCTTCGGTAAATTCATCGCTGAAGGGTACGACTGCAATCTTGACCTCTTTTTGCCCCGCTGGAATTGTGACGCTGTTCGTTAACCAATCGCCTTGGGGATTACCGTTTGCGTCTTTCAGCTTCAGGCGATAGTCATTGTTTTGAGCACCTGCACCGATGGTGGCTTGTCCGCCAGTTTGAAAATTGACAACGAGGGGTTTGTTAGAAGTTTTGTCTCCGGTCAGCCTGACGGTAAATTCGCCCATTTGAGCAGGAACCGCAACCTGTCCTGGTGCAGGCTCCTGAGCATCTTTACCGGCCTCGATCTCAACCTTGGGATCAAATGGAATCGAGGTCGTAATTCTAAATCTAGCTCCGGACGTGTGACGCTCTGCGTAAAACAGGTCAAAAGAATATTCTTTGCCAAACTCCAGGAGAGGCTTAGTGCCATTGGGATCAATTTCATCCTGATCGTTCAGCTTTAAATCGCCCAGACGCACTCGTCCATCTAGCGAGCTATGAACGCCGCCCAGATCAATCACCAGTTTGCCTGCAATAAATACCCACAGGTCATCGTCGCCTCGGAACTCAAAAGTCCAGTTTTCGGCTCCTGGTTTGTAGGCAAAGGTGTGGTGTAGCTCAAGCGTAAAGTGATAGGTATGGGGCAACAGTTTGTTTTGGCGATCGCGCCACTCAGTCTGTCCACCCCGGGCATCCGCAAATATTGTTCTTAGAGACGTGCTACCTGAGGCGGTGGGAATGCGTCGCCACTCAAAGCCCTCTGTGTTCAGCCACGTAACCTGAGGTTGTCCCTGATCCGTTCTAACAAAAAGGTTTTCCTCATCCAGCGGGAAAAAAGCTTCAGAACTGTATTCAAAAACACCAGGTTGCCCAGCTTTCTCCGCTAGGGGCAAGATAATTTTTTGTTCACTGTTGCCATAGCTGGTATCCGTGACTCCGTAGGTAGTAAACCACTGATTGAAGCTTGCTTCGCTGCTGACTGTACCTTGAGACTGCCCAGAATATTGAGGCTTAAACAAGCCATCCTCTTCGTTTTTGCGTAACGTTGATTTGACAATGCCTTTAACTGCACCAGTCGTACGCGCATTCTCAAACTCAAAATCTGGGTGTCCACCTGGAATGTTGACATAATCAGCCGTACCACCAGGAGTCATTCCACGTCGGGGCACGAACTTACGGACAATTGCTTCTAACTTTTGTTCTGTCATTAGGGGGGCACCTCTGCTAAGAACATTTGCTTAGACTTACACCACAACTCGCACTCGTAGAATTGCGGAAAAGGATGGATGTAATCTTTGCAATAGGACAGCTAATGTATTCCTAAGGGGATGAGGAATATCAGTAAAATTCCTGGAATTTGAAGAATTTTAGACTTTCTACAGAATGCATTCCAGAACAACATTCTCCAGATAAAAGGGGTTGTTGTCTGTAGCAATTGCTGAAGGGCTCAGCAGAGATACTGAACCAAAGGCGATCTTTAGAGCTATCGTCTAACTGGAAGTACTTGGGACTGGGCAAGCGTTGATCTGTCCCTACAGGAATAAAAACTGATAGAAAATCTCCTGATGTTAGAGGGACTAAGACGAATACCTAGACAAGCAGGATAAGCTGCTGAAATCAGAACTTTTTGTTGAAGAAGCTCTAGATTTGCAGATCGATAAAAGTAGTAGTGACTATAGGGAAATTTTCCCTAACAATCAAGTTTTTATATACAAAGCTTTCTAATGAAAAAGTCGCTTGTAAGGGCTTTGAACGGCAAAGCCCTCACAAAAGCGAACGGGTAGCTCTTAGGTATAAGGGGCGATCGCACCATACGTTTCGTCCGTTGTGGTAGAAGTTTGCCTCAATCCAGTGGTTTTGCTACCGCTGAAGGCTTGGCGTTTTCCCCAGAGCATAGTCGCGCCAGAGACGAGCCAACTCTTGAGCTTGGTGCGTCCAATCGGGATGAACCTGATACATGCGGCGGGGTCGTCCCCGTCCTTCAACTTTTTTCCAATAGCCTGTAATTGCAGCCTTGTCTTCCAAAAACTTCAAAGCGCTATACAAGACGGTATCAGAAAGGCGATAGACAGGATATTCAGTTTCTAGCAGTTGAATCAGTTCAGTGCCGTAAGAATCCTGTCGCAGTAAAACGGCCAATACATAGCAAACCGCCAGTTCTTTATTGAGATAAAACGGAGGTGGATTGCGGAAAAACTGATAGATATCTTCAAACGTCATATGGCTCATCCAGACCCATGATCAATCAATCAGGAACAAGCAATTACTTCACGCACAGTAAGAGACGAGTGGGGGCCATTCATTACCGCGTTCCACAGCATAAAATCTGGGAAACAATGAAGTTTTTAGAAGGTAAAACTAACTGCCTGCGAGTTAACCTCGTCGTGTAAAACCCTCCTAAATGGTTTAGGAAACAGACCTTAGCTTTCTAACATGAAATAGATGCACAGCTTACTTACAAACAATTCAGTACTCATCCAACGACTCAAATAGAGCAACCTAAACAGAACTTTGAAAAAATCTTCAGAGGTTTTTTCCAAGTCAGTTTCAAGTGCTGAGTGGGCATGATAGTACAGGTTGATTCGTGGCAGAGTTAGCGTGTTTTGAAATGGAGCTTAAGTGAGATTAACTTCTGCTCAAGGTAGATGAGTTTGCTGAACGCTACAGACAATTCTAGTCACATGATCAGGCGTTCGTCTGCCCTATTGAGCCTTCGTTTGCCAGACTTCATAAAGAATTTTTCCTTGCTCATCAATTCGAACTTCGTAGAAAAGATGAAGTTGTTGATTAGAGCTTGCATTTGACTTGGAAATAACCACAATTTCTGCTTTAACGGTGCGATCGCTACTGTTCTGTTCAACAATACGACTGCTTTCAATTTGATATTTCTTAAAAAAGGTCTGCCAGTTCTGATAAATTTGGCTCCCCTGATACCTTCCTCTTAGTGAACCGTGAGTCCATAACAGGACAGCATCCTGGCTATATTGCTGGACAGTTCTATCAGCATTTCGAGAGGCGATCGCATCCCAGTGATTTTGAACAATGGTGAGTGGATCTGCCAGGACTGACCGTTGGTAAACAGTTAAACTGCCAACCAAGGCGATCGCACAAGTTCCGCAGGTCAGATGCCAGATGAGGACAGAGTTTCGAAGTAATTTAAGTAGCTTCATAGGTCCGCCTTCAACTTTTTCCCCTAAGCATAAACACTCATGACGATTAATTTCATCAAAAGTTCTCAATCACGATTAGCAGGTCAGTATTATCAAGTAAATGTGAAGTAAGGTCGCTGGTTCAAGTATGAAGCTTCAGTGAAGAAAAACTGACAATCCATACTATATAGCGATGCTTAGACAGCCCTTCAGCTCATTAGTCACAACTCTGGACTAATCAGTCACCCTACAGTACCTCGATACTCTCTAATGCTTAGTTCTCAATTAAGAAGAGGTTTTTACCTTAGCAGTTCAAGTGATTAGAGTGGCTTGCCTTGTAAGGCAATTCTCAGCTTTCCTAAATCAGACCGGAGTAAAAAGCTTATTTAGGCAGCATTCTATCTATCTGAATATTAGTGAAACCTGCTATAAAACTTTCACAAAGAAAAATTAAGAGATACAAGCATGACTCATTTCGGCATTCTTTGCCTGGGTGGAACGGGACACTTGAATACGCTACTGCCATTAGGGTATGAGCTTCAGCGGCGGGGGCACCAAGTTACTGTTCTGAGTGATGCTCGTGCAGAAGCAAAAGCAAGAGAGGCAGGTCTTGGCTTTGAGGCGATCGCTTACACAGGAGTCGATCCAAAACGGGCAGAGTTGACAGGACTGCAGGCACTCTGGCGCGGCATCAGTTTTTTCAAAATAAGAGTAGCTACCAGTCTGCGAGAAGCTCCCAGGGCAATCCGCAAAGCAGGGATTGAGGCTTTACTTATAGACATGTCTGCCTTTGAAGGAGGAACCATCGCTGAGCATTTGAATTTGCCTTTCATCACCATCTGTAGCGCTTTGGTACTCTACCAAGATAGCTACGTTCCACCTGCCTTAACAGACTGGACTTTTAACCCTCGCTGGTGGGCGCGGCTTCGCAATCAGATTACTTACGGGTTGCTTCTGCTAATCAGTCGTCCTGTCATATCAGTCATAGCGCGCTATCGGAAATTGTGGAACTTGCCCGCCTACTCAAGCTACAACGACTGCTTTTCCAAACTGGCAATCATCAGCCAGCATGTCCCTGAGTTGGAATATCCTTACCGCAAATTACCTTCCTATTTCTATTTCACGGGTCCGTTCCATAACTCTACAGGTCGTCCTAGAACGGACTTTCCCTTTGAGAAGTTAAGCAATCTGCGTCTCATCTACATCTCACTAGGCACTTCACGCAACCAAATTAAACACTTGTTTCAAGCCATTGCAGAAGCCTGTGTCGATTTAGAAGCTCAGGTTGTCATTTCTTTGGGAGGAGGGCTGGAGCCAGAAGCATTACCGAAACTACCAGGCAACCCAATCGTGGTTAAATACGCCCCACAGTTGAAATTGCTAGAGCGGGCTTCCCTCTGTGTCACTCATGCTGGACTAAACACAACGCTAGAAGCGTTGAGCAATGCAGTGCCTCTGGTTGCCATTCCATTAGCCGACGATCAGCTAGGCGTTGCGGCACGGCTTGCCTGGGTCGGAGTGGGGGAATTTTTGCCCTTATCTAGTGCCAACGTCGTCAGGTTGCGACAGGTCATTCGACGGGTGCTGATGAACGAGTCTTACAGACGAAATGCGGTCCGCTTACAGAGAGCCATTCGCCATGCGGGTGGGGTTCAATATGCAGCAGATGTAATTGAGAATAAGGTCGAAAGCTGTCGCACCGAGCAGCAGGTTCAATCTATTACATCATTGTGAGGAAACGGTTCAACGGTCAGCTAGAAACAAGCTAGCTGGAAAGTGAATATCGCTATGAAACGGAGAGAGAGGGATTCGAACCCTCGTTGAACTTTCGCCCAAACAGCATTTCCAGTGCTGCGCCTTCAACCGCTCGGCCATCTCTCCTGGAGATCGACTGCAACTCAATTAGAGCCACAGAATCGCTATATTAGCAGAATTTCGTTCACTCTGGGAGGGGTAAATTTTAATTCTGCAGTGTTTTTTGCCGTCTCGATTGAAATCTTGCTGGGACCCTGAGGATTGGAACCAGGGTTTCCCAGCAAAATCAATCGCTTAGACTACCTCAGAGGGCTTCTGAGGAGCTGCTGGAACTTGTGGCTGGAACTGGAAGAGCGAGTAGACGACGTTTCGCCGAATGTCGGTCATCATGTCCAGGAACAGTTCGTAGCCTTCACTCTTGTACTCGATCAGCGGGTCTTGCTGACCGTAGCCACGCAAACCTACCGACTCTCTCAGTCCATCCATGCGCTGCAGGTGCTCACGCCAAAGGGTGTCGATTTGTTGCAGGATGAAGAATCGTTCTGCCTGACGCATTAGCCCTGGCTGAATTTGATCGACCTGTGCCTCTTTGAGGTCATAGGCGATACGTACTTGCTCATGCAGGAAGGTTTTGACTTCACCAACGGTCAAGTCTTCTAGCTGGTCAGGCTCCATATCTGAGAGCAAATGCACAAACTCTTTGACTTTGCTGACGAGCTTGTCGAGTTCCCATTCCTCGGGTGGCAGGTCGGGGTTGATGTACGCTTCGACGATGTCGTCCATTGTCTTCTCAGCGTATTTAATCACCTGCTCTTTCAGGTCTTGCCCCTCTAGGACACGGCGACGCTCGGCGTAGATGGCGCGGCGCTGATTGTTCATCACCTCGTCATACTCAAACACCTGCTTGCGGATGTCGTAGTAGTAGGTCTCAACCTTTTTCTGTGCGCCTTCTAGGGCACGGGTGAGCATTCCTGACTCGATGGGCATGTCTTCTTCAACTCGAAAGGCTTGCATGAAGCCTGCGACGCGATCGCCCCCAAAAATTCTCAGCAAATTGTCTTGCAGGCTTAGGAAGAACTTAGTAGAACCGGGGTCGCCTTGCCGTCCTGCCCGACCGCGCAACTGGTTGTCAATCCGGCGCGATTCGTGACGCTCAGTGCCGATGACGTGCAGTCCGTCCAGTTGCACCACTTCTTCGTGTTCTGCTTCGGTGAACTGTTCGTATTCGTTCAGAATCAGGTTGTAGACCTGACGCAGGCGCATGATGACCGGATCGTTTACCGGTGCTTTTTCGGCAGCGGTGGCAACTTTGTCTTCGGCTTCGAGTTCAGGGAGCGATCGCTCTCCATACTGCTGCACGGCAAAGTCAACTGCTTCTCGCAGTAGGCGCTCGGTGTCTGGAGACAGCTCCGTTGGAAAAATTTGAGGGGAGGCTTTCCAGGTTTTAACTTTACCCTCACCAGGTGTAAAGCCCTTGCCACCACCACGATTGCCTTTGCCCATGGGTCCACGAGCAACCGCAAAGCTGTTTTCATCCTCTGGCTGAACGACGCGAGGCATGAAGTATTCCCGCACCTTGAGTCGCGCCATATAGTCGGCGTTACCACCCAGGATGATGTCGGTTCCCCGTCCTGCCATGTTGGTGGCGATCGTGACGGCTCCTTTGCGCCCTGCCTGAGCGATGATTTCAGATTCTCGCTCGACGTTTTCTGGCTTAGCGTTGAGTAGATTGTGGGGGATTTCCCGCTCACTCAGCAGACGAGACAGCACTTCTGATTTCTCTACGCTGGTTGTGCCAACCAGGACAGGACGACCGACTTTGTGCATATCGGCGCACTCCTCGGCGATCGCCTTCCACTTAGCTTCTTCTGTTTTGTAGACTACATCCGACACATCCCGCCGTTTGGTCGTGCGGTTAGTTGGAACAATGGTTACTTCTAGATTGTAGATTTTCTCAAATTCTGCCTCTTCAGTCTTGGCAGTACCCGTCATCCCAGCCAACTTGGGATAGAGCAAGAAGAAGTTTTGGTAGGTAATCGTTGCCAAAGTTTGGGTTTCCGGCTGAATCTCCACCCTTTCCTTGGCTTCAATTGCCTGGTGTAGTCCATCACTCCAGCGACGACCGGGCATTACTCGTCCGGTAAACTCGTCTACAATCACGATTTCGTCATTGCGGACAATATAATTTACGTCCTTAATGAACAGTTCCTTTGCTTTGATAGCGTTGAAGATATAGTGCGCCCACGGGTCTTGCGGGTCGAACAAATCTTTCACTCCCAAAAGCTGCTCTGCCTCAATGTAGCCTTCGTCTGCCAACAGCACGTTGCGCGCTTTTTCGTCTACCTCATAATGCTCTTCAGCACCATCTTTTTCGCCTCGGCGCAACGCATTCGCGACTTGTGCAGCTTTGACATACTTTTCGCTGGGACGCTCTACCTGCCCTGAGATGATCAGCGGTGTCCGAGCTTCGTCGATCAGCACGGAGTCAACTTCGTCGATGACGCAGTAGTTAAAGGGTCGCTGCACTACGTCCTGCATGGAGGAAGCCATGTTATCGCGCAGGTAGTCAAAGCCCAACTCGCTGTTGGTGCCGTAGGTAATATCGCAGTCGTAATTCTTCTTGCGCTCAGCCGGATTCATCCCCTGCTGAATCAACCCCACGCTTAGTCCCAAAAAGCGGTGGACTTGACCCATCCATTCTGCGTCTCGTCTTGCCAAGTAGTCGTTTACCGTGACGACGTGAACGCCTTTGCCTTCAAGCGCGTTGAGATAGGCAGGCAACGTAGACACCAGGGTTTTACCTTCCCCAGTCTTCATCTCGGCGATCTGTCCATCGTGCAGCACCATGCCGCCGATAAGCTGGACATCAAAGTGCCGCATTCCCAAGACGCGCCTTGCGGCTTCGCGCACGACTGCAAATGCCTCTGGCAAAATGGCATCGAGTGACTCGCCTTTTTCCAGGCGTTGCCTAAATTCTGTGGTCTTTCCGGTCAGCGCTTCGTCTGACAGGGGTTTGATCTCTTCCTCAAGTAGATTAATTTCTACAACGTCGGGCTTATATTTTTTTAATTTACGTGAGTTGGGATCACCCAGCAGATTTTTCAACATAGTAAGGAGGACGTTATAGACAGGCCATCATTTTCCTAATCCTATCATTTGGAACAGAGGCTAGGGGCGGAAGAGGTGCTAGGGGTTAGGAGCTAGATGCGGAGTACCCATTCTGTCCTCTTTACGGTGCGTCTTCCCACTCTGGGGATAAGCTGCGGAAATTAAACTGCTCTGCACTGGGATGGCAGCTGATGCAGCTTCCTAAACGGGTAGGTTGAAGTAATTCGACTCTGGGGTGGAGGGCTTTAAAGTAGCGGGATTCTTCGATGCGGAAGGGAATCTGCTCGCCTTCGGCTTCAGGACGCGAGTACTGCCCCAGGTAGTCCCACACGAGCAGACGGGGTGGATCGACAAGCAGCGGTAGCTGGATTCCGTAGTGTTCCGGGTCTTGCAAGATTTGTCGCCAGCTTTCGGTGGGCATGATTCCTGGTGGTACACCGATATGACAGGTGGCGCAATTCTCTAGGTAAAGATCCTGTCCTAGTTCGTAGCGTGGCGCTATGACATCAATGGTGCCTGGGGTGGTTTCTGTGGCTTGTGCCAGCCCCCAACCTAAAACGAGGCTCCACAGCAGGAGCATCAGGAACAGGATGATTGGCGATCGCCGCTGCCTAATCCGGCGCGGCTTAACTACTGTGGGATGAGTGTGACGGAACAGCTTCAAAGAATTGAACATACCTAACTCGTTTGCAATCTAGATTTTGTCATGAATTCCATACGTAGGTATCCCCATCCTGACCTGATTTAAAAAATTAGGATTATCCTGGGTTCTTGGGACTTATTAAAACTAAACAGTCCACCTACATACATCTACATTTCTCTACCAGACGGTCAACGTCAGTACGAATGTTGCTCGTCTAGCCTAGACAATAAAAGAAGGGGATTGACCGCGATGGATTGCCGCCACGTTCAATTTTGTGTTCACGAAGGGGCTTTGCAGGGAAATTGCCCTGCTGAAATTGACCTTGATCAACTCCGAGCATTGTTTGAAGCTGCGGCTTTCTGGGCACGCGATCGCCGTTTAGAAGATTGGGAATTGGCGATCGCCAACAGCAAACCCGTTGTGACGGTCTGGGATAACGGTAGGCTAATTGGGTTTGCCCGCGCTACCTCCGATGGCATTTATCGAGCAACAATCTGGGATGTTGTCGTTCACCCTGACTATCAGGGCGCAGGATTGGGACGTAAGCTGGTTGAAACCGTTCTGATGCACCCTCATGTGAATCGGGTTGAGCGAGTATACCTGATGACCACGCATCAACAGAAATTTTACGAGCGTATCGGCTTCGAGGAAAATACGACCACCACAATGGTGCTGTACAACCAACCCGTTTCTCAAGACGGTTTGCCCCTCACTGCTGAAGTATCTCAGTAACACCGCTTTAGGAAAAATGGACTTACAAATCAAGAGTGACATTTCGTCGGGGTGTTGCTCTTATTTGTAGCTCCAATTTCTGAGTTGGCATAAGCTAAAACCATAGCTCTAGCCGGAGGTCGCTGCAAGGCGATCGCCTATTTTCTTCTGATTGTGTAAATTCTTGAGCTAAGCCGATGGTTACTCGGTTTGGTTTTTCTGAGATGGGGCTGCTTTTAATGCAAAGGAATCTGTGGGGAGACGGGTGGCTCGCAGAATGATCAGGCTGAGAATGAAGAGCCAGATGAAGACGATGACGTAGGCGGTGAGCAACGCATTTCGGACTCGCTGCTCGATTCGGCGAACGTAGTCTGCGCGAAGGTCAACCCTTAGTCCACCAACGACTTGTCCAGCAGAGTTTTGGATTGGTCCACAAATCGAGAGCCAGCTACCAAATTCGTCGGTGTAAATGGAGCGGGTAAGGGTTGGCTCGATTAGCCCTGCGGCTAACCAATATTGAGAAGCAGAATCAACGGTGTAGGGCTGACGATATTGAGTTGCGCTGACTGACTGACTGGCGGTGTCACGGGCAGGATCTCTAAAAGAGTCGCCCACCCAAATAATCTCATTAGAATTAGGATTTCCAGTTGGCGCATAGGTGCGTGGGAAGGCGTTGGGAAGAGCTGTGTTTACTTTTACAAGCCAGTCTTGATGGTTTTGGTAAAACTCCTCACTGGTTGAACTGGGGGGGGAGTAGGCGATCGCCTCAAACTCGTCTCCGTTAATTCCTACCAGTCCCACATTCAGCGCATCCTGCAATTGTCGCTCGACCCATCGTCTAGCCCAACTCGAAGCTGAGCTGTAAAGCCAGAAACAGGCTCCTGTCACCAGCAGCATATTAACTAGAACCGTCGCTAATACGACCGTCCGTTTTGCTTTTTGTCTTGCCTTAAGAACTAGTGCCTCAGCTTCGTTACTGCTGTTAATGTACTGAGTTTGCAGTGGGGTGGGTTTGGGATCTTTGTTTAACCCCTGCATGAGCCACTGCTCTGCTTCTTGCAAGTCATGACCGCGCAGCAAATAGCTACTGTTTTGGGCTTTAGACTGCCATTCGAGTGCCCGCATCAACAGCCGAGTGTGGGCACGAAGGTGAACCAGATCCGTATCCATTGCCTGGATCAGTTCTTGCAAGGCGGGGTTAAAGTCGTCTGTTTCGCGGAAGAAGAGCCAGTTGTGGCTGGCGATCGCCGGATGCAGCAGCTTTGGGTCAAACCCTTCCCGCCAGACAATCGGCAAAAACCGCTTGTTGCACTCCGCCGCATAAGTCACCTCATCCCGACAGACAGCCGAAGCGACGGAATCTGGACTGATTACAAAAATGAAGGTGTTGGCTGATTCGATTCCCCGCTGGATTGCCTTCCACCACTCTTCGCCTTTGTAAATGTCCTCCCAATCGACCCAAGGGGCACGGTTAAGACTTCTGAGTGCAGCGTCTAATTTTTCGACAAACGCTTTATCTCGACGTGAGTAGGAGATAAACACATCGTTTTGAGGTTTGATTTGGCGCAGATTGGCTTGCGCGGCAGTGGAAGGTGTACTGGTGGACATCGTTGCACCCCTGATGAGGGTTTTAGCAGCAAGAACTTTTATTCTTTATGCTTCATCCTGCAGACTATAGCACCCCCCGATCTGGCGATAGATGTAAACAGTTTTACGAAAGTTCGTAAATCTCTTCTTAAGGAAAGCACCGTGAATCTTCTCAAAAGAACAACTTGCTCTGCCTTATTTTTATCCACTTCGCTAATTGATTGAAGTTGAGACAGTCGATCGCCCTACAAATGACCTGCTAGCCAGGCTTCTAAGTCTGCCAAAGTGCTGAAATCTAACAACGCTTCCCCCAACGTCTCAAGCTGCTCCAGCGTAAGAGACTGAATTTGTGTCACCACTGTTGGGGGAAGGGTGCCCGTGCGACGAGTGAGTTGTTTTAGGATTAGCGATCGCCCCTCTTCTTGTCTGCCTTCTTGTCTGCCTTCTTGTCTGCCTTCTTGTCTGCCTATCCGCTCACCTTCTTTCAAAATCTCCTGATACCAGGGTGATTCTTGCAGCACTGCCATATCCCACCTCATGATTTGCCTGACGACTTCACTACCCAACACAAAGCTAGCAAAAAATGCTAGTAGAGATTCCAACTCAATTAGCTGCTCATCTTGACGGAGTAAGGTCAAAGCCTGCTGTACTGCGGAAACTTCTGCCCCTTGCTTCAATACGGGCACAAAGGGTAGTAAAGCACTTAAGGACTGCTCAAATACGATCGCGACTTCAACTTCCCAGAGGTTGATGACTCGGTAGTCCTGATAAGCATGGATGCCTAGAAAGTTGGATTCAAAGTGATTGGCAATGGTCACCGTTGCAGGGGGAGGAAGAATATTGACCAGAACCGGATAGACGGGCAAAGCGTACTTTTCTTCTGCAAGGGCTGCATAGGTTCGCATTCGTAATGGCAGTTTGGAGGTGTAGCGCAACTGCAACTCGTTGAGCACCAGAAACTGACCGTGAATCGGACTGCTCACTTTCACCAGCACATCATTTTCTCGGCTGATCCATTGAAACTCGGAACCTAGAATTTCCTCAGCAACGACATCGGGTTGCTGCGTCACCCATTGCACCCAGGCGGTTGGAGCTAACCCAATCAGCCGCTTACCGCCGATGTCTGCTTTTTTTGCCACAGTTGCTCCGCAGGATGGTGATGCAAATAAAAGGGAGGAAGGATGCTTTGATCGAACGGATTACGAAACGGATTCTTCTGTAGAGGCAGCGGAGGGGTGGAAGTATTCATAAATCTGTTGAGCCATGCGATCGCCAATTCCTGGTACTTCTGCAATTTGTTTGGGGCTTGCTTCGCGCAGGTAGTCGATTGAGCGGAAGTGGGCAAGCAACTGCTTTTGGCGATAGTGTCCCAGTCCGGGAATTTCGTCGAGACGGGAGCGTCTCATGCGATCGCTTCTTTGCTGACGGTGGAAGCTAACTGCAAATCGGTGCGCCTCATCCCGCAGACGGCGCAAAAGCTGCACTCCGGGCTGTTCTGCATCGGTGAGTAGTGGCTTCGATTCTCCCGGTAAGAAGATTTCTTCTCGCTGTTTGGCTAGACTGACGACTTTCACGTCTTCCATCAGGTTCATTTCGCGCAGCACTTCGACGACAGCCGAAAGCTGTCCTTTGCCACCGTCGATCATGACCAAGTCGGGGAAGTCAGGATTGCCAATTCGCTTGAGGTTTGGGTCTTGAGCATAGCGGCGGAATCGTCGCCCGATCACTTCTGCCATACTGGCGAAGTCGTCAGAGTGACCTGACGTGACGGTTGGGTCTTTGATTTTGTAATGGCGATAGTGCTGCTTGGCGGGTAAGCCATCCACAAACACGACTTGAGAAGCAACCGCATCGGAACCCTGAATGTGGGAAATGTCATAGCCTTCGATGCGGTGGGGCATGTCGGGCATGTCTAACAATCCTGCCAGGTCGAGCATGGCTTGATTGTTGCGGTCAGCAAAACGTTGGGTTCGGGCTAGCTCATATCCGGCGTTGCGCTCAACCATTTCGATCAGTTCTGCTTTGCTTTGGCGGTGGGGAACGATGATTGTTACCTTACGCCCGCGTTTCTCGGAAAGCACGTCTGCCAGAATTTCTGCGTCGGGCAGTTCGTGCTGCACCAGAATCTCTGAGGGAATTTCTACTGGATCAACGGTTTGGAAGTGTTCCTCTAGGGCACGTTGCAAAATTGCTCCGGGGGTACCGGACTGAGCATCGGCTACAAAGCCCAACCGACCTACCAGACGACCTGCCCGAATTTGGAAAAGCTGAATGCAGGCGTGCTGATCGTCTGCAACGAGGGCGATCGCATCTCTTGACACGGTGTCATCTGACAGCGACACTTTCTGATCTGCCCCCAATGATTGCAGTCCGCGAATCTGGTCGCGCAGTCGTGCCGCATATTCAAAGTTCAAGTCTTCGGCGGCTTTCTCCATTTGTGCCGACAGGATGTCCTCTAGCTCCTGCGTTCGTCCCTGGAAGATCATCGCCACTTTTTGCATGATCTTGTGGTAGTCTTCGGGCGAAACCAGCTTTTGACACACACCCGGACAACGCCCCATGTCGTAGTTCAAGCAGGGACGGTCTTTGAACAATGGCTGAGGACGCTGCCGCAACGGAAAGATGCGTTTTACCAGATGCAGCGTTCGTCGCAGTGAGCCGACATCGACATACGGTCCATAGTAGCGGTCTTGCCCTTTGCCCTTTTGTCGTCTGCGGGTGATGAAGATGCGCGGATATTCTTCTGACCAGGTAATACAGAGATAGGGATATTTCTTGTCGTCTTTCAGCAACACGTTGAAGTGAGGCTGGTGCTGTTTCACTAGATTGGCTTCTAGCGCCAGTGCTTCGGCTTCGGTGTCGGTGACGATAAATTCAATCTCGGCAATCTGCATCACCATTAGGGCAATGCGCGGATTGTGGTCGTGATTGTCGCGAAAGTAAGAGCGAACTCGCGATCGCAGCTTCTTAGACTTGCCGATATAGAGGATGTTGTCGTTTGCGTCGCGCATGAAATAGACCCCCGGCTCTGGAGGAATTTCTTTGAGGCGCGTCTCCAGACGTTCGGGGTCTTTAACTAGAGTGAGGGGCTTGGGAGAAGTAGTCACAAGCGATCGCCAACAGCAAGTTCAACTCACTTCTTAGGATAGTGCAAATGCACTGTAGATAGGCAGTGCTGGTTGCCGAACTTTACTCCCAAGCCTAACTGTTTATCTAACCAATTCCGAAAATCGGGCTGCTAATCTGCAAATTTCGCTTAAACGTGCCGCGTCCTGTTCTCACGCTAATCGTGATCTCTACCCCACCGGGTGTATAGCCGAGCAGCCTATTGTCCTTAACATCTAATCCAAAGATATTGCGCCTGCCAATTGCTCCGACTCGGCTGACTCTGCCGCCTGGAGTGATGGAAAACAGGTCATCAGTTGTGGCAGTTCGAGCGTTGGAGGTGGCAAAGAAACGGTTGCGGCGCGCGTCATAGGCAATATCACCGCTGCTATTAAAGCGAGAGATGCGAGACACGAGAGTAGCTCTGCCCGTGTTCGTGTTGATGCGGTAAAAGCCATTGCCCCCAGCACCGTAGAGTCTGCCCTGAGCATCAAACTCTAGAGCATTCATGTTGTTGGTTCCCAGGCTGCCTATGCGAGTTGCTGCACCAGATCGTCTGTTGATTCGAAACAAACTGCCAAAATTTACGCCAAAAACGGCGCCTCCCTTGGACTCGGCAATATCTGTGAGAACGGGTCCAGTTCTGAGCGACCTAAACACACCGCGACTGGTGAGAACACCAACCTGTCCACTACCGGTAGAGACGTACGTCATCCTTGCCCCCATTTGAGAAAGGTTAATTTTGCTACAGTTTGACGCTTCTCTACATAACCCACCAAATTTAGATATTGCAAGTTCACACAAAATTCACTTGAGGCAACTTTTCTTGAATCTTGAGTGAATTTCCTCGATTAACCGACAAAACTTGTCTTTTTTGAGCGATCGCTCCCTCATCTTCGGTTCAAAAATCCGTAGCTCAACACCTTGACGAGAGACTCACATCCCAGATATGCTCTCACGTTAAGGTTGTCACTTTACACGCAGACGACCCCACCATACCCAAGGATCTAGCGCTACTCAAAGCTGTTAACGGCAGCCTTGAGCAGCTAACCCCCAAACTGTTAACGGCAGTCTGGCGGCTAACGGTGAATTTTAACACTCCCTTAGCCACCCCGACTTGTCATGTCAAAAAAGCGTTGCTTACCCTTCAGGACATGAAAGTGAAAAGTTTAAACTCACTTTTGGTTCTCTCACTCACTATTGCAACGCGTGAATCAATGCGGGGTGGCTAGGTTTTTGGGTTTCCTTGAAAACCCTAAGGAGTCACAACTTATGTCTCACTGTTTTTTGGAATCTCCTCACTCATTACCCGTGGAGGAGAAACCTTCTATTGCGCCACTTCCAGAACGCGAACGCTTGCAGGTGTTAGTGATCGGTTCTCGTGATGGTGTGATTGAAACGATCCATAACTTACATCGTCGTGGTTTCGCCGAAGTCGGCGCATGGAGTCCACTCTTACCTGCACCTGACCTGGGTGAAGTGATGAGTATCTTGACCCGCTATCGTAAGCGAGAAGGATAAGCAGAGAGGAGGGCGATCGCTTTTGAAGGGAAGGGCGATCGCCCCAACAGTTCTCACTTAAGCCGTTAAAGAACCACCATTAGATGAATTAGTTGCCTCTGAACGAGTTCGACCCTTTCTAATTTTGCGAACTCGCTCACTCTTGCGAATGCCGCCTGCCAATTCATATTCGCGGCTATCGTTGCCGTAGGTGTAGGCAACGGCAATCATGAGTTTCTCGCCCAGTTCGCCTAGCTTTTTCTCCAGTTCTGCCATCTCAGTTTGTGAGGCATCAATCACTGCCAGAGCAGTGTTATAAGCTTCCATTCTCAGGCGCAGTTGGTCAATGGTTCGGGTGAACTCACTCAGCGTGACCGAATTGCCAAAACTTAATTGAGGATCGATCGCTCTCAAGCCAGCAGCACGAAGCTCAGCTTTCTCAAGACCACGAGATGCACGACGCTTACGAGGCATACAATTTTGACTCCTATAAAACGCTTATAGGAATAGATTGCCCGCAAATTTCAGGAACGATACGTGTGCAATTCACCGAACTTTCATACTAATTTTGTTGCTGCTTAAATAAAGTTAGGTGGATCTTCTGAGGGCATTTTGTGGAGCGATCGCTCTCTCAACAAAATTCTAGTCGGTCTACCTAGAAGTCAACTAAAACTATAGCGACATGCCTGCAAAAGTTTCTGTCTTGATGTCAAAAGTTTCTGTAACCATGTCAGAAGTTTCTGTCTTGATGTCGGCGAGTTCTGTCTTGATGTCAGAAGTTTCTGTAACCATGTCAGCAACTTCTGTCTTGATGTCAGCAACTTTTGTGGTGATGACAAGAACTGAGGAGCTTCATGCCTCGTTCTGCTTGTGTCCATGTATTAGAGAAGCAAGAGTTGAGGGATGCGGTTTGTTTTGGTTGTTTTGGGACGGGCGGGGGCGATCGCTGTCAGTAAATTGGTATCAAAAAAGCATGAGAAAAAGAGTAAAAATGCTGAACATTTTAGACAAAATCGCTAAGCAGAAGTTAGCATGTGAAAAGCTTAGTCAATCTAAAATTTCTAAACTAGATTGAGAGCATTGTTCTAATTGTAAGATTTTCCAATTAGCTTGAAGAAGCTTGCTATGTAGAAGAATAGTGAACACTTGTGAAATTGGAGTGAGAAATTGAGAGTCGCTTCTCTCCAAATGCAAAACTTTCGCTCATTTGTGGACTCTGGGCGCATCGAGCTCGGACAGATGAACGTCCTTATCGGAGCAAATAATTCTGGAAAGTCATCAATCCTGCGCGGACTTCATCAACTTCAACAAGGACTAGAAGACATCTTGGCTGACGTTCGCGTTGGAAGCAGCGAAGCACAGATCGACATCGATATTGTTGACATACATGGGACTGTTGGATGGCCCTTAGCAAATTCGTTCGATACGTGTACCTATACGGTGAAACTCCACACCGCGGATCGACGTTCAGGAAGTTCTGAACACCGAGCCTCTATGCCCGGAGGCCAATACGTCGATTTTCAACTACCAAACGTTGAACCAAACCACTTTATAGTTCCATATTTATCTAAACGAAAGACTGCAAGCTACGGAGAGGACGTTCGCGAACAGAGTGTTTTCGCCATTATGCCAAACATGAGTAATCTGGCAGCAAAGCTCTCTCGACTTAGCAACCCAGCATTTCCAGCCCATTCGGAATATGCAGACGCTTGTCAATCCATACTTGGGTTCATGGTTACAGCAATTCCATCTCTTAACGGTTAGCACCCGGGACTATACCTGCCAAATCAAGACTCAGTTCCAATTCAGCAAATGGGCGATGGTGTGCCAAACATTGTCTATCTACTTACAAGCTTAGCAACATCGAAAAACAAGCTTTTTCTCGTCGAGGAGCCCGAGAATGACCTGCATCCAAAAGCCCTCAAAGCTTTGCTCGACCTTATCATCATTAGCTCGTCGTTCAACCAATTTGTGATCTCAACGCATTCCAACATTGTTGTGAGCTATCTGTGCAACACTCCAGAAAGTCAACTGTTACGGATTACATCTGTGCCAGGTAAATTGCCCACCGAGTCAATTGTTGAGAAGGTTGCCTCAACGCTGGAGGCTCGAATCTCGGTACTGCAGGAGCTTGGTTACTCATTCTCCGACTTTGCTCTGTGGGATGGATGGTTGATACTCGAAGAGTCATCAGCTGAACGGATTATTCGTGATTACCTTGTTCCGTGGTTCGTTCCTCGACTTGCCCGTGTTAGGACGCTTGCTGCAGGAGGTATTGACAAAGTTGAACCGATTCTCGAGGACTTTCAACGGTTAATTCTTTTTACACATTTGCAGCCTATCTATAAAAATAGAACTTGGGTTCGTGTGGATAATGATGAACCTGGGAAAGATATCGTATCAAAGCTTCGAACAAAGTACGTAGATTGGTCCGAGGACCGCTTCCAAACCAACGATGCGGATCAGTTTGAATACTACTACCCTACTGTCTTCGCTGAGAAGGTCAAAACGGTACTGTCGATTCAAGATCGACAAGAAAAACGTCGAGCTAAGGGTGAGCTACTGAAGGAAGTAATGAGCTGGCTTGATGCTGATGTTGCTAGGGGACACGATGCCCTCGAGCAGTCAGCCGCCTCAATTATTGCTGACTTGCACACCATCGATTCGCAGTTGTCTATATAGTGCGATCGCCACCTTCTAAGCTACGTTGCTGATAAGCAAACGCACCATTTTTTGTGCATACTAATCTGTCCCTTCTTCAAAATGTTTAGTGCCCACTTACCGAAGACCAGCGATCACAGAGGCACTTATTTCATTACTCAAGTTACCTATCAACGACAACAAATATTCGACGGCGCGTTTGCTTACAGCAACACACCCTACATCGGATGTCTGTTAACGTCAAACCAGGTGGGGTTAGGCTGTAGATAGTTTTGGGTACTCTTCTGCTGTGGGCGGGAGTTGAACTTAATAAGAGTGAACTGCTAGCTCCAATTGCAATCAAGATTTCTGTCTCAGCTTAAACTATGATTTCACCAGACAACTCCCTAACTTCAGGCACCATAGATCAACAAATAGCCAATACGGAAACTCAAATATCTCAACTTGTTATAAGGCTTGAGAATGCTAAAAGAGATGTACAAGAGTGGGTAGATGCAAATTCTTCTTTATCTCTATCTGCTGCAAAGGCAAGGGCTGAAACCCAATCACTGGGTAGAGGTCTTGGAGGAGTATTACTTGGATCAGGATATCGAGCTTCATGCCGAAGGGCTGCAGCTAGTGCAAATGCAGGCATTGCTCGCAAGGTAGCTGCAAAACGTGCTGAGATTAAACAAGGGAAGCAGAATGCCCAAGAGGTAGTTCGGCAAGTTCAATTTCAAATTAGTTTGTTGAAGGATGAGTTGAAGACCTTGAAGTCTCAGAGGAAATCGCTTTCCCCTACCAAGAAATCTAATCAAACAGTCCAAACTGCTAGCCGTTCTCTTGTACTTCTGGAGAAGCTTAGCGAAGCATATCAAATGGGTCTACTAACTCAAGAAGAATATGAAGAGAAACGTAAGAAAATAGTTGACGAAATATAGTGCGATCGCCATCTCATGGACTACATGCCAACAAGTAAACGCACCATTTTGCTGAGCGTATTATATCTGTCCCTTCCTTGAAAATCTTTAATGCCCGATTATTAAAGGCAGCGACCACATTTGCGATCGCTGCTTCTTGCATTAATTCGGGAACCCTCAGCTTAAAAACCCCCATTAAGGTAATAAGTCATGTTAGGCATTTCAGAGCAGTTAGCCATTAGCGTTCTAACTCGAATTGCACAAGATCCTCAAATGATTGGGAGATTGGTTGAACAAATGGGTTCGATGCCGAATCTACCAACAAAAACAATGGGTGGTCCCGTTTTCTGGACTAGTGTTGCTGATATCAATGGATGGAAACTTCAAAGAAATTGGGTACTTGGTAATTGTCGAATATTAGATCCCAATGATGTTAGACGAGCTTGGGGAGGTGAGACTGCAATGTTAAAAGCCTTTGAACATCTAGAGCAGTCTTTTAACAAAGAATAGGATTATTTGCCAAGTGCGATCGCCATCTCATAGACTACATTGCCAACAAGCAAACGCACCATTTTGCTGGACATACTAACCTGTCTTCTCTTCAAGAATGTTTAATGCCTAATTACTAAAGAGTAGCGATCTGCTATCATTGCTCGTGCTGCTGAAATTGAGTATCCGATTGAAGCAACTGCTGAGATGGCGATTGCACAAAATACGAAACTGTTTACATAGTTAAAGCGGTAATAGGCAGTAAGGTTAAACGCTAAACTAGGGGTACTGCGTTTCAAGGTTTTTCCATGAACCTTTCTCCAGACCTACAAGAGGCGATCGCACAAATTGCTATAAAACAAGGCATTTCGCCAGAAGAGTTTATTGTTCAAGCTTTGACTGAGAAAATCAGAAGCCTTCAATCACCTGTTTCAAATCCTTCACCCCCTCAGGTTGGATTAAGAGAGAAAGAGGGTGTTCTAGTTTTTGAAACAGAATCTCTCGACCATATTGACTTCAACACACTCATTGCTCAAAGCCGTGAAGAGCGTGCTTAGGAGCAAACGAAATTGTGAAAGTTTTGTTCGATGCGTCCGTTATTATTGCTGCGCTGCTCCCAAAGCACCCAAATCATACTCCTTGCTTCGCTCAACTACAAGCAGCAGAATTGGGACAAATTCAGGGTTATCTCTCTACTCATAGCTTGGCAGAAGTTTACTCTGTAATGACTCGAATGCCGAGTCAACCTCGAATATCTCCCCAAACAGCCCAAAGTCTGCTTGAGAGGTGCCTGCAATATCTGGAAGCAGTTTCATTAGAAACCGCAGATTATCAAGCTGCGATCGCGCAAATGACAATCCTCAATCTTCCTGGTGCGGAATTTTTGATGCGTTGATTGCTCAAGCTGCCCTTAAAGTATCCGCAGACCAGCTTTTGACACTCAATCCCAATCACTTCACAAGATTGGATACTGCGATTGCACAAGTAACGAGAGTTCCAGGGTAGTGCGATCGCCATCTCACAGACTACATTGCCAACAAGCAAACGCATTCTTTTGTTGGACAACTAACCTGTCTCTTCTTCAAGGGTGTTTAATGCCCAATAACTGAAGAGTAGCGATCGCAAGTTTTCTCGATACAGAGGCGTTAGGTTTTGCAGATTGCAAGCTAGGACGCGGGAAATAAGACTGTTTAGTCGCGATCGCAGTTTGAGGGTGCGTTCGTCATTTTGTAAGAAGCATTAGTGACAGGCGATCACACCGCTACATGCAGCAGATTGAAAGATCCTGAACAGATGACGTGACAGAAATGGTAAAAACAGAGCGTGAGGTTTAGCTACACTAGACTCAAATTGATCACTCCTGGAACCAATTTCCCTAGTAGTTGTCTTATGCAAATCACTCTAAATCTCGACGAAGGACTCGTCAATGAAGCCCTCGAACTTACTAGCCTTACCACTCAAGAAGAACTGATCAAACTTGCTCTGCAAGAGCTTGTGCGATCGCGCCGCAAGAGAAATCTTCTCGACCTATCAGGACAAATTCAGTTCAGTTCAGACTTTGACCACAAAGCTCTGCGCGAAACTCGTCATGTTACTGATTGATACATCTGTTTGGATTAGTGTTTTTCGCGATCGCAGCGGTCAAATCCGTCAGCAGCTTGAGACTCTAATTGCTAATCACGACATTTTACTGACCCGCTTCACTCAGCTTGAATTACTGCAAGGGAGCTTAAACGAGCAAGAATGGACTCTTCTTGCTAATTATCTTGAAGCCCAAAGCTACGTTGAACTCACGCCCTATTCTTGGCGAGCGGCTGCCCGCATTTACTACGAGCTACGGCGACAAGGACTTACCGTTCCTAGCCCAATTGATTGCTGTATTGCTCAAGCAGCTTTAGAAAACAATTTACTTTTGATTCACAACGATCGTGATTTTGAAACTATTGCTCAAGTGCGATCGCTTCAGCACCTCCGCTTTCAACCTTGAGTGCGATCGCAAGTTTTCTCGATACACAGGCATTAGGTTTTGCAGATTGCAATCCAGGACGTGAGTAATAAAACTGTTGAGTGGCGATCGCAGTGTGAGTGGGGCGATTCGCTTAGTGAGTTCGCTTCAGAGACTCACACTCCCATGAGGTTGAGTCCTATCGCGATCAGACTGACTAATCCGAGTAAACCAAGCGATCGCCGAAAATAATTAACTCCCTCAAACAGTTCTTGCCATGCCCAGGTGAACAGAGTGCCGAACGCGATTAGAGCAAACGCGGTTTGGATTTTGCCACTGGGCAGCACAAATTGAAGGAAAGCTGCTGCTGAACCAAGCAGAATAGGCAGATTGGGCATCTGAGCAATTACAATGTTGCCTTCGCTGTCTCGAAAGGTGCGATCAAATAGTGAGGCTCCCTTCGCTTCAGTTTTCTCTAAGTCACGGTTCAATTGAGAGGTCATCTGCTCTATCCAAAAATACAACTGAAAGTCATGTTAATGCTGTCTCGAATAGCAGCACCTATATCTGACGTTAGATTAACCAGACTCTTACAGCGTAGAAGCGGACTGAGTCTAAGCTCTGTCTATTGCGCGAACGACCTTCACCTTAAGAGAGATAAAGTTTCAAGTTTTAGTTGTTTAGCTAGAAGGTGATCTGTTTATCACCCCGATGGATAACTCCGATGGAACGTTCAACAGTTGCTCCAGAGCATGATCATCACGAGAGAGAACGGATTCGGCGGCGAGATTTGCTCAACAGCCTGCTGATTGGTGTTGCCCTTGGTGCAATCCTTCTAGGTGCGCCCCTTGGCTGGTTTGCACACCGCCTATACGTTCAGCAGCGCATGGCACAAGTGCTGCTCTGTCGCCAGCAAAACTTTGGTTTATCAGAAAGTCAATTACAGGCTCAGTGCGGTAGTCCTCTCTGAACTATCTTGTATGAGAGTTGAGAGGCATGGCTATTGTCTAGTTTTACGGTTCGTACTGCTAAATCTGAAGACCGACTGTTTCTCGTTACGTTAATGGCAGCACTTCAAGATGCTGAACGTGAGTTATCTCCCAACAGGACACCAGGTTCTGAGATGGGTGATGCTCATCTGGCGTATCTCGAAGAAACCGTTGAACAGCAAAATGGTCAGATTTATGTAGCAGAGTCTCAGGAGGGCATCATCGGCTTTGTCGTTTGTTTCGTTGAAAAACTCGATGAAGGCGACCTCCATATTGTTGAACAAGAGCGGGAGTACGGTTATATTTCCGATCTGTATGTTGTCCCTACGATGCGAAAACACGGGGCAGGGGCTGAATTGATGCGAGCGGCTGAACGGCACTTTTTTGACTTGCATCTAAAAACTGTCAAAGTGGGTCTACTATGCAGTAACGAATCTGCAGCTAAGTTTTATCAAAGATCTGGATATCAGCCCTATGAGGTTTTGTACGAAAAGCACCTCAACGAAGTGTAGAGTAACGCGGCGATCGCAGATTTGTTCGCTGACTCAGAACGGGGTGTAGAGGAGTCAGGGACACCAAATTGCATTTCTCTAAATAGAATGCGTCAGTTGTTTGAGTAAGCTGGAAACCAATAGAATCAGCACAGAAGCCGTTTCTCAAGCCTTCCTATGAATGAGGTGTTGCCAGGGCGATTAGTCACGCTGCTGAGTGATTTTGGTTTGCAGGATGTTTATGTGGGAGTGATGAAAGGGGCGATCGCCCAAGTTAACCCAAGCTTAACCATCGTTGACCTGACTCACCAAATTTCACCCCAAAATATTGCAGCGGGAAGATTTCATTTGCTGAACGCATACCCGTACTTTCCTAAAGAAACAGTGCATGTAGCGGTCGTCGATCCGGGTGTGGGAAGTGAGAGAAGGGCGATCGCTATTCAGCTTCAAGATGGATTCTTGGTAGGTCCAGACAATGGTTTGTTTAGCGGCGTTCTCGATCAGCATTTGGCGATCGCTGCGGTTGAGCTAACGAATTCTAATTACTGGCGCACCTCTGAGCCAAGCGCAACATTTCACGGACGTGACATCTTTGCCCCGGTGGGGGCACATCTTGCCTCAGGTGTTCCTTTAGAGAAACTGGGAACTGCAATTGATCTAGCTTCCCTCAAGCAATTCCCTTTAGCGAGCTGTATAAGGACCGAAGGGGCGATCGCAGGCACAATTCAGCACATTGACCATTTTGGCAATCTGATTACCAACATTCCTGGATATGAAATTCTTAATAAGAATTGGTCAGTGGCGATCGCAGAATTGACGATTCTAGGGAAACAAACCTATGCAGATAGTCCTCCTGGCAGTTTGTTGGCTTTGATTGGCAGTCATGGTTGGGTCGAAATTGCTGTCAGTGGCGGCAGCGCTGATGCTCAACTACATTTGCCTGTTGGAAGCTCTGTGCAGCTTGTGTTCTACGCTTAAGCAACCTTCAAGCAAAATTCTGTCCCTTCTACTTGGTTAAAATACAGGCAGAGCCTAAAACCAGGATTCGCTACAACAGATGCACTGCGAAGAGGGAACACAATGACCACTATCCAGAATGCTGATTCAGAAGTTTATCAGGGGCAGTTTGGCGAATTTACGATCACAGAGAGCGATCGCCAGGGCGTAATCATTTATCGGGCAGGGCTGATGGCAGCAGCCCTCAGCTTTGCTTTAGGAACTCTTCTAGTGCTGAAATTCGCTAGCTATGCCTTTGTTCCTGTCGCTTTGAACGTTCTCTATATCTGCTTTTCTATAGGGTTAGCGGTGAGTCTGCTAACGATTCACATTTACCTCGCACCCTTGCACCGAGCATTGCAGGCTTTTTGGCTGGCTGGCACCGTGGCGGCGATCGCCATTGCCCTCACTCACAGCGAACCTCTTGCTCTGGCGGTCTACCACCAACCCATCACGATTTTGGGCATCGGTTTTATCTTTGCGGCTCTGACGGGTATCTTCTTCAAAGAAGCATTTTGCTTTAACCGTCTTGAAACCAAGCTGCTGACCCCTCTGGTTCCTTTGTTGCTGCTAGGGCACCTGTTTGGAATTTTGTCAGTTCCTTTAGAGCAAGTTCTGTTGGGGCTTTGGGCTGCTTTATTTGTCGTGTTTGCGCTACGCAAAGTAGTTCAACCCATTCCGCCTGACATTGGTGACAAGAGCGTTTTCGTTTATTTAAAGCAGCAGGCAGCAGTTGAGTGAATCTTTAATTTTCTGAGACTCAGTCACATTTAAGGAGCGTCAGTTGGGGGAACGTGCATTCTGGCTAGCCTGGTCACGCATTGAAGGAGTGGGGCCAACTCTCCTGATGCGCCTCCATCACCATTTCGATAGTCTGGCAGAAGCCTGGGAAGCCAGCCCCAAACAACTAGAGCAGGTGGAAGGGTTTGGACCTCACACTGCGACAGTCGTGGCAAGCAGGCGATCGCGCTTTCATCCTGATGAGATTTTGCAAGAGCATGAAAAGGTAAATCCTTACTTTTGGACGCCTGCCGATGCCGATTATCCGAGACTGCTGCTAGAAATTCCCGATCCGCCACCCGTGCTTTACTATCGCGGTAACGTCGTCCCAGAAGAGAACCAGGGGAAGGTGTCAGCGATCGCCATCGTTGGCACCCGTGACCCTTCAGACTACGGCAGACGTTGGACTCGTAAACTTAGCGATTCTCTGGCACAGGCAGGGTTCATCGTCGTATCCGGCTTGGCTGATGGCGTGGATACCGAAGCTCACCAGAGCTGCCTCAACGCAGGTGGACGCACCATCGCCGTCTTAGGGACAGGCGTTGATGTCGTTTATCCCTGGTCAAACCGCAATCTAGCCAAACGAATTCCCGAACAGGGACTCCTCGTTAGCGAATATCCCGCAGGTACCCAGCCCGATCGAGCTAACTTCCCACGCCGCAATCGCATCATTGCCGGGCTCAGCCGCGCCATTCTGGTGCTAGAAGCGCCCCATCGATCGGGAGCCTTGATCACCGCTCGACTGGCAACTGACTATAACCGCGATGTCTACGCCCTCCCCGGATCATTGGATAACCCTCGTTCCAAAGGTTGCCTGGAATTGCTAAATACAGGCGCTCACGTCATCTTGGGTGAAAGTCATCTGCTAGAAATGCTGGGTGCAATGCCACGGCTGCACGTCATGCCCTCCCCTCCTTCCCAACTCTCGCTTCTGGACGAACAGTTGACCGACCTGGAACCTGAGATTAAACAAGTCCTGGAGGCAGTTCCATCAGAACCCACGTCTTTTGATGTAATTGCTCAGGAATCTGGGCTACCCACCGGTTCAGTTCTCAGTGCCCTGGTGCAACTGGAACTCATGGGCTTTGTCTCTCAACTACCCGGAATGCGCTACCAGAGAGGCTAGACCTGATCAGTAAATCTTTTACGTGAATGGTAGTGTGGCGAAGACACACTACCATTCACACTTCAAAAAATGATTCATGCAGGAAGTCTAGTTTTCATTTCCCTTTGAAGAATGATCATGCTTGGACCAACAACGGGACTGCGGGCAAGCAGTATGCCCTGAGAATCAGTAATTTCTAATTTGCTGAAGTCAAGTTCTTGTGCTCGTTTCAGCATTTCGTCAGCCAGTTTGTTTTGGCGATCGCCACTTAGCTCATACCAGCCCATACTAACCTTGACGATTAGCCGACTCTCACGGAAGTTTGCCTGAATGGATTGAATAAACCCATTGGCGTAGCGATTTGTGACTTCTGCCACCTGGTCTTGAATTGCCGCAATCAAGCTTTGTTCGGGAGTTAGTTCTAAAGGAGGTGGAGCTGGAGGCGGTGAGACGACAGGGGAAGGAGAAGGAGTGGGTTTTGGGGTAGGTGGAACAACGATGGGTGTCGGAGCCGGAGCAACCTGTTTTGGCGGGCTGGGTTGAGGAGAGGGCGTAGGTTTAAGCTGAGGAGAAGGTGTGGGTTTAAGCTGAGGAGAAGGTGTGGGTTTAAGCTGGGGAGAAGGCGTGGGCTTAACTACGGGAGACGATTGTACGGGAGGTGCTTGAGCTATTTCTTCAGCCTGATTGGGTAGCAGGGCAGACGTTGTCCACACCAGCAGCACCAAAACTCCGCCAGCAATACTAGTCAGAACAGCGTCCGATAGTCTGTCACTGATCGAATCGGGGAGGCGATCGCGCGCCCAATCGAGCACCGCTACCCATTTTGCCCACAAGCTACCTTGAGAAGCAGGCAGTGGTGTATTGGCTCTGCTAGTTAGCGGAGTGGCTGAAGGAGCAGGTGTGGGAGGGGCGATCGCCTCTGTCGGTTTACCTAAAGTAGATTGTTCATCCAAGGACAAGCTCTCGTCCATGCCCCAGATATCGTCATCGTCATCTTCAAGAGATTTAACTTCCGGTGGCGTTGAAGCAATTTCGTCTGGCTTAGCGATCAGCTCAGCTGCTGGCATGGTTGGTGCAGCTGGAAATTCTAGGGTTTCAACCGGAGCAGCTTTGATTCCAGATGCAGATTGTTTTGTAGGGGGTGACAATTTTGCCTGAGTCGGTGCAGGTGTTTTCTCCAGCTCTTCTACAATTCCTTCGAGCACCTGGATCGTAGTTCGCAAAGCTCGAAGACTTTGAGTTTTAAGGACAGGCTGGATTTGCTGCCAAAATTTTTGCTGGTTTGGCTTTGGACGCTTTGACTGATCCGGTGTCATAACTCCTCCCTGGTGGGCAGCAATGCTTAAGGGCGACGACGAATGCAGCAACTCAGCGTAGCAAAAAGCAGTCGGACGCGATCGGTCTTATCGTTGCCCCTCACGTCAATCTATCACTATGGCAGCCTCCTTAAACTTGAGTGGCAGTGTGAGTAAGGTAGGATTGGGTCGCAACAGGTTTAGCTTTGGGAATATGAGTCTTAAACGTCGTCAGTTCTTGGTGTTAGGTGGAGCCGTTGGCGGATGTAGTCTGGCTCTGTTGGTCAATCGCATCATTGCCAGTAGCACTGAGCAGCAGCCCGTCACCTCCCAAACCTCCCAAGCTCAACCTCCTAGCCCTGTGAGTGAGGCGACTCCAACCCCGGTATCTCAAAACGTCCCAGGCAGCGAAGGATTGTTTAATCCGCCTAGAGGCGATGCCCGCATTGTCGTGATCAGCGACCTTAACAGTCAGTATGGCTCTACCGACTACGAACCTGAAGTAGACAAAGCCATTTCGCTGATTCCCTTTTGGGCACCCAACCTGGTTCTTTGTGGTGGTGACATGATTGCAGGTCAGGATGCGTCTTTGCCCCGTGCCCAGGTTGAAGCAATGTGGTCAGCATTTGATCAGCATGTCGCTGCGCCACTGCGAAATGCAAACATTCCCTACGGTTTCACTTTGGGTAATCACGATGCATCGGGGGCGATCGCCAGCGACGGGACGCTACTTTACCAACAGGACCGGGATATCGCTGCTGCTTATTGGAACAATCCTAGCCATGATCCGGGGGTTGAATTTGTCGATCGAGCGGGTTTCCCTTTCTATTACACCTTTCAACAAAATGGTGTTTTCTTCTTAACTTGGGACGCATCATCGGCAACTATCCCGGCAGAACAGCTGGCTTGGGCTGAGCAAGCGTTAGAATCAGAGGCGGCAAAAGCTGCCAAACTGCGGATTGCGATAGGGCATTTGCCACTGTATGGAATCTCAGTCGGGCGAGATGAACCAGGGGAATATCTGAGCGGAGCAGAAGAGCTGCGCGCCCTAATGGAGCGTCACAACGTTCACACTTACGTTAGTGGACACAATCATGCCTACTATCCGGGGCATCGGGGTCAGCTTGAGTTACTGTATTCCGGTCTTTTGGGTTCTGGTGCCCGTCGCTTGCTCAACGGCAACTTAGCGCCACAAAAGACATTAACGGTGGTTGATGTCGGTTTAGACTCACAGGAAACGATCTACACTACCTATGACATGAGAACGATGGAACTGGTGGATATGCAGCAGCTTCCCCGCTTGATTGCTAGCCCTACTGGGCAGGTGCTACGACGGGATGTAAATGAGGCGAACTTGACCGCAGAGGAGCGATCGCTGCAATACACTCCTAGCTCTTAAGGGTTGTTGTAAAGTTGAGGCACTTTAATACAGCCAGGGAATCAGCTTCTTTACGGTTTGACGATAGGTTGCATAGTCTGGATATTTTTGCATCAGCCAGTTTTCTTCACGGGCTGCTTTTGCATCAAAAAATAGAACAAACATTAGCGCGCCAACCAGATGAGGCAGACTGAACTGAAAAACTGTCCAGCCCAAAGCTGCCAAAATCAGTCCACTGTAAAGCGGGTGACGCACGATCGCATATACGCCTGTCTGAACTAACTGTCCGTCCTCTCTAGGATAAGGGAGCGGGGTAAGGCTATTGCCCAGGTCTAGAATGCCTTTGATGAAGAAGGCGATCGCCCCCACTCCTAAAATCCCCGCAATTGCCCAACTGAAGTAAAGCCATGCAGGAGATAGAGCTAGCTCAAGGGGGCGGTAGACGGGCAGCAGCACAAAACCTGTTATCAACAACGCTTGCGCCACAACCCAATATTCACCCCGCTGACTATTGCGCCATCCAGTGCGGCTAAATCCCCAGTCCGACCAAAGCTTCATGTCTTAAAGACCAAATCCTACACTTAACTTTATCGGTAGGAGCGGGTGATTTGGTCGAGTTCGGCAATTTCGTTTTCGTCGAGACTCCAGCCCAACGCACCCGCATTTTGTCGCGCCTGTTCTGCGTTTTTTGCTCCTGCGATCGGAATCACATTACCTTGGGCGATCAGCCAGTTAAGTGCAACCTGAGCAGGGGTGCGATCGCGCTTTTCCCCAATTCGCTTCAGTAAGTTGATCAAAGGCGCAATTTTTTCTAACCCATCACGGCTGAAGCGAGGATCAATCCGACGTGCCCCTGTCGGTGTGGTGTGGTTTTCTGGTGTGTACTTGCCGGTCAGCAATCCCTGAGCTAAAGGACTGTATGCCAGAATCGTTACTCCCAACTCACGCGCCGCATCCATCACGCCGTTTGTCTCGATTTGCCGACCCAGGAGCGAGTAGGGCATTTGGTTGACCGCCAAAGGAACGCCCTGTGCTGCCAGCAGTTGATGTGCTTCTCGCATTTGGCTAGCTGAGTAGTTGCTGACACCGATCGCCCCGATTCGACCGCGTTTGACCTCTGCTGCTAGAGCTTCCATGAGCGTCTTTTTGCTCATGAAAAAGTCAAACGGCATGTGTACCTGATAGAGCGGAATGCTACCAACCTGCAAGCGCTTGAGGCTTTCGGTTAAAGTATTGGCGATCGCATCTCCACTAAACCGCCAGGGAAACGGCATGTATTTAGTAGCAATCTGTACAGGCTGTGATGCCTGCTGCATAAATTGTCCCAGCAGTTTTTCAGATTCACCGAAGCCGTAGATTTCAGCGGTGTCAAAGAAATTCACTCCAGCATCCAAGGCTGCTTTAAATGCTTCTTGAAGCTGAGCTGCATCGTAATCTCTGCCATAGCTCCAAAACAGCTTATCGCCCCAAGCCCAGGTCCCAATACATAGGGCGGCTACTGTTGGGCCATTGGCACCAAGCGTAATGGTTTGTGCGGTTTGTGTACTCAAAGTATCCTCCATTTAATTAGAGTTAGATATCTATGAGTGTAACTTTACAAAACTTTATCTTGCCTCTACCTTGAGAACCGCTTTTTAACGCAAGTCCTGTCCGAAGGGAAGTAGAGCAATAACCAGCAGTTTAAAGTGTTGTTTGGCGAGAGATTAACCAGATAATGTTTCCTAACAAACTCATGGATGGTTTTGTTCCTTGCGAAAGTTAACTTTGATCGTTCGCCTCTTAACAAGGATGTGAACATTCTCTATCGTAAGGAGTAGAGAAACGCTTCCACAGGATGCTCCTCTAGCAAAGATTGATAACTTTAGAACTGAAGTTTTATAAATATGGCGACAGGTAATTTTTCAGATGAGCAGCTTGCTCAACCCACAGCAAATAGGGCAGTTCCTCAAATCGGGCTGTTTACGATGTTCCGCCTGGGATTATTCCAAATGGGATTGGGGCTGCTGTCATTATTGACGCTGGGTGTACTAAACCAGGTTTTGATTTCGGAGTTAAGAATTCCAGGAACGATCGCGGCGGGGGCGATCGCCATGTATCAGTTCGTTGCCCCTGCGCGAATTTGGTTTGGGTACATGTCAGACTCCAAACCCATTTTGGGACACCACCGCACTGGTTATATCTGGCTTGGGCTGGCGCTTCAGGCGGTTTGCTTGTATCTAGCAGTACAGGTGGTTTGGCAATTGGGAGCCAGTACTGTTGTGGGTTGGACGGCCCAAAGTACGGGTTGGGCAGCGTTGCTGGCGTTTATGTTTGCGCTATATGGGCTGTGCATTAGCTCCAGTTCGACTCCATTTACAGCGCTGCTGGTGGATGTGTCGGAGGAAGAAAACCGCTCAAAACTGGTTGGCATTGTCTGGGCAATGCTAATCGTGGGTATTGTAGCGGGGGCGATCGCAGGCGAAAAAATGCTTGAAGGCATCACTCCAGAGACGTTGCAGCCTTCAATTAATCGTCTCTTTACTATTTTCCCGATCACCGTTGTGGGATTAGGAGTGCTGGCAACCTTTGGGATTGAAAAGAAATATTCCCACTATCAATCGCGCTCCACGATTGCCGAACGGGAAGATCGAATTACCCTTGGTGCAGCCCTTAAAGTTCTCACGGCTTCCCGACAAACGGCAATTTTCTTCACCTTTCTGATGGTGATGACAATCAGCCTATTTTTACAGCAGCCTGTACTGGAACCTTACGCTCGTGAAGTGTTTGGCATGACGCTTGGTGAAAGCGCTGGGCTCAACCAGTTTTGGGGCTATGGCATTCTCGCGGGCATGGCAATTTCAGGTTTTGTCATCGTGCCGCGTCTAGGTAAGCAAAGAACTGCCCAATTAGGCTGTCTTTTCACCGCAGGCTGTTTTGTGCTGGTAATTTTGTCAGGCTTAACTGAGACACAAGTCATGCTCAAGAGTGCGGTGATGCTGTTTGGGCTGGCTTCTGGCATTTTGACAAACGGTGCGGTGAGCCTGATGTTAGACCTGACCGCAGCAGAAACTGCTGGGACATTTGTGGGTGCCTGGGGATTGTCCCAAGCTCTATCTCAAGCAACTGCAACGGTCGCAGGAGGAGCTTTGCTCGACTTGGGACGAAATTTGTTTCAAAGTCCGCTCCCTGCCTTTAGTTTGGTTTTTGCCTGTCAGGCGATCGGAATGCTTGTCGCAGTTTGGCTACTGAGCCGTGTGGATGTGCAGGAGTTTCGCACAAAGGCATCGAAGGCGATCGCCGCTGTCTTACAAACTGACCTGGATTGAGGATGAAAGGTAAATGAAAGGTAAAAAGCTGCGCTCCACAGGAGCGCAGCTTTTTAAATTCAGATTAAATCAGGCTGAGTCTCTGGGACTACTGAAGCGGACGGCTAGGCTCGTCAGCGCGGTACTGTTGCACCATGGTGCTTGCCATTTCGTAATGGTCTGCGACCGATGGCAGCAATTGGGTTGCATACTGTCTCAGGGATTCTTCCTGTCCTTGCTGAATTTGGGTTTGGAACAGGGCGACCGTTCTCAGGTGAGCGTTAGTTTGTGCACCCATGTAAGCCCGATCAAATTCTGAGCCAGAAAGCTGTGCCAGTTGCTCGGCGATCGCCTGGTTCAATGGACCAGGGTCAGCAGGCAAATTCGTTCCATACTGGGAAGCAATTTGCTGTAGCTGCTGGTTTGCCAGAGTGTGTTCCTGAATCATCCGCTGAGCAAATTGTCTCACTTCTTCGTTTTCAGAACGGTCTAGCGCCAACTGCGAAGTTTGGATCTCAGCATTGTTGCCTTGAGCAGCCATGATCATGAATTGCTGATCTAAGCTGCTGACAGGAGCCGCAGATAGAGCAGTTGGAGTTTGGCTGGCAGGTGTAGTTGCGGGAGAAGCCTGTACGGCTCCGGGAGTTGTGGAACCGTTGTAAGGGGCTTCATTAAAAACACCGGGATTAGGATTTAACTCACCTGTTGCCCCAGTAGCGTTGTTGTTGTAAGGCGCTTCGTTAAGGATGCTAGGTCTGGGATTGACTTGTGCCAGTCCAGGAAGACCAATCAGGGAAGTCAGTGTGGCAGCGCCAACAACGCCAGTTGCTTTTTTGATTAAACCTTTGCAATTCAGTCGATTCATGGTGAGGAAACCTTGATGTTAAAATTCCAGCTCAAGATAAGCTTCTTAGCCAGACCTGAAGATACTCTGTCAGGCAAGAAGTTTTAGGGTAATAAAAGTAATCTGGGAGCTTTACACCAAGCTGGAGGCTCTTGAGGGCTTTAAATCAAAGATGCTACCGCATCCGATGCAGCTAACAGATCAATCTGAAGCTGCTTTCCCTGGGTGGGTAAAGCTCCCAGTTGTCTACCCGAGTCTTATCCTTCTACTGATATGCAGCGTAATTGCTGCAATTTCTCTGAGCCTCTGTCGAAAGGGCAAGTTGCTTGCCATACCAGGGGCACAGTCCCACCTCATGACATGCCAGAGCAAGCGCCACAAACGGGAGCAGGGGCGACTCGCTGCAAGATTTGTTTTAATGCCAGGGCTGTCCAATCGATGTCTTCAAGAGTAGTCTGTCGTCCAAGCGTGAGGCGAATGCCGCTCTTAGCGGTGCGATCGCCATATCCCATTGCTACCAAAATTGGACTGGGAACGAGCTTGCCGCTATGACAGGCTGATCCGGCACTGATGCCAATTCCAGCCAGGTTCATCTGCCGTACTAAGGTTTTACCGCTGAGCTTTTCGCCATCGGCATTGAGCAAACAAAAACTGACGTGGTGGGGTAGTCGATGCAGGCGATCGCCCGTGGGCATCAGTTCCGGTACGTCTGCCAGTTGGTCAAATAGGCGATCGCGCAGTTGAATCAATCTAGGCGTTTCGGTTGCCATCTCTTCAGCCGCGAGTTCAGCTGCGATGCCGAATCCGGCAATCAATGGAACCGCCTGCGTCCCAGAGCGCAGCTTAAATTCTTGCCCACCACCATTTAGCAACGGCATGAGTTCAACGCCCGGACGCACGTACAGTGCCCCTGCTCCTTGGGGACCATAGATCTTATGGCTCGACAGAGAGAGCAAATCCACGGGTAGCCGCTGTACATCAATCGGCAATCGCCCTGCTACCTGCACTGCATCTACGTGAAACAGCGCTCCGTAAGCCTGAGCGATTCGTCCTAACGTTTCAATGGGCTGCAGGGTTCCGACTTCACTCTGTCCGTAAATGACTGAAACCAGAACCGTGTTCGCCCGTAGTGCTGCCTGCAAATCTTGAGGATTGACTCGTCCCTGAGCATTCACGGGTAGGCGCGTCACCTCCCAACCCCATTGCTCTAACAGGCGTGCGGGCTCTGAAATTGCAGAATGCTCCACGCTGGAGATAATCAAATGCTGAGGCACTGAATACTGCTGTGCAATACCCATAATTGCCAGGTTGTCTGCTTCGGTGCCGCCAGCCGTAAAGATAATAGAATCCGGCGTTGCATTGATTAAATCCGCTACCTGGACTCTGGCTCGCTCCACTACAGTCGCAGCTCGTTGCCCCCACTCATGCAGGCTAGAAGGATTGCCCCACTGCTGCGTGAAGATTTGCTGCATTTGGGCGATCGCCTCTGGGCGAGTGGGTGTAGTGGCACTATAGTCCAGGTAAATTTGCATAGGTCATTGCTCAGCGGCTCCTTCTCTCAGCATATAGCGCCTCAGCTGGCATTGCTGAATGGAGATGTGTTTAATTTTGAACACGAACAGAAGGTTTCACGTTCAGAAAACATAGTAATCTGTCAAGGCGACAAAGCTCCTCCCTCGGGCGGCAAGAGTTCTCCTACAGGACGCACGATTGTGGGTGCATTGCTTGTATCAGGCTGAAAAATTCCTGCTAGTGCCTGTTCCAGCGTTTCTGCCATCGCAATCCGATTTTCATAGACAACAATCACCCTGACGAGCGTGGGCAGTTGGTTTTGCTCTGCTTCCAGGTAAAGTGGCTCGATGTAGAGCAAAGATTGTTCAATCGGAATCACCAACAAATTTCCTTGAATTGCCCTAGAGCCGCGCCGATTCCAGAGCGAAATCTGCTGAGAAATGACTGGATCTTGGTTAATTCGCGCTTCAATTTGCTCTGGTCCGTACACCAGTTCTTGCTTGGGGAAACGATAGAGCAATAGTCTGCCATAGCGATTAAGGTTAGGTGAGGATTCGCCAGCCCCATCTGAACGAGCTGCTAGCCACGCAATCATGTTGTTGCGCTGCACCGGTGTAAAGGGGCGCAACAGGATAAATTCTTCGCTGTTTTCCGCAGGCAGTTTCATGATCAGGTAGTAAGGCTCTACCAACGGTTGCTCATCTCCATAGATTTCGTTGGGCGCACGCCACTGGTCTTCCCGGTTGTAAAACACTTGCGGGTCAGTCATGTGATAGGTCATCAACTGGTCAGACTGAACGCGATAAAAATCCTGTGGGTAGCGAATATGACTCAGTAAAGCAGCGGGCAACTGATCGAGCGGCTGAAACATATTGGGGAAAATCTTGCCCCAGGTGTTGATAATGGGATCTTCGGGGTCTGCAACGTAGAAATGTACTTTGCCGTTGTAGGCATCCACAACGACTTTGACGGAGTTGCGAATGTAGTTGAAGTCATTGTCGGCAGGGTCGGAATAGGGGTAGCGATCGCTCGTGGTGTAAGCATCAATCACCCAATACAGGTAGTTAGGAGTTGAGTCTGCAGTGTCTATTCCCAGCCCATTACCTGCGTTTGCCACTACCAGATAAGGGTCACGGTCATAGTGCAAGAAGGGGGCGATCGCTCTTACCCGACTCATGATGTTGCGCCGAAACAGCAGCCGAGTTTGGGGCGTAAAATCTTCAGTCAGCATCATTTGCCAGTCGCGCAGGTGCTTAGCAAAAATCAGTCGTCGCCCAAAGCCGCTAATGTCGACGCCGCCTAGACCGTCATAGCTGTTGTAGACATTCTCACTGCCGCTGGGAAAGTCTAGCTCACTCACCCGCGTTTGCGTCATCACATAGGTATTAGTTAATTCACCGTAGTAAATTCGAGGATTATCCAGGGGAATGCTGTCACGAATGCGATCGCTGCTGGGAATTTGCTCAATTCCTCGAACAAAATAGTCAGGTAAGCCACCTGGCCCGGCTGTGTTCACGGGACTGAGCGTAAAGCCGTAACCATGTGTGTAGATCAGGTGCTTATTGACCCAAGTTTGAGCTTCTGCTGGAACCGAATTGTAGTCTAGCTCCCGTGCCGCAATTAGCACTTGCCGTCGTTCGGTTTCACCCGCTTCGTTGAGTAAGGTGTAGCGATCAATGTCAGCCCCCGGAAATTCGTAGTACAGTCGAATTCGTTGAAGCTGCCGATTCGTCTGTAGCAGTGGGCGAGTATCCCACAGCCGAACATTGCTAATCGTTAGATCATTTCGCTGAATTTCTTCAGTAGTCAGGTTGTCTTCTGGAACAAAAGTTTCAACCTCAATCTGATCCAGATTGAACGCTTTGCGCGTCAGGGTGATCGTGCGCTGAATGAAAGGTCGCTCTAGCTCTAGCTCATTTGGCTGCACGACAAATCGCTGTACGGCAAGCGGCAGAGGCACCGCGACCATTGCCGCCAATAGCAGGTACCCGACGAGAACGAGGGGTAAAGGGCGAGACGGGGTTGAAGCTGGATATTTGCGGGATGCCGTTTGACGGGTTGACACTCGCTGGGAAATATTGCTCCTTGCCGCTGTCCAGAAGAGGGTGCGAAACAGCAAAAATGCGCCAATCAGGGCTGCCAAAAGGCTAAGAATGGTGTAACCAGGAAGCTGGACTGTGACGTTGGTGTAACTTGCGCCATAGACAACGCCTTGTCTGGAGTAAAGCAAGGTGTAGCGATCGAGCCAATAGCTGAGGGCGATCGCCAACATCAGTCCGCCGCCCAATCCATAAAGATGTCGCCGCTGAGTTGCCGAAAATCCAGAAAACCTGCCCTGACTGAGGCTATCTCCCGACAGCAGATAAATCAGCAAAACTGAAACAAATGCCAAAGTTAATAGCCCAATCAGCCAAAACTCCAGCAATTCCCAGACGGGGAGTTTGAATATGTAAAAACTAATATCTTGTCCGAACTGTGGATCGACTTCTCCAAACGAGGTCGGGTTAAAGTAGGGCAAGACTTTTGCCCAATGTTCTGAAATCACCAGTCCAAACGCAAGACTCATCAGAATTGCCGCTCCCACTAGGAGTGGCTGTGGGTAAATCAACAGGGCGATCGCCAGCCCCACCATAAACCCCACCTGCCAGAGATGAGTACTTAACTCTTGCCCAATCTGCCAAACTAACTCTGGCTGAAACTTAACTGGAATTTGAGAATTATCACTATACAAACTGAGCCGAGGATGCCAGTAACTCACCGCCAACTGCCCGTGATAGAGCAGCATCACGCCGATAATCAAGCTCAGACTCAAAGTCAATGGCAGAAGTTGCAATAACCCCATTCTTGCCGGGGCTGACTGATCAGCATCATCGGGCGGTTTTAACCAGGCGTGTTGACGAGCGATCGCCAAATTACTCAATAGCAAACTCGCACTCAGTCCAAACGCGAGCAACCCCAACAGACCTTGAGTTTGCACGCGCACCCAAAACACCTGGAGAGAATCAACCGTCTGAAACCACAACCCCTCAGCAATCAGAAAACTGACCAGATCCAGCAGAAACAGAATGCTAAACAACCCGACAGCCCAGCGCCAGTAGTCTGCCTTTTTCTGGGGTAGAAGATGCTTGTGGCTAAACATAGATTCTGCTCTGGGATCGCTTTAGGGCAGGATTGCCTAACCCAATCCTAATGCGACAGAGGGATGAATTCTTGAGCTGGCTCCAAAACAGCAACCAGCCCAAGAATTCACCCCTCTAAAAAAGGCTTAAACACTTAAGTTTCTAGCCCCTAGTCTTAGTTCCTAGCCCCTAACTATACTGCTCGTTCGAGGCACCTTCCAGGTTAAACAGAACTTGCAGCGTCTGCATTGCCTTGCGTCGTGCCTCAATGTCTTGCTGAGCACGAAGCTGCACCATCGGGTCGTGCAGAATTTTGTTGACGATACCTCTGGTAAGGGCTTCGATGATGTCCTGGTGCTTTTCGGCAAACTCTGTTCCCAGGCGGGACAGCGCTTTCTCTAACTCTTGCTCCCGGATAGTTTCGACTTTGTCTCGGAGGCTGCTGATGGTGGAAACGGTTTCAAGCGATCGCCACCACACCTCAAACGCCTCAACTTCTTCTTCCAGCAGCGCTTCCGCTTCCATTGCCATCTGCCTGCGGCTTTCCTGGTTTTGCGCCACTACTGCTTTCAAGTCATCTACGTTAAATGCCTGGACATGAGACAAATCGTTGGCATCAGCATCGACGTTGCGCGGCACCGAGATGTCAAACAACATCAATGGCTGATTTGGCTCCAGAATCATCTCTAGCTTGGCGCGGTCTAACAGTGGCTCAGTTGCAGCAGTGCAGGTAAACACCACATCAGAATTTGCTAGCACCGTGTGCAAATCTGCCAGCGTATGCAGCCGCAAATCTGCCTCTTTGAACTGATTGGCTAATTCCTGAGCACCATTTAGCGATCGGTTCAGAACGCAGATTTGAGCAGGTGTTCTCGGTAAGAGGTGTTGCACCAGCAGCCGTGACATTTTGCCTGCACCGACGATCGCCACCCGACAAGCTGCCAGGTTTTGCGTCTTCATCTGCGCCAGTTCTACCGCAGCGGAACTGATGGAAACAGCCCCTGTACCGATGCTGGTTTCAGTGCGAACACGCTTTCCTGCCTCAATCGCTTTCTTGAACAGGTGATTGAGAACTCGCCCAATCCCTTTGTACTGCTGCCCAACTTTGTGGGTGTGCTTGACCTGCGACAGAATTTGCCCTTCGCCCAGCACTAGGCTGTCTAGCCCTGCCGCTACCCGCATCAGATGCATTACGGCATCCTGGTGCAGCAACGTAAACAGATAAGGGCGCAACTGGTAAATCGGCAATTTGCTGTATTCCGCTAAAAACTGAGCCACTTCTCGCATTCCATGCTCAGTTTCACTGGTGACAACGTAGATTTCCAGACGATTGCAAGTGCTGAGAATGGTAGCTTCCTGGATATGGGGATAGCTACAGAGATGGGCGATCGCCGCTTCCATTTGCGGAGTCGGAATACTCAGCTTTTCTCGCACTTCTACCGGGGCTGTTTTGTGGCTCAGTCCCACAACGGCAATATTCATCGTTCCTCCCAAAGTTTTTGAACGGGTCTGCTGATAAGTAGGTTGCCCTTCTGCTGAAAGGGGTCTTTTTAGGTATGTCGAACAAGGCGCTTTAACAGCCGACTCTTTTCAACCCTAACAACTGCATTTGAACATCAGCCAGACTAGAGATTAATCAAGTTTTCGTAATATAAACAACTAACCCATAAGAGTCAGCAATCTAAAAGAAGTTTATCAACTTAAGGTAGGCGGCTAAAGCGCCAAAGCCGCTTCTATCGCACTTTTCTGCATGAATTTTTATGAATTGCCCTGAGATACAATTCTTCAGATTGCCCGTCTTTAACTCCACACAGCTAATGCACCTCGTAGAGGCACACTCACGAAGTCGAGGGAAGAATTTGGTTGTTGTACCTAATCTGTAGACGAAAACGGTCGGTCGTTTTTACGCAGAATTTAATATCCCCAGACTCTTCAAGAATCTGGGGATTTGTTCTTGCAGGGATGGGACTCATCAGGAAAAGACTTGATGAATTCCATCTCTACAAGAACGGGGAGGAGTTGACTTATCTCAACTGCAAAGAGGGTGCCTCTTCAGACAGCATGTGAATCGTATCAACAAAGCGCACCGTGCGAGATTGGTTAGAAATAACCAAGCTTTGTGTCCGGGCACCGCCATGAAAGAAACGAACGCCTTCCATCAGCGTTCCGGGGGTGATGCCACAAGCCGCAAACAATACGGTTTCGCCGGAAGCCAGCTCGTCAGCATCGTAAACCTTGTCGGGGTCAGTGATGCCCATCGAGGTCAGGCGCTCGATGTTGCTTTCCTTGCTTTCGCCAATCAAGCCCGTTTTAACGATCGCCGGATCGTAGACTAACTGTCCTTGGAAGTGACCACCCAGGCAGCGCATTGCTGCTGCGGAAATCACCCCTTCGGGAGCCGCACCGATGCCCATTAGCGCATGGATGTTGGTGCCCGTAAACCCGCAGGAAATGGCAGCAGATACATCACCGTCGCTGATCAGCCGAACCCGTGCGCCTGCTTCCCGAATTTCTTTGATTAATTCGTTGTGGCGATCGCGCTTCATCACTACCACGACCAATTCTTCAATAGAACGGTTGAGGCACTCCGAGAGAATCTTCAGGTTCTCGGTGGCTGACTTGTTGATGTCCACCTTGCCCTTAGCGGCGGGTGGAGCAGCCAGCTTCTTCATGTAAAAGTCGGGTGCAGCAAACAATCCGCCTTTTTCAGAAATAGCCAGCACTGCCATTGAGCCATTCTGACCATAAGCAACCAGGTTGGTGCCTTCGCAGGGGTCAACGGCAATGTCAATTTCAATCAGCTCATCGGGGTTACAGAAGTCTTTGGCATCGGGTTGGGTACAAATTCCCACTTCTTCCCCGATGTAGAGCATGGGCGCGTCATCCCGCTCTCCTTCTCCAATCACAATGCGCCCACGCATGTAGATTTTATTCATGCGCTCTCGCATAGCCTCCACTGCAACCTGGTCAGCAGTGTTCTTTTCACCTTTACCCATCCAGCGGGCAGAGGCGATCGCCGCCTGCTCCACCACCTCAATAATCTCTAAACCGAGTGTATTTTCCACCAGGCATGCCTCCCAACTACTGATTTTGCGACGTTTTGCGGACTGAGCCTCAGTCTAAAAGTCTATCAGAATGGGGAGATCGCATTAAAGCCAGTTGATAATTCAACTTATGTCAAGTTTTGTAGCCACAAAAGCTCGTCGTAAGCGCTGCATCACAACAGGCAAGCGGTAAGGGTCTGAAATGTAGTCAAAGGCTCCGAGTTCTAAAGCCGTTTCTGCCTCGCTCGGAGGCAGCGATAGCATAATTAGCTTTGAGTGGCGCGTCACCTGCCCTTGCGCCAGGTGCTTGAGCAGTTCGAGTCCGTCTATTCCCGGTAAGTTTCTCCCAATCAAGATAATTTGCGATCGCACCTCAGGCTCGTTTCCCGCTAGAAGTTCGATCGCTGTCTCGCCATCCTGTAGCCAGTGATTGTGGTATCCCCTGGTTTCCAGCGCATACAGCAGTGGTTGAGCAAAGCTTGCGTCAGGATGCACGAGCACCACATCGGTTTTGAGTAGTGCTTCAGCCTGAATTGGTTGCCAGTAAGCGGGGAGAACGCGATCGCCTCCCGTTGCTTCAGTCCGCTCTAAAGCTGCATTGGCTGACTGATACAGATCGCGCAGCAGCAGACCATCTTCGGGATACTGAGCCACTCCTGCACTGAACGTGATCGGAAGAGAGGTTTTACCTTCGACCGTAATTTCTATCTGCCGCAGGGCTTCTAGAATTTCTGCCAGCCACTCTATACCAGCGCTGCGGTTGATGCCATACATGCCAATCACAAACTCTGCCCCACTCCAGCGAGACACCACATCTTCAATGCGAAGCTTTTGTCGCAGCAGTTGCGCTACCTGCCGCAATGCCTGGTCGCCAAACCGATGCCCATGCTGGCTGTTTATCTGCTTCAAGTGATCCAGCCTCAAGACAGACAAAGAGAGGGGCTGCTGAGAGCGCTGTGCCAGTTGTAGGAGCTTGCTTAACTCTTGAGTAGATTGTTGTCGATTCGCCGTACCCGTAAGTGCGTCTGTTTCTGTCTGATTTCGTAGGAGTCGAGTTCGTTCAATGCGGTTCAGAATGCGGGTAATCAGTTCTGGGGCAATGATTGGTTTGCTGACATAATCGTCTGCCCCAACCGCAAACACCTGCTGAATTGTGCTTGCATCAGTATGGGCAGTCAGAAAAAGCACAGGCATCCAATTCCAGTGAGGATCGTTGCGTAGGGTCTGACACAATTCAATGCCATCTAGTTCTGGCATTTCAATGTCAAGGACGAGCAAATCGGGTTTGGTTGCTTCTAGGGCATCCCAAAACTGCAACGGGTTATCTAGTGTTGCTACCCGTAACCCCCAAGGCTGCAGCAAAGTCTGAAGCGCCTGCAAAATTAACGGGTCATCATCGACGACCAAAACGCTCGACTCTACTTTTCTGTCTTGGGCTAAAACTTCAGTCACGGCTTCTAAAACTTCGGTGGGAGTCGTCGGTTTTTGTAGAAAGCGTCTGCCTTTAAGGCGAGCAACCGTAACCCGATCGACTTCTTGCCCTCTTCCAGTAAACACGAGGACGGGAATGGGAGGAACGCGCTGACTCAATTCTGCTAAAAGCTTTAGCCCAGCTTCATCCAGTTCTGAGTGGTTAGATTTTGTTTCATCAGACTCTACAAAAGACAAATCTAACAGCAACACATCAGGGGAGTTACGGTTGATTTCGACTCTAGCAATGTCAGGGTTAGGGGCGATTGCTGTTCTAAATCCCCGGTTTTGGGCTTCTGCGCTCAGGAGTTCTGCCAATGTCTGATCGTCATCCACAATCATCAGGAGAGGTTCCTGAGTATTTGCACTGACCAATGTTTTAACTTCTGCTACAGGTTCAGGCTGCTTTGGCAAGGAAGGGCAAATTGCCGCCTCTAACAGTTGGCGCAGGTCTACCACCTGCTGTTGAATCTGCTGTTGCTGGTCGGGGCTGAGTGCCGTTTCAAGCTGCAAAAGCTGCTCGATTTGACGGGCTAGCTGGGTGCCTTCTGCCAGACCAAACGTTCCTAAAGAACCTGCCAGCTTGTGTGCTTCTTGTTTGGCGCGTTTCCATAGGCGATCGCTCTTGTCTGGCATTGGGGTTAAACCCACTGCTGCTTCCAAAACTTCGATCTGCTGAAGGGTTTTGGCTTTGGCTCTTTCCCAAATTTTGGCGACGAGCGATCGCGTTTGCTGCTCCGGGCTTGAGGGAAGAGGGGTGACCAAAGATGCAGTCTTTTCCAGCGGTGGATTTTTCAAGTAATTCATGTTTAAGCGATAGCCCAAACCATAGACCGTTTCTATAACATCCGTTGCTCCAACTGCTTTGAGCTTTTGCCGTAGTCCTTTGATGTGAGCTTTAACGGTGTCTTCTCCGGGCAGGTCTTCAAATCCCCAGAGCTGATCCAAAATGGCACTGCGGCTATAGACGCGCTGATTATTTCGCAAAAGCAGCTCTAGGATGGCGTATTCCTTAGGAGTCAAGTGCATCACCGTGCCGCTGTAAGTTACCTCACAGGTGCTGGGGGCGAGGCATAGTTCTCCCCACTCTAGAAGGGGCGATCGGGAGGAAGTTCCCCGTCGCAACAGTGCTCTCATGCGAGCCAGCAGTTCTTGAGGAGAAATCGGCTTAACCAGGTAGTCGTCTGCCCCGGCATCTAGCCCAATGACTTTATCGGTACTGGTATCTCTGGCAGTCATGAGCAAGACTGGAACTTGACTGCCCTTCGTCCGCAACTGACGACAAAAACTGATGCCATCCAACTTGGGCAGCATTACGTCCAGCAAAATTAGGTCATAGGCTAGCTCTTCTGCAAGGGTCAGGCCTGATAATCCATCCTCGGCTCGATCGACCGTATGGTGCTGTTCGATTAGCGTGTCGGTGAGCAGTTCTGCAAGATGCTCATCATCTTCAACCAGTAAGATTCTCATGGACATCCATCACTGAGCCTAGAAACTCAATCCGCACCACAAGGATTCCCTAAAAATCAGCGATACTGACAATTTATAGCTGGCATTGCAACTCTATGGATTGTGGTTGTAGGAGCGGACGAAGCCAACTCCCTCACAACCGCAACTATTTGAAGAATCGGACAGGATTCCAATCGCTAATTTAGGGAATGCTAAATCCAAAGCTGTGCAAATTTTGCGAAACCATTCATACAGACCTGCACCTTTGCGCTGGTGAGCTTCAGGATAGTTCTCAAGAATATGGTCAATGCTCCCTTACCTGCTAACGAGTCAGATAGACTGCAAGCGCTTCACCAGTACAGAATTTTGGATACTGCGGCGGAACGCGGGTTTGATGACATTACCCAACTCGCTGCCCAAATTTGTCAGACTCCGATCGCCTTGGTCGGTTTGTTAGAAGGCGATCGCCAATGGTTTAAGTCCAAAGTTGGTTTGGAAACGCCCCAGGTACCCCGAAATATTGCTTTCTGTAGCTACACTATTGGGCAATCAATGCTGATTGTTCCGGATACCTTGGCTGATCCAAGGTTTACAGACAATCCGCTGGTGACAAACGATCCCCACATTCGATTCTACGCTGGGGTGACGCTACTGACCTCTGAAGGATACGCTCTCGGAACTTTGTGTGTACTGGATCGGGTGCCACGGGAGCTAACCGCCGAGCAGGTGGAGGCACTGAAGGTTTTAGGACAACAGGCTGCTCGGCAACTTGAACTACGTCGAAACTTGACCGACCTAGAACGAATGGCGATCGAGCGCAGGAAAACAAAGCGCCACGGTCCTTTTCGGCAAAGGCTAGCGTTAGGGTTTGGTGTGGTTGCAGCACTGGCAATTGGAATGAGTGCGATCGCCCACCGAGGTGAATTTCTGCTGATCACTTCTCTTAACATTGGAGCTTTAACGCTGTTTTTCTCTCTGATTCGTCAGGAGATGGCTAAACATCGGCAAATAGAAGTCAAGCTAGAGCAAGAGCGTGACTTTAGTGCGGCAGTACTCGACACTGTTGGAGCTCTGGTCGTTGTTCTCAACCCTCAAGGGGAAATTATTCGCTTTAACAACCGCTGCGTCCAAACAACGGGCTTCGCTTTTGAGGAAGTTAGACATAAGCCCTTTTGGAACGTGTTTCTGACTGCTGAAGAGATAGAACCCGTCAAAGCAGAATTTTTCAGCTTAAAGGTAGGTCAGTTTCCAAACACCTACGAGAATTATTGGTTGACCAAATGGGGAGAGCAGCGGCTAATTGCCTGGTCAAATACTGCACTGCTGAATCCAAAAGGGGCGGTGGAATACATCATTGGAACTGGGATTGACATCACCGAACGCCGTCAGGCGGAGTTAGCCCTACAAAAGAGTGAAACGACCACTCACGCCTTGCTGGAAGTAATTCCCGACTTGTTGATTCGGATGAATCGAAACGGCACATACCTAGATTTTGTCTCAGCTAAAGATGGAGCAAAGTTTGCCCCATTTAACAAAATGCAGGGTAGGAATGTTTACGAGTGCATACCACTTGAGCTGGCTCATCAACGAATGCAGTATGTAAATCGCGCTCTGCAAACAGGTGAGATGCAGATTTATGAGTTTCAGTTTCAGATGGCTGGAGTACTACACACGCAAGAAGCTCGAATAGTAGTTAGCGGTGAAGACGAAGTGCTGGTAATCGTCAGAGACATCAGCGATCGCAAGCAGGCTGAGGCGGCGCTAGCTCAACTGGCTGCAATTGTTGAATCTTCTGATGATGCTATTCTCAGCACCAGCCTCGACTCTCGGATTACAAGCTGGAACCTGGGGGCAGAAAAAATTTACGGCTACTCAGCCGAGGAAGCGCTAGGGCAAACCGTTACATCATTGCTGCTGCCGCCTAATGAAGATGAGCGATCGCCCATTCCTGAGAGCCTGCAACCGCAAACCCACCTTGATTACTACAAAACCCGACATCGGCGTAAAGATGGCAGGCTGATTGACGTATTTCTAACCCTGTCTCCAGTAAAAGACCAGACTGGCAAAATTACGGGGGCTTCGATGATTGGGCGAGATGTTAGCGATCGCACTGCTATAGAGCGCATGAAAGATGAGTTTATTTCTACGGTCAGTCATGAACTCCGCACACCGCTGACTTCTTTGCGAGGGTCTCTGGGGTTGTTGCTGACTGGCAAAATGGGCACCCTAACTGAAAAAGGGCATCGCATGTTAGAGATTGCTGTCAACAATAGCGATCGCCTGATTCGCCTAATTAACGACATCCTTGACCTGGAGCGTCTAGAATCTGATAAATTCACCCTGCATCAGCAGTCTTGTAATGCGGCTGATTTGCTGCGACAGGTAGCTGAAATGATGCAGCCCATGTCTGAAAGGGCAGGCGTGACTCTCTGCTGCTCCAGCATTTCGGTCAGCATCAATGTTGACCCTGATCGATTGATTCAGGTTTTTACCAATCTAATTAGCAACGCGATTAAGTTTTCGGCTGCGGGTAGCACTGTCTGGCTGACCGCAGAAACTTACGTTCCACCGGGATCAAAAGACAGTAGTGCCAAACCTCCTATGCTTCTGATTTCGGTCAAAGATCAGGGGCGTGGCATTCCTCCAGAAAAGCTAGAGTCTATCTTTGAGCGGTTTCAGCAGGTTGATGCTTCTGATTCACGGCAAAAAGGCGGAACAGGGCTAGGGTTGGCGATTTGCCGCAATATCGTCAGGCAACACGGCGGCAAAATTTGGGTAGAAAGTGGGTTGGGTGAAGGGAGTTGCTTTTATCTGACGTTGCCCCTAGCTGAGTCCAATGGGTTGAAAGGGTTGATTGTTGGCAACAAGCAATCCATTGTGATGTGCCACGATGCGTCAACTCATTTTGAGACGCTGCAAGGTTTGCTGGAGCAACAGAATTATCAGGTGGTTGTCGTTAAGTCGGTGAAAGAGGCGATCGCCAGAGCAGCAGCCTTGCAGCCAACGGCGATTTTGCTGGACTTAGATAATCCTAAGACGGATGACTGGGAACTGCTGACGCTGCTAAAACAGCGCAATAGCATTCCAGATATTCCCCTAATCATTTTCAGTACCCCCTCTTCACGAGTTGAGTTTGAACTATTGGGCACAATGGGTTGGGTCTATCAATCGGCTGATTATGCTTCTCTGTTTCAAATGCTGAAGCAATTCGCGATGCAGCAAGGACAGGTTGGGCGAGTGCTAATTGTAGAAGATGACCTAGACTTAACGCGAGTTTTGGCTGCGATGCTTGGTTGCCATCAGGTTCAAACTGCATATGCTCAAACTCAGCAAGCCGCCATTGAACTGTGCCAGCATTTCATTCCTGACTTGCTCGTGTTAGACCTGACTTTATCAAAGGGAAGTGGATTTGCCGTTGTAGAGTGGTTGCGCCAGCAAGAACACTTCTGCCAAATGCCATTGATAATCTACACTGCCCAAGAATTAGGAGATGTGGAGCGATCGCGTCTACACCTGAGTCACCTGGGTCAAACAGAATTCATTACCAAAAGCCGGGCTGTTCCAGAAGCGTTAGAAGCGCTAATCATGCGACTACTCAATCGAGCGACGGCAGGTGGTGAGCGGTTTAATTTAGTTAGCGGAGGTATAGCTGGTGGCAACTAAGCGAGTTCTAATTATCGATGACGAGGATGATATTCGGGAAGTTGCTCAAGCGAGTCTTGAGATGATGGGAGGATGGGAGGTGATTACTGCTAGTTCTAGCAGTGAAGGACTGGCTCTAGCTGAAGCGGAGCAGCCTGATGCGATCTTGCTAGATGTCATGCTACCTGACATGGATGGCCCGACTACGTTTCAAAAGCTCCAGTCCATGCCTGCAACGCACCAGATTCCGGTTGTGCTACTTACTGCCAAGGTGCAGGCGGCTGATCAGCGCCGATTTGCCGATTTGGGAGTGACGGCTGTATTGTCTAAACCTTTTGACCCCGTTGCGTTGGCTGGTCAGGTTGCCGCAGTGCTGGGATGGAGTCTCTAGAAATGGTTGAGCCAAACGTTGAGTCAAACTCTCAATTTTCTGAAGAAGTGCGTGGCTTTTCGCCAGAGCTGGATTCAGAGCTAGATGACATTGCTTCAGCCGTCAGCTATGAGCTAAGAACACCCCTGACCTCGATTCGGGCGGCACTGGGTTTGCTGTTGACCGGAATGCTCGGCACTTTGCCAGAAAAAGGGCAACGAATGTTGGAGATTGCGTTTAGCAATACAGAGCGCTTGATGCGTTTGGTTGATGTGCTGGAGTCTGATGTGGAAACAGACGGTGAATTTACTGCTTTTCATCAACTGTCAGGATCAGAACCTTTGCTGCATCAGTTAGCAGCATTAAGTTGGCAGCAAAAACTCTGTAATGACGAGTTAACTGCTTTACCCACGCCAATGGTGTTCATGCGGCAGTTGAGGCAGGCGATCGCCATTGCCCAAGCTGATCAAACGCTGGCAATTTTGCTAGTTGATGTCGATCGCTTCAATGTAATCAATGACAGCTTAGGACGGGAAGTCGGCGATCAATTGCTGCGGGCGATCGCTCAACGACTGATTCTAAATTTACCTCTAGTGCAGGCGATTACTCACCTGCGTGAAGATGAGTTTGGCATTTTTCTAGAACAGATTGAGGATACGAATGAGGCGATCGCCGTTGCCGAAAAAATTCAGCAAGCCTTTGCCTCACCCTTTAATTTCAATGGTCAAGACGTATTCCTCTCAGTGAGCATTGGCATCGCGACAGGCACAAAGCATGATCAGTCTGAAAATTTGCTACACAACGCCTACTCCGCTGTGTATCAGGCAAAGGCGCTAGGCAAAGCTCGTTATGAACTCTTTGATGCTGAGCTACGAGTCAAAGCATCCTCTCGACTGCGGCTAGAAACTGACCTGCGGTTAGCCCTAGCGCGCCAAGAATTTCAGCTTTACTATCAGCCGATTGTAGCGGTCGCAACCGGTAAGATCAGCGGCTTTGAAGCGCTGATTCGGTGGCGACATCCACAGCGAGGGCTGGTAACTCCAACAAAATTCATTCCATTGGCAGAAGAAATGGGGCTAGTGAGCTTGATTAGCCAGTGGGTTCTCCATCAGGCTTGCTCCCAACTGCACCAGTGGCAGCAGCAGTTTCCGAGTCAGCCACCCTTGACTATCAGCGTCAACCTCTCTGCCCAGCAGTTTTCAAAATCAGACTTACCTGAGCAGGTGCAGCAAATTCTCCAGGAGACGGGGCTAGACTCACAAAGTCTGAAAATCGAAATTACAGAAAGTGCGATTATGCACAGTCTTGAAACTGCGACTGCCGTACTGGAACAGCTCAAGGCGCTTGGGGTACAGCTTTACGTAGACGACTTTGGCACGGGATATTCTTCTCTAGCGTATTTGCATCGTCTACCGATTGATAAGCTGAAGATTGACCGTTCTTTCATTACCCGGATTGATTCTGAAGGGGAGCAGCTAGAAATCGTTAGAGCTATCGTCAAATTAGCCTGGAATCTGGGCATGGATGTTATTGCTGAAGGGGTCGAAACGGCATCGCAACTAGCGCAACTTAAGGCATTGCGCTGTGAATATGTGCAGGGCTTTTTCTTTTCTAAGCCGCTTGATCGAACGATGGCAGAAGCACTACTGCGTCAAGGTTTAGTAATTCGAGCTTAATCTGGGCAGGTATGAGGCGACTTCGGCGGATGGGGTGGCGACTATTACCAGGCGGAATCTCCTCATTGGCAGTCGTGTTTTTGGCAATGTGGGGAGGCTGGCAACCGCTGGAGCAAGCCGCCTATGTGGCGTTGTTTCGGCTGCGAGGGGCGCTGCCCTGGAATGACCAGGTGGTTGTGATTGAAATTGATGATGCGAGTCTGCGGCAACTAGGGCGTTTTCCATTTTCGCGACAGCGCTATGTCCAACTTTTAGATCGATTATCGGAGGCGCAGCCCAACATTGTGGCGTTTGACCTGATTTGGTCAGAGCCAAGTCCAAACGACTTGCAGCTTAAGGCGGCAATGGAGCGTCATGGTCTAGTTGTGTTGGCAGAAGCCTGGGATGGGCTCGGTTTACCGCTATCCCCTACGCCTGATCTGGAGGCGGGGGCGATCGCCACGGGGCACATTCTCAAGCACAGTAGCCCGGATGGCTTGACTCATGCTATCAATCTGCAAATTCAGCAGAAGCCTGCTTTATCGGTTTCAGTGCTTCAGGTTTACAGCCTGATTCAGGAGCCGATTAATCTGCCGGACTTAAACCAACCACTCCGAATAAATTGGCTGAGTCGAGTTGAGCAAGCTCCTCACTATGCATTTGTAGATGTAATTCAAGGCAAAGTGCCACTACAGGCGTTTCAAGACAAAATTGTTTTGGTTGGAGTCACCGCAACGGGCTTAGATCCTTTAGTGACACCATTTGATCAGGATTTGCCTACGAGTGGGGTTTACCTTCAGGCAACGGCAATCAACAATCTGCTACAAGGAAATTTCCTCCATGTATTTGCTCAGCGGTGGGTGCTGTTTGGGTTGCTCGTTGCGGGTCCAGTTTTAAGCTGGTGTTTGAGTCACTGGCGAACCGAGCTACAGGCAGCTGCATGGGTGGCGCTATGTCTGATTTGGGCAATCTTTGGCTTGCTGATGTTTCGAGCAAACTACTGGTTGCCGATCGCTTCACCAATTGGTCTTTTTACTGGAACGGTAGTGGTGGTGGCGGTGGGCGATCGCCTCCAACTGAATCGCTTACTCCAGCAAGAAATTGAACATCTCTGGCAAAGTCACTATCAGGATGTAGTAGTTTCTCGCAAAGACACGTTGCCGATTTCGGATTTACCTGAGAGTCCTGCTGCTTTGCATCGAGTCACTCAATTAGCAGGATTGGCAGAGCAGTTTGGACGCTCTCAGTCGGCTCAGGCGGCGATTGCTCGTAGTTTACCTATTGGGCTTTTAGCGGCAGACCTGGACGGGCAAATCTGGTTTTGCAATCCTTTAGCAGCAAAGTGGCTAGGAGTGCAAGTGGGCGATCGCCTGCATTCTCACTTGATTCCCCATTGGCTGAGCGAGGCAGAATGGCAGGTTGACCTGCATAGCCTAAAAATGTCTGGCTTTGCTCAATCCAGGCAGCTAGAACGAGGAGAAAGCTGGTTAGAAATTAAGCTAGAACCGCTGGTCTATGCGGCAGCTCCCACACAACCCACATCACCTCTAGATGGCTTGCTGCTGGTGTTGAATGACATCACTGAGCGGCAGGCGATCGCCCGGATGAAGGATGAATTTGTCTCTGTCGTCAGTCATGAACTGCGTACCCCGATTACCTCAATTCGCGGCTCACTGGGGTTATTGGGAACGGGTAAACTGGGCAGCTTGAGCGACAAAGGGCAGCGCATGTTAGAAATTGCGATCAACAACACCGATCGCTTGATTCGCCTGATTAATGACATTCTTGACCTGGAGCGCATCGAATCTGGCAAGATTACTCTGTCCAAGCAACCTTGTGACTTAGCTGACCTGATCCATCAAGCTGCCGAAACAATGCAGACAATGGCTGACACTGCTGGAGTGACGCTTTTAGTTTCTGCGGTATCGGTTCGGTTTATGGGAGATAGCGATCGCCTGCTGCAAGTCTTTACTAACCTGCTCAGCAATGCCATCAAATTCTCCCCCAAAGGCAGCACCGTTTGGCTCATCGCCGAAATCCAAAACCAATGTGCAACAACACATCAGCCCACAACTGCAATTCAATCCCCACCTGTTCCCCTCCAACCCTCAACCCCCAACCCCCAATCGCCAACCCCCACCCTCCTGATTCGCATCAAAGACCAGGGACGCGGCATTCCGGCCGACAAACTCGATCTAATCTTTGAGCGATTTCAGCAGGTTGATGTGTCTGATGCTCGTCAAAAGGGAGGAACGGGACTGGGTCTACCGATTTGTAGTGCGATTGTAGAACAGCATGACGGCAAAATTTGGGTGGAAAGCCAGTTGAGCGTGGGTAGTACTTTTTACGTTATGCTGCCAGGAACAATGGATGTGTAGAAGCTCAGGGATTGAGCAATCGCCACGTATCGGCTAACGTTTTGGCAATCGGTTTGATGACTTCACCATCAGTCCAATATTCATTGTGAGATGTGGGATTCCAATTTTGCAACATCCCGCCCGCATTCACTTTTTTATCCTTCACGACCCGCTTGTATTTCTCATTAATGTTTTGAATTGGATAACCTAATAAGTCATCTTCATCGTAAAAGTTGACCCATTCCCCTCTGAGGTTGGGGTAATGCTGTGAAAGTTTAGGTGAAGGAACAGTAATTGGGGTGCCAAAGTCTTTGTGGCGCAATGACCAGAAGGCAATTTGACTACCAAAGGTGTAAAACAGGGATAAGGTTTCACCTTTCTCTAAAGGCGTGTTGCCTATGGATATCTGTGCCTGGTTATTTTGCAAATCCCAAATGTAGTTGCTGGCGATTGTAGAACCCAAGCTGTGAGCCACAATGCACAGTGGTGCTTTATCACCAGCACTGGTAGCTAGTTTCTTTAAAGTATCGGCAAAACACTGGTGAATGCCGTCGTAGATGTGGCGGTCAGAGGCTGCGGAGGAAGAAGTCACTTGATAGGCAACGCTGTCGGATAGGGAGTGAAAAATAAACTCACCGAGTCGGAAGAATTTTTTGAGCTTGCCTTCAATCTGGAGGCGATCGCACAATTCATCTTGAATTGTTTGCACTACCTCAGCCCAGTAGATTGGCTCGATCACCAGTTTTACGTCAATCGTGTCAACTTCCTCATCTAACACTTCGGCAAGCTCTGACTTTAGCTTTTTTGCAAATCCACTAGTAAATTTGGGGCTATCTTTTTGAGCAAATTCAGGATTTGCTTCTCCAATGCCGTGAATTACCGCGACTGCAATCTTTTGAGGCATAAAGGCTCCATTTGTAGAAATATTCTAGGGTTATGTGTTAGTGCAACGTTGAATTGAACCCGTTATCAACGTTATGCATAATGCAGGACAATGCCAAGCCCCTAAGCGGGTGATGTGTATTGCTGAAAATTGGGATAATAAAGAAGGGACACGAAATCTCGTATCCCTCTGCATAATCTATTCACTTACAGAATTACCATCGGCGTTGTTGATTTGAAGCAAAGCGGGACCCGACAAAACTCAAGTAAGTGCCAGGTTGCACATTGTTTTACTCACATCCATCAATAAACTAAAAACGAAACGCCAACTGCACCGTAGAAAGTATCTGGTGTAGGGCTTCCTTGATGGTCTACCGCCTGTCCTTGCCCTGAAAAGATACGGGTCACTCGGAAACGATGATAGTTGTCCAATAGTTGAGCTAGGGAAACGTAGTGAACTTCTTCACCACTGAATAGTTCTGCATCCAGTTCAGGCAATGAATGCCAGGGACATTTCATCAGTTCATGGTGAGCATTGTGATAACCAAAGTTAAGCAACAGCAAGTTCAGCCAGGGATAGCGTTGAGAAAGTAGTGTCGAGAAAGTGTTTGCCTGTTCATGGGCGCAATCGCGCTCTGGTAGAGGCGTTCCGGGTGGAAAAACCTCATAGGTATGCTGAAATGCATCCATCCACCGCAACACTGTAATCATGCCAATGTAAGACAAGAAGTAAAGTAACAGTGCTTTCGGTGAAACAATTGCCAATAGTGTAAACAAACTGCCACGAATCAGTAGTAGCGCAGCCACACGTAACCGCTCATCCTGACGTTCAGGATCTTGAAATGTGTTGAAAATAGAGCGCCATTGCAACCAGAATGAGATCACTGGAACGTAAAGCCATTCCAATGCGAGGATGGTTTGCCGCAACAGCTTCGGCATTTGTTCCAGCGTTTCAGCCAGGTCGAACGCAGAAAAATCCACCCGATCAATGTGATGAGCGATGTGACGTTTTGCTAGCTTGTCAAAGCGCCCGTAGCAGCCACCCGTAATCCACAGCACTAGGGTGCCAAAGATGGCATTCCAGCGCCGATTCCCAAAAATGGTACTGTGCATGAATTCGTGTGACAGGTAAGCTGAGAAGACTAAGCCGTGAGTCAACAGCACGACCCCGGCGGCATTAGTCCAACCGCTAGGCAACAGCAGCAGAGAGATTCCACCGATATAGCTCAACAAGCTGTAGAGAATGGCGATCGCATTCCACAGTGGCTTTTGGCGATGCACATATAGATTAACGTTGACAGTTGCAGGAAGAGTAACCATAAGCTGTTAAACGCTGGACTCCATCTTTTTGAGAACACTAAAAGAGTTCTACACATTGTGCCTGTATTGTAGATAAACCAGTCCACTGATCGAGTCACCGTTTCCTGACTTAATAGCCTTATGTCTGCAAACGTTAACGAATTTGATGCGATCGTGCTGGGTGCAGGCGCGATGGGTAGTGCCGCAGCCTATTACTTAACTCAGGCTAGACAGCGCGTTTTGCTGTTAGACCAGTTTGAACTGGATCATCAGAAGGGCAGTTCTCATGGACTGTCACGGGTCATTCGCTATTCCTACGACAATCCAATTTATGTGAACCTGATGCGCGATGCCTATCCGCTCTGGTTTGCGCTGCAAGAAGCAGCCGGAGAACAGCTCTATTTCAAAACGGGAGGAATTGATTTTGGCTTGCCCTCAGAACCAACGATGCAAAACTTGAAAGCCAGCCTGAAGCAAACTAATCTACCGCACGATCGCCTCTCTACCCGCGAAGCCCAAAAGCTTTTCCCCCAGTTTCGGTTTGACGAGGGAATGGAGGTGATTTACCAGGAATACACAGGCTTTTTGGCTGCTTCCCGCTGCGTGTTGACCCATATTCGCTTGGCTCAGGCAAGTGGCGCAACGGTGCTAGATCAAACTCCGGTTAGTCGGATTGGGGTGAAGGGCGATCGCGTCGAGGTGCAAACCGCTAGGGGAAGTTATGGGGGCGATCGCCTGATCATCACAGCAGGCAGTTGGGCAAAAAGAATATTGGCAGAACAGGGAATCGATCTACCGCTCAAAGTAATGCCCTGCCAACTCGTCTTTTTTGAACCCGATAACCCGACAGACTATCAGCCAGGACGCTTTCCGGTATTTATCGCTCACCTGAACGCAGACTATGGTGAGACTCCTTACGGCATTCCTACTTATCAAGGCTCTGGCGTAAAAATTACTCCGTTTTACGGTTGGAAGACTGTTAGCGATCCGAGTGAAGTAGATTACACGCCCGACCTGGAATGGATTGAACGCTTACGAGAATTTCCCCGTCGCTACATTCCTGGTGCCAATGGCAAACTGGTTTCTACCCGTCGCTGTCTTTACACTGTGACTCCAGACAAACATTTTGTAATCGATCGCCATCCTAACTATCCTCAAATCGTCATTAGTGCAGGCTTTTCAGGGCATGGGTTTAAGTTCAGTACATTAGTGGGCAAGATTTTGATGGAGTTGGCGATCGCAGGTAAAACTGACCACGATGTAAGCCTATTCAAACTTTCTCGCTTCTAAAGTCACAAATTAATCATAGAAAGCCTGAGGACAAATTACACTTACTCAAAACCCTTACCCATTTGAATCATTGAAGGTACACATCTGACGGACTTCCTCACTGTTAGCACCAGAAGTGCCATTACTATGAGCAAAATAAGGTCGCAACTAGCTACAGCCCCGTTGTAGCAGTCCGTCCAAGTCCTAATGAGATAGGGTATAGTTAACTCGACTAAACTCTTCTCATCACCTTAATTCAACTCCCGAAGGATATCAAATGGGTTCTATAGCGAGTAAACAGTTCAATTAACTCATCTCGACGAGAATAGTGTTCTCCTTCCAGGTTGCTCAAGCCAAATTCCTTATGAATATTGGCAAGATGACGGCGAACGGTTGAAGGTTCTACACAGAGTGTGGTGGCGATCGCCTCGTCCGTCTCTCCTGCCAGAAAACCTTGCAGGACTTTGCGCTGTCGAGGCGTTAGCTCTTCAAAAATGGCGTTAAAGTTTGCTTCCCTCATGTCTTTAATCCTATGAGAGAGGCAAACGCTTTGAGCCATTTGTGCAAAAGAATGCACAGATTTTAAGGTACTCCAGTTCAGTTTTTGGGGACTAAAAAAGGGTGGTCATTAACCACCCTCTAACACTGTTGAAAATTTTGGCGTAGATAATTACATCGTCACCAGTTCAGCAGGCAGGCGTTTGAAGGCCAGCCGCTCGTTTTCGACATCTACGAAGATGGTGTCGTTGTCAATAAATTCGCCGCGCAGGATGTGTTTAGCGATCTGGGTTTCGAGTTCGCGTTGGATGGCTCGCTTCAGCGGACGGGCACCAAATACGGGGTCGTAGCCAACTTCGGCGAGGAAGTCGAGGGCAGATTCGGAGAGACGCAGGGACATTTTACGATCGCTCAACCGTTTCGCCAACCGCTGTACCTGGAGCTTGACGATTTCGCGCAGTTCCGACTTCTTCAAGCTGTGGAAGATGATGATTTCATCAATCCGGTTGAGGAATTCGGGACGGAAGCTGGTTCGCATCGCTTCCATGACGCGCGATCGCATCTCTTCATAACGGGCATCATCGGCTGCCACATCAAGAATGTATTGAGAGCCAATATTGCTAGTCATGATGATCACGGTGTTTTTGAAGTCCACTGTGCGGCCTTGTGAGTCAGTGACGCGGCCGTCATCAAGAATTTGCAGCATGACGTTAAACACGTCGGGGTGTGCCTTCTCAATTTCGTCAAACAAAATCACGGCGTAGGGGCGACGACGAATTGCTTCGGTCAACTGTCCGCCTTCTTCGTAGCCCACGTATCCAGGAGGCGCACCGATTAGGCGAGAGACGGCGTGTTTCTCCATGTACTCGGACATGTCGATTCGCACCATTGCCTCTTCGGTGTCAAACAGATAGGCAGCAAGGGCTTTAGCCAATTCTGTCTTGCCGACTCCGGTGGGACCGAGGAAGATGAAGCTAGCAGTGGGACGGTTAGGGTCAGCTAGTCCGGCACGAGAACGCTGGATTGAGTCAGCTACGGCAGTGACGGCTTCTTCCTGACCAATTACCCGACGGTGCAGTTCGTCTTCCAGTTGCAGAAGTTTTTGCATCTCGGATTCGACCAGCTTGCTAACAGGAATGCCTGTCCACTTGGAAATGATTTCGGCAATGTCGGCTTCGGTGACTTCTTCACGGAGCAGCGATCGCCCGGTCTTTTGGGTCAACTCCAGTTTTTCTTCCGTTTCCTCGAGCTTGCGCTGGAGGTCGGTGAGTTTGCCGTAGCGCAGTTCTGCGGCTCGGTTCAGGTCATAGTCGCGCTCTGCTTGGGGAATTTCGACGTTAACAATGTGGTCGATTTCCTCTTTCAAAGATTTGCGCTGTTCCAGGACTTCTTTTTCTGCCTGCCACTGGGCATTAAGGGCGCTTTGCTCTTCTTTCAGGTCAGCCAGTTCGCGATCGAGCCTATCTACCCGTTCTCTGGAGGCGGGGTCAACTTCCTTTCGCAGCGATAGCTTTTCCATTTCGAGCTGCAAAATTTTGCGATCGACCTCGTCCAGTTCATCAGGCTTAGAGGTGCTTTCCATTTTTAGCTTGGCGGCGGCTTCGTCCACCAGGTCAATCGCTTTGTCAGGTAGGAAGCGATCGCTGATGTACCGGGTGGAAAGCGTCGCCGCCGCAATCAATGCACTGTCAGAAATTTTGACGTTATGGTGCGTTTCGTAGCGGTCTTTCAGCCCGCGCAAAATTGAGACAGTATCTTCAATCGTCGGCTGGTCAATGTAAACCTGCTGGAAACGGCGCTCCAAGGCAGCATCCTTTTCAATGTACTTGCGGTACTCATCCAGGGTGGTTGCACCGATACAGCGCAGTTCGCCCCGTGCCAACATTGGCTTGAGCAGGTTTCCGGCATCCATTGCGCCCTGAGTTGCACCTGCGCCGACGACGGTGTGAATTTCATCAATAAACATGATGATCTGACCGCGAGAGTCGGTGACTTCCTTGAGAACGGCTTTCAGACGCTCTTCAAATTCGCCCCGATATTTGGCTCCGGCAATCAGTGCTCCCATGTCAAGAGCGATCAGTTTGCGATCGCGCAAGGATTCCGGCACATCGCCTTTGACAATCCGCTGAGCCAGACCTTCAGCAATGGCAGTTTTACCCACACCGGGTTCACCAATCAGCACTGGGTTATTTTTGGTGCGGCGAGAGAGAATTTGAATGGTGCGGCGAATTTCATCGTCTCGACCAATCACGGGGTCGAGTTTACCTTGACGGGCATATTCGGTGAGATCCCGCCCATATTTCTCCAGCGCGTCGTATTTGCCTTCTGGATTTTGGTCGGTCACTTTCTGGTTCCCCCGGATCTGCTGGATGATGGTCTTTAGTTTCGCTTCGTCTAGCTTAAACTCTTGGAACAGAGCCTTTCCAAAGCGGTCGTCTCTGGCATAGGCTAGCAAGAGATGCTCAATGGAAATGTATTCGTCGCCAAAGTTTTTGCGGATTTCGTCAGCCCGATCGAGCAGGGTATCAAGCGATCGCCCCAAATACACTGAGGTGCCGCTCCCCGACACTTTGGGCTTGCTGTTAACGAATTCTTCAGTATAGTCACGCAGCCGCTCAACGTTCACCCCAGCTTTGTTGAAGATGCTGGTAGCGAGTCCTTCTTTTTCGAGCAGCGATCGCATCAGATGCTCCGTCTCAATCTGCTGCTGCTGCGCCTGCTTGACCAGGTCGGGAGTGCGGGCGATCGCCTCCCATGCTTTTTCTGTAAATTGATTCGGGTTAGTAGGTTGCATAGGCGTTCGGGAGTCAGGAACTATAAGAGCGGAATTGAGTAGTGAGTTTTGAGTTTTAGAAGCAATTCAAAATTCATAACTCAAAATTCAAAACTCCAGATCATTCTCACTAGCGTATGAATTAATTGTAGGAAGTAAGGGGCGATCGCTAGGATCGGTGTTCACGCCTGCTTAGAGGGGTATTGCCGCCCAATTCTCCTTTTGATTCAAACTTCTGGCTCTATACCCAAAGCTCTTAACTGAGCCGCCAAATGCTCAGCCCGTTGGCTTTCTTGTTCAGCTCGTAAATGCTCTTGTTCAGCTCGCAAATGCTCTTGTTCAGCTCGCAAATGCTCTTGTTCAGTCCGTTCTTCCCCGGTCAACAGCAGGTTTCCTTGGTCATCCCACCAGCGCAACCAGGGTAGATCTAGATTTCTATATTGCCCTTGCCAAATGCCCAGTTCTACACCCATTTGCGGCAAGGCATAGTGTCCTCGCTCATTTGCAGGCAATAGCTCATAGTGATTTTCAATGAAGTGATACACCTCAACGCTGGCTTGCTTCACTTCGTAAATGCCGTAAAATGCTGGGCGAATAACTTGTTCATAAATCCAAAATTTGCCCTTCCAGGGCGTTTTGTCTCGCTCTTCAGAGCCGTTACCCGAGACAAATTCCAGCACGATTAGAGGGGCAATGTGTTCTTGCCACAGCACATAGGAGCGACGAACTTCTCCATTCAGGGTTGGTGGCACGTTGGGTACATAGAACCAGTCGGGTGCTTCTGCGCCGCGTTCGGGTGGCTCAGTGATCCGCCAGTAAATGCCAGAGTCCTGACCAATACAGAATTGGGCCTCGGGGTGCAGGCGTTCCAGGGTGGACCAAATCGATGCCGTCAGCAAAATGCTCTGGGGATGCTCCTGAAAGTTTTTTACAAACGTACCGTCCGACTCAGGAAGCTGGGTGTGGTCGGGCGGCGGCTCAAATTTGACGGGATCTGTGAACGCAGAAGTCATCGCAACACCTGCACCGTGGGTTTGCTTTGTATTGTAATCATTTAGCGTTTGCGGGACGACAAAACTTGTTCCCAAGGTAAACTCTGGGAACGAGTTTTGTAAGAAATTTGGTAGCGAGCAAAATCTGTGAGAGGCGTAGCATTCGGCAGATAGCCCTGGAGTAGTCCCAGAGTCCTTGCCCCGCTACGCCCTTAATAGGAGTCTTCGCTATCCCTGTGACTGACGAACTCCCAGAACTATGGGTATGTCGTAGTAGCGCGTCAAGCTTAGAACGTTGGGTTTCGCTGCGCTTCACCCAACCTACCTAACGTGAGTTCGGGTTAAGCTAAACGCTGCAAGGTTTGGTATAAAAGGCTTTAGGCAAAGGGTATTGCTGTAGGCTCTTCTCAATAAGGTTGTTTATTGAGAAAAATTGCATCTGTGGACCTTGCTGACAATAGCTTGATTCACTGCAACGAAATGAGGTACGAAAAATCAGGGGTTCTGACGATTTCTTATCCCGAACTCACGTTACCTAACTACAACCAGTAGAACCATAAGTTGGGTGGAGCAGAGCGGAACCCAACCCTTTAGGCTTGCCGCGCTACTACATCAGGAGATTGTCAGTCAACCAGGTCCCTATCCACACCGATATTCTGAAAGAATGCCAAGTAGCTCTTGCATTTCAGGATCTTCATCGAAACTGATCAGCTTCATGTGATCAGGGTTTGCCATTAGCTCTTTGGCTAAAAGGTATCCGGCAACTGTCCAGGTTTGATACTTTCGAGAAGCCTTTCCGACTAAGCGACCATTGCGACCGTCATAGTATTCTGGCCATTCGTCTTCGGCTAGTCGTCTTTCGGCAATCTCGATCGCCTTCCAGCCAAGTTCTGTCCGTCCAGTTTTTTGGGCAGCGGCTACCAGCGTCCAAAGTAAGACAGGCCAGTTGCCGCCGTTGTGATACGACCAGGGTACGTTCTTGGGATCGCAGCCTGTAAGAATTTTCCATTCCAAGCCTTCGACAGCAGGAAAGCAGATTTTCATGGGCATGTAGCCAATCAAGTCGTGCCAGCGCTGCTCGATCAGATCAATGATAGATTGGCATTCTTCGACGCTGGCGAGAGAGCAGATGATCGCCATCAGGTTGCCCAGTGAGAAAAAGCGGAAATCCATTTGGGCAGGGCCAAGGTTGCCTGCCAAATAGCCGCCTCGCTCAGGCATCCATTCGGTGAGCCAGTAGGGAATGGAGTCGGGGTAAATGTTGAATTTGTTGACAGCGGCGATGCCGAATTCTTCGCCTTTATAGCGATAGATATTGTTGAGCCGCTTCAGGTCAAGCCAGTAATACTCACGAATGTGGTAGTTGAGAACGCTGAGGCGCTGGTTAATCACCTGAATATAAATGTCGCCGCGCCGACCCGGAAGCAGCAGTTCTCGTGCAGCACGCAGGGCAGCGTAGAAGAGCGCTTGAATTTCCAGCGGATGTCCGTAGACTCCCATGCGGCGATCGATCATAAACGCCCCATCTGCAACCAGAAGCGTGGGATACATATCAAAGCGATCGGCAAGGCAAAGTTTGAGAATGAGTACGATGCCGCGCTGAAATTCGGGTTGGTGGGCCAGGTCAATGTCCCCAGTGGCTTTGACGTATGCTCTAAGCAAAATCATCCACCACAAACAAGAATCAACGGGAGTGACTCTGCCGATCGCATGTTCGCCAAAGTCAGCGGCAATGTGCTGATGCCCGTTCCAAGATTCGACTTTAAAGCTGGCAGGCATGAGTCCTTGTCCTGCATTAAAGCAGTCCATCTGCTTGTCGTGACTTTGCAACGCCAGAGTTTCAATCAGAAAGTTACGCACAATTTCTGCTCTGCCGCTGATCAAAAAGAGGAGAGCGGACGAGACAAAATCTCGCACAAAACATTGGTCGTAGTTTAAGGCTTCGACTTCGCGATCGCGTGCAGCCACCGTACCAACTGGGCGATCGCCATAATAGATGATCGAGTCTTCGAGCAATTCCCAAGCCTTTTTAACCAAATCGTGCCCCAGGTCGCTTCCCATTCCCATCGTTTAACCGTCTCCCCGGTTGATTCAAATCGTTGTGGAAGTGATCGTCTTGCCACCAGGTTAAGGACTCTCTTTCTAAGCCTGCTGTGATTTAAGGCATGGCTGTGCTGTAAGCCTTCTCAAAAATCAACAGCAGATCTATGACAACATCTAGCTCAAGAAGTTTTAAGGAATAATGAAGCGGAAGACTGCTAACCGGAGTCTTTACACTTCAAACCTCTTGCTTCGTGATGAAGTTGCTCTAGAAAGAAAGAATGGCTGTTGTCAACCAAAAGACCTCAACCTTATTCAAATGGCATTCCAACTGTGCACCCTGAGTTGACGATTGCTTTATGTGGAATTTGACAACTTAAACCAAGGAAAGTTGCAGCTTGCCAGGCAAAACTTAGTCAGACTATTGAGAAAACCTAAATTTGCTTAAGTTTTTTTCCAAGCGAAGACTTCCAGGAAAGCCTGTAAGTCGGAAGGATTCCGTCTAAGTCTGTCTGACAACCTGGATCAGCTGATGCCATCGCTGTGCGATTAGCTTGATGACTTGAAAGTCTCGCGGCGCAAGGGGTTCAACTCATCAAAGGGGCTAATCATGCTGGCAGTCGCTTTTGTTGCTTGGTTCAGTAGAAATACAAGAATCTATACCGGTTTCAAGGAAACCACGTAGAATTTAGCCGCTTTCGCTGCGTGATCTCAGCATAATCACAATAATGCCTCAGCAGAGTGAATTCTTGATGAAGCGGAGGTAGGGACTGTCTTAGAAGCAGTGAAGATTAGAGCGGAGACGTAGGGAAAAAGGACGAAGGATGAGGGACTGCTGCCAGTTCCATGATTCCTTACTCTCTCAGCGCTCTGCTCGTCCCTAGCCCCCCAACCCCTACCCCTCTCTTCACCACTCATCCTGGATGCTAGTCTTTGGGACGATGACCGTGTTGGCACTGCTGCTGTCGGCGGAAATTGGAATGATTAGACGGCTGAGGATGCGGCTGTCCTCCAGCTTGTAGAGGTTAAATTCGCCGCCAATTTGCTGCATGAGGGATTGGCAGATGAATAGGTGCAAGCCGGGGGGTTGGTCGAGGGTGGAGGGGGCTAGTAGGTCTTGCGATCGCCCTGTGTGCAGTTCCTCTAATAAACGCGGCTCGATCACGCCATTGTCGGTGATGGATAGTTCTAGCCAGTGTGGGTCAAGGGTACGGCACCAGATGTCAATTCGACCGCTGATGGGTGATCGCCGACAGGCAACGGTGAGCAACTCACATAGCACAAACTCAATTTTGCAGATATCGCCACCGATAGTGACGGTTCCTTCGTTATGTACCTGAGACCAAATTTGGCGCTGCTTCATCAAAGTCTCGACCCGCTCTAGCGATCGCTTCAGCAGACTGGCTAAAGGAATCGTCTCCTGCTCGCTATGCAACTGCCACTGCTCGTTCTTCAGCAGTGGGGACATGGTCGAGAGCGTGTTGCTCAACTGCCGCAAAATTTGGTGATAGCGCATACTGGCAAGCGCATCTTTTTGGTGGCTCAGTTCGTTTAGCCGTCTCAGCCCAACGCTGAGTGATCGAGACACTTCTTCAAGCCGCCGATGCTTATACCAGTTCAATCGCTCCAAGTCCTGGCGCTGGGCGGTTAAGGCATCGGTCAAAATCAGGTAACGGCGTGACCATGCTAGTTGACTGACCAACGTTCCCAGTGCATTAAGCTGTCGCTCGGGCCAGTAGCGTTCCAGGCGATCGGCAACTAGTACAATTCCGGCAGGCTCATGCTCTGGAGCGGTCCGCATGGCGATCACCAAAATTTGTCCAATGCCTTCCCCGTTTAGCCACTGCCGAGTTTCTGGGGCGATATCATTGATGCTCAGTGGCAATAGCCCATCCGTTTGCAGTGCCCACTGGATCAGCGTATCGGTGTAAACCGGAATCTCCATGCCGGTTGCTACCGAAAACGGCTGACTGTTCGAAAACATGGCTGCAACTTTCGCAGACTTTCGCCCTGGCGACCATGTCACCAGCGTTACCAATGGTACCTGTAAGACCTGAGAAATATGCTGTACAGCCGATCGCTCCAACTGCTCTAGCTGCTGGGTTTGCTGCATCGTGGTCAAGCCCCACTGGATCGTCTGGTGAACTTTCTGCTGTTGCTCGATCTGGCGCTGAAGCTGCCACTGCCGCAGGATCAAGCCAATCTGCTGGCTTACCACTCGAATGATTTCTCGTTCTGCTCGATTCCAGGTACGGGCTGACTCATGCCCAATTACCAACAGTCCTTCTAGCGGCCGACCGATCGCCGTACTGCATACCAGAAGGGACTGCACCCCCTGTTCAAGCAAGACCTCCCGCCACGCCATCAGCTTCAGGTCATCATCAAGATTTTCTACCCCGACGGCTTCGGTGCTGCGCTGGAGCATCTGCCAGTCTACTTCATTCAGGGCTTCCAGGGGGGCAGAGAAAGGACGGCGATTTTGGGGCTGACTTTGAAAACAAATTTCAAAAATTTCCTGGTCTGCGTCGTAAAGCAGGACGATGAATCGTTCTGCCTGAAGCCGCTCACAGAGGCGATTAGCGCACTTTCTCAGGGTCGAGACCCAGTCTTCATCGCTGTAGATGGCATAGGCAACTTCAGCAGTCAGGGTTTGGTCTGTTTTGACCTGCTGAACGGTGTCTTCCATGTTTTCCAGCGGCGAGGTCAGGGCAACCAGTTGGGCGGCTCCGCGCACGTAGTTTTTTTCTTCCTCTAGCCAAATTCGAGCGCCGTTGCCCTCTAATGCCAGGAAACCGAGCAGTTCGTCTTGAAATAAAATCGGTGCAGCCAGGAGCGATCGCGCCCGAATTTGCTGCATCAGTCGCCCGGTTGTGTCCGCTTTGAGGGAACTGTGAGCTTCGCCAATGGAAACAATCTGGTCGGCAGCAAGTGCCTGGTAAAAGTTGGGTGCTTCCTGCACCGTAATCTCAGCGGCAGGTGGGTTTACGTCTGGCGTACCCAGGGTGCTTTTTTGTCTGCCCATTCTGCGCCAAAAGAAGCGCTGGTTGGGCTCAAACCAGTAAATGTTAGTGCGATCGCAGCCAATAAACTGATGTGTCTCGGTGACGATTGCCTCTAGCCGCTGATCGAGGGCAGGGAGCGATCGCATCCGTGACAGCAGGGTGAGGAGAGGAGTCCCTGGCCGCTTCGTCTGTTGTCGCTGCCAGTCTGCATCAATTTGGTAAAGTGCTGCGCCCAGCCCGCCCAGCATCATCGACAGTCTTGCCTTTTCCTCAGAGTGGGGAGAAACGCCCCACAGGTGTGACCCTAACAGCGCTACCCCAAAGCATCGGTCCTTGTAGCGAATCGGAAAAATAATCGTGCCTTGAATGTTAAATTTTTGAGCTGCCTTGCGCCATTCTCCGGCCCGTGCTTCTTCCCTTAAATCGGGCACACCCAGAAGCCGCTGCTGAATCACAACCTGCTCCAGCAAGTCACCGGGCTGTAGGGCAAGTCGCTGTTTGAGTAGAGCGACATCGCCCAAGGGAGTCTTGCCTCCTTTGCCCAGCAGACGATGATCCAGGCGATCATATAGCCCGATCCAAATCAGCGCATAATCAAATTCAGCCTGGAGATAAGTCAGAGTCGTTTCAATCAGAACGTCTGCATCTTCCTCCTCACGCAAGACTTGCAGCGCTCGTCCCAAGGCGACAAGTTGTCTCTCATAAGCAGATGGCTCTTTTTGTTGGCCCATGTCACCTAACTCCGGTTCTGTCCGGGCTGCCCCTAATGCAAGTTAACTTTGAATCGAGAAAATTGAGAATAGTGAAAGAAAAGTGATTGGAAAAATCTTACCCAAAAGCAGCCAAGCCAACACGCAGTACAGATGATGTAGAACTGCTACAGCCATCTGGTTCGGCTGCGTCCCGTCGAAGGTATGGTTTTGCTTTCCCGGTTGCCCTTTTTCCTTTACCCGATCTGCTTGAATCAAAGCACCCCAATTTTTAAACTTTTTTTGAACTTTCTGGCGTAGCAAGGCTTCTGCATCGTTCCCGCAGTTCCTTACGCTCAGATTTTTGACTGATGGTTTTTATCCTAAATTTGATGCTGGGCAAAATGTTGTGAACGATCTAGTTTGAACAATCTAATGTAGTCAAGTTGACTGATATAGACTGGTATTCTGAAGTTAGAGCATCTGGTTTGGGCAGATAGACATTTCGACATCTCCTGAACTTTAGCTGAATTCTTTAGTCGAATTAGCGACAAAATTGGCAATTTGGACATTTATCAAACGGGCATCCGTCCTCTTCTATTCTCCGGCTTAAAGGCAGATCCAGAATGGCTGCATCAGCAAACAATTAAAGTATTTAGCTGGCTGAGCCAAAATCGCGATCATGACCCTCCGCACTGGCTCTATCAGCAAATTCAGAATGCCTACTGCTTTGAACATCCTTGCCTAAAGCAAAAGCTATGGGATCTGGAGGTCACAAACCCGGTCGGGTTAGCGGCTGGCTTTGATAAAGATGGTCTGGCAGCTGGCATTTGGTCTGGTTTTGGTTTTGGTTTTGCTGAGTTGGGAACGGTAACGCTGCAGCCGCAGCCTGGCAACCCGCGCCCCCGGTTGTTTCGCCTGCCTCTAGATGGGGCGGCTCTCAATCGGATGGGATTTAATAACCAGGGCGCAGCTGCAATGGCGGTAAGGCTGGAGGCAATGGGCGATAAACAGGCGATCGCCACTAGGGTAAAAGGGCAAGGAAATGAGGGTTCTAGTTCCTTGCTGGTTGCCGATCGCCCCAACATTCCTTTGGGCATTAACTTAGGTAAGTCTAAATTAACACCGCTAGAGTCGGCTGCCGCAGATTATCTGGGCAGTTTTCGTTTGCTGAAAGACTGGGGAGACTATTTTGTCGTGAATGTGTCTTCTCCTAATACGCCAGGGTTGCGATCGCTTCAAGCAACAGAACAACTCGAACCAATCTTGCAGGTGCTACAGCAAGAAAATGACCAGCGCAAGCCAATTCTAATCAAAATTGCGCCCGATTTGGAATGGGAAGCGATCGCCGACATCCTGAACTTGGCGCAAGCACACCAACTAGCGGGCATTATCGCCACCAATACGACCATTCGCCGCGATGGGCTTAAAACCCAAATTATTAGCAAAACCGGTAAGCCCGTCACTGAAGAAGCAGGCGGCATTAGCGGTTCTCCCCTACGTCAGCGTTCGACCGAAGTGATTCGCTTTGTTTACCAGCAAACTCAGGGAAAGCTTCCCATTATTGGCGTTGGTGGTGTCTTTACCGCAGAAGATGCCTGGGAAAAAATTACTGCTGGAGCCAGTCTGGTGCAGGTCTATACAGGCTGGATTTATGAAGGTCCAGCCATGGTGCGCCGCATTTTGGAAGGGCTGGTACAAAAACTAGAGGAACATGGCTTAACCCACATTCATGAGGCGATCGGACTCAGAAATGTGGATTGAGCCCGGAAGCCATTTTGTGAAGAAGCCCTATCCGATGTACGGACGAAGCATTCGGCAAAAGAATTGTGCTTCAGGGGCAAAGGATTGTAACCGAATGCTTCGCCCTACCGATACCGATGCTTTACAGACGGGTTTGACATTAGCAGGGTCAAGCCCCCAACCTAAAATTTTTATCTTGATTCAATCATGTTCGCTTATGGGATACGAAGCCTTGCGACTAAAGCTTAGCTACCGGAGGCGAAGAATCAACAATCTTTAGTGATCTTGCGAGAGCAAATGATCTATCCTCTGGAAAATTTTGTCAAAAAAACCGCCTCTATCTAAAGAATGAGCCTTTTTCTTCCTTGATCCCCTTGCAAACTGCCACTCACAATTGGACACTGGACTTGGGAATGGAATGGCAGTTAAGAGGCAGTTAAGAGGTCATTGTGAAAAACGTATTGTCAATTATTCTGGGTGGCGGCGCGGGTACCCGCTTGTATCCGTTGACAAAACAGCGGGCAAAACCTGCCGTACCTTTAGCAGGAAAGTATCGCCTGATCGATATCCCCGTCAGCAACTGCATCAATTCAGAAATTCTCAAAATTTACGTTCTAACTCAGTTTAATTCCGCTTCTCTCAATCGCCATATTACTCGTGCCTACACCTTTCCAGGCTTTTCAGACGGTTTCGTAGAGGTGTTGGCAGCACAGCAAACTCCCGATAGCCCCAGTTGGTTTCAGGGAACGGCAGACGCGGTGCGAAAGTATCTCTGGCTGCTAGAAGAGTGGGATATTGACGAATATTTAATCTTGTCGGGCGACCATCTCTATCGAATGGACTATCGCCAGTTTGTCCAGCGGCACCGGGAAACCAATGCGGACATTACCCTCTCGGTGGTGCCAATTGATGAAAAGCGGGCTTCTAGCTTTGGTTTGATGAAGATTGATGGCTCTGGGCGGATCGTCAGCTTTTCTGAGAAACCTAAGGGCGAAGACCTGCTGCGGATGCAGGTTGACACCACAACGCTAGGACTGACGCCAGAGCAGGCTAAAGAAAGCCCCTACATTGCCTCCATGGGCATTTATGTGTTTAAGAAAGATGTTTTGATCAAGCTTTTGAAGAGATCGCTTGAGCAAACCGACTTTGGCAAAGAGATCATTCCATCCGCTGCTAAAGACCACAACATTCAGGCTTATCTGTTTGAGGGCTACTGGGAAGACATCGGAACGATCGAGTCGTTCTATGACGCAAATTTGGCGCTGACTCAACAGCCACAACCACCTTTTAGCTTCTACGACGAAGGTGCTCCGATCTATACTCGCGCCCGCTACCTGCCTCCAACCAAGCTGTTGGATTGCCAGGTGACGGAGTCGATGATTGGCGATGGCTGCATTCTCAAGAGCTGCCAGATCCATCATTCAGTGCTGGGAATTCGTACCCGCGTAGAAGCAGGCGGCGTGATTCAAGACACGCTGATTATGGGTTCGGACTATTACCAACCTTTCGCGGAGCGGCAGAGTGACTGTTCTAGCACCGACGTTCCTCTAGGAATCGGCGCAAACACCACCATCCGTCGCGCTATCGTTGACAAAAATGCTCATATTGGTTGTGATGTGCAAATTATTAACAAAGACCACGTTGAAGAAGCAGACCGTGAGAAGGATGGGTTTCATATCATCAACGGCATTGTTGTGATTCACAAGAATGCCATTATTCCTGATGGGACAGTGATTTAACACCCTCCTGTTTGTATGCTTGGAAACTGGTTGTCTGACAAAACTCCCAAAACTCCCAAAACTATGGGTTATGCCATGGTTGGGTGAAGCGAGTATGTTAACCCAACGAAATCTAGGTAAGTGTTGGGTTATGCTCTGCTCCACCCAACCTACGGTTCTACTATTCGTAAGTTGGGTAGGTTGGGTGAAGCGCAGCGTAACCCAACGTTCTAAGCTTGACGCCCTACTACATTAGAAGATTTGTCAGTCAGCTAGGGGTTAGAAGTCCTGGATTTCGGGGATTGGGGCGAAATGCAGCATTTTGGGCTTAGATAAGGCTTGCGTATACACGGTAGCCTTATCTGTATGTCCCAACTCATACTTCTGATTGGATTACCAGGAAGCGGAAAATCTACCTTGGCGCGGCGGCTTGCTGAGTCGGGAGCTTTGCTGATTTCAACCGACACAATTCGAGAACAGCTTTTTGGCGATGAGGCGATTCAGGGTTCCTGGCTTAAAATTTGGGCAGAGGTGCAGCGACAGTTTCAGCAAGCCGTTGATCAAATCAATCAGGGAAAGGCGCGATCGGCAATTTTTGACGCAACTAATGCAGTGCGGCGAAATCGGCGGCAGGTAATTGTTGCAGCCAAAGTTGCAGGTTTTACCCGAATTACAGGACTGTGGTTGGATACCGATCTAGAAACGTGTCTGGAGCGCAGCCGCAACCGCGATCGCCATGTGCCCGAAGACGTAATCTTGCGAATGCATCGCTGTTTAATGGGTGCAATACCCAGTGTGCAGGAGGGAATGCACGACTTGCTCCGCTATTCTGCCTTTCACAAAGCGAGTTATAAGTTGCTCAAGACGGCTGATCAGCTTGATTCAGAGGTTATGGTGGTCGAGGGTGTGGAAATTGCGATCGCACATCAGGCAGGAACCGAACCGCATTAAACTTGACTGCCTGGTAGCTTAGAATCAGAGCCTATGGAGGAAACGGGTTGATGGCTGCGACCGACTTCAAAGACTATTACGCCATTTTGGGAGTAAACAAAACTGCCAGCGCTGACGAAATCAAAAAGGCCTATCGGAAGTTGGCGCGGCAGTATCACCCTGATATGAACCCTGGCGACAAATCTGCAGAAGCCCGCTTTAAAGAAGTCAGTGAAGCGTATGAAGTCTTGTCTGACTCTGACAAGCGGCAAAAATACGACCAGTTTGGACAGTATTGGAAACAGGCTGGCAGTGGTGGCTGGCCGTCCGGCGCTGGAACCGACTTTGGCGGATTTGACTTCAGCCAGTACGGTAGCTTTGACGATTTCATCAACGAATTGCTAGGTCGCTTTGGCGGTGCGCCAGCAGGAGGGGGACGACGCACCTACTCCTACCGTCCGGGCGGCAGTTCCCCGTTCGGTGGCTTTGGTGGCTTTCAGGACGCGTCTGGGTTCGACGACTCAATGTCCGCAGGCACAGATTTAGAATCAACGCTGTCACTTACGCTATCAGAAGCTTTTAGAGGCGTTCAGAAGCGGCTCAACCTGGGCGGTGAAGTCATTGACGTAAGAATTCCACCGGGAGCCAAGCCCAAGAGCCGAATTCGGGTAAAAGGCAAGGGACAGGCTAGCCCCTACACGCAACAGAGAGGCGACCTGTACCTGAATGTGGAAATTCAGTCCCATCCTTTCTTCAAGTTTGAGGGAGATAACCTGGTGTGTGAGGTGCCGATCGCCCCAGATGAGGCTGTTCTAGGAGGCTCGATTGAGGTTCCCACCCCTGACGGCAATGTGACGATGAACATTCCGGCAGGAATCCGCTCTGGACAAACGCTGCGACTGCGCGGCAAAGGCTGGTCGAAGCCAAAAGGCGATTGCGGTGACCAATTGGTACGAATTGTGATCGTCGCCCCACCAGAGCTAAGCGCCACCGAGCGAGAATACTACGAAAAAATTCGCAGCAGCCGTACCTTTGACCCACGCAGCAACCTAAAACGAGTGAGTCTGTAGGAATCGATCCGTGTAGTCGGAGCTATAAGCGAAGAGGAGCGATGAAGGAATTGGTCTGTGCCCCTCTTTGTATCTGTCGGATATCCGTCCTGGTGGATCAGCAACCCTATAAGGGGCAGTACTGTAGCGACAAATAGCTGCAGGTTTAGCATAGGCTTCTTCGCCTGTCACCCTTCATTTGATTACTTTTTCCTCAATATTGTTTTATGATTAGGCTCACTTAGATACAGAAATTTGGAGGAACCTGAGATTTGATCAGGTCATCCATCTGTCATTCCTTTGACAAGTCGAGGAGTAAAATTTTCAGATGAAAAAGTTTGATTTCAAAGGCACTCTTAAGCCTCGTGCAATTAATTTAGCGATCGCCACTTTAACCGTTGGTTTCCTGGCTGCGGCTTGTCAAGAAGCCCCAACCGAATCTGCTGCTGAGGGCGAAGCTCCTGCAACAGAAGAAACCGCTGCTGCTAGCGGAGACGGTCTGAAGCTCGGCGCACTCCTCCCCGCAACGGGCGACCTGTCCTCTATCGGTCAGCCTATGCTAGATGCTCTTCCCCTGATTGTGGAAGAGGTTAACGCATGCGGTGGTGTCAACGATGCAGATGTCACCCTGGTGGTTGAAGATGACCAGACTGACCCAACTGCTGGTGCAGAAGCAATGACCAAACTGGTTGAAGCAGACCAGGTCGGCGCAGTTGTAGGAGCTTTTGCTAGCAGTGTGTCTACCGCAGCAGTCGATATCGCGGCTCGGACTGAGGTGCCAATGGTGTCTCCAGGGAGCACCAGCCCCGTCTTTACCGAGAAAGCAGCAGCAGGCGACTTTAATGGTTTCTGGGCCCGGACTGCTCCACCGGACACCTATCAGGCAGAAGCGCTAGCTCAACTGGCGATCGATGAAGGCTGGCAAAACGTCTCTACTGTTGTGATCAACAACGACTATGGAGTCGGATTTGAGCAAGCCTTTGTCAGAGAATTTGAAGAGCGTGGCGGCACAGTTGTTAACAAAGACAACCCCACCCGGTATGACCCCAAAGCTACCACCTTTGAATCTGAAGCAGCGGCGGCTTTTGGTGGTGAACCGGACGCAGTTGTTGCCGTTCTCTACGCTGAGACGGGTAGCCTCTTGCTCAAATCAGCTTACGAACAGGGCTTGACTGAAGGGGTGCAGATTCTGTTAACTGACGGGGTGCAAACTCCAGAGTTTCCTGAAGCAGTGGGTAAAACTGCTGACGGTAGCTATATTCTGGCAGGAGCGATCGGGACTGTACCTGGTGCAGGCGGCCCTGCTCTAGCAGACTTTACCACTAAGTGGGAAGACGCTAAGGGCGAACCACCCGGAGCATTTGTGCCTCACACTTGGGATGCTGCGGCTTTGCTGATGTTGGCGGCTGAGGCGGCTGGCTCGAACGAGGGAAGCGCGATCGCCGCTGAACTCCGTAATGTGGCAGAAGGCGGCACCGAAGTCACTGACGTTTGCGCTGGGTTAGAAGCACTGCGAAACGGTGAAGACATCAACTACCAGGGCGCTAGCGGCAACGTTGACATTGATGAAAACGGTGACGTGGTCGGCAACTACGATGTCTGGACTGTCACTGATGCAGGTCAAATCGAAGTGATTGACCAGGTGATTTTGGGCGAAGGTGAATAAGAGGCGATCTCCCTTCTGACCCAAAAATCCAAGAATGGCACATCTAACTAAATGTGCCATTTTTTATCTTCTTGTTCCCAGATTCCGCTTGGAAATACTAGTAACCACTGCCCTAACTACCGCTACCACTATCACCACCGCCGCCACCGCAATCACCACCACCCCAACTGCCGCCACCGCTGTCACCGCCCCAGCTACTGCCACCACTGCAGTCACCGCCACTCCAACTGGTGCTGCCGCTGTCACCGCTAGTGCTGCTGTTGCTAGTGCTGTTACTACAATCACTGCTCGTACTGTTGCTGCTGCTCAGGTCATTGGTAGCTTGCATGGTGCTCCAAAAGTCAGCAGAATCAAGGTTCTTTCTCCTCGAAGGATGAGCAAGATGAGCACTGTTGCCTGCCTGACCGCTGTTGCTTCGGCTTGATGCTACAAGGAGCAGAATTATTCCAAGTACTGCTCCTATACCTAACACGAAACCACCGGTCACCTCAGAGGAGAGAGTGGGTTGGGGTTCGTTTGTTATTGGTCTGTTGTTAACAGACAACGTATTCACTGAGTAACTAGAACTTACCGAGTCCGATACAGCAAAAGCCTTTGTTCCTTGGATAGAAGGGGAAGCGGCGATCGCCAAACTTAAACATCCCATGCAAAGTACTTGCGTTGCTTTAAAGCTAATCCGTTTCATGACTAATCTCCGTTTTGGTTGATTGGAAAATGCTTCAGCACGAAATGTCTTGGCGATCGCAAATCGAAATAGATTCAATCAAATCTTCAAGTTCATCCATGCGATAGTTACTCGGTACTACAAGTAGCGTGATTCCTTTACGCCCAATTACCTTGACAAGTTGTCCGGGAAAAATCGCTGTAATGCAATCTGTCGGATAAAGCTGTGCAGCCCAACAGGTGCCAAAACATTCGACCCTTCCAGGGCGATTTTGAGTAATGGTTTGATCAACTTTGCCCTGGGTTGGAGTTGAAAAGATTTCAGGGCGATCGGGTAGAAATAAGTCCATTTGATGCACCTCTCAAACGTTGTGATCCTTTGTGATTGTTGACTTTAAGGAAAGTTCAAGTGCTAATCAAAAAGGCTGACAGCAATATCTTACTGTCAGCCTTTGTAGCTAGTGACTAAACTCTCCTGGCTGAAAAGTTATTCAGTTATAGATTGCAAAACTAGTAGCTGTAACAGCCACTTAGTATTGTTGATACAGAGTAGTTTTCATTTCAACGTCTGTGATCGGTTAGGTAAGAAGCCGTTAGGTAAAGCACAGGAGAGATATTGCTTCTCTTACATTTGGAGAAGTCCAGCTTTGCAGACAAGTAACCTTCAGGTAAAGCCTTAAGCACCTCTCGTCTGAGATGACCGCAGTGATTAACAATGTCGCTGCTAGCATTATCTGTCCAGCTTTCCAAATACTCTCTCAACACGTCGGGCGAACAGCGCATTGAACCGCAGTACGAATAAACGCTGATCTCAATTTCACTAGCACTCAGCTTTTTAACATTTAGTTCAACTTCCCCATTTTTAGAGTGGTGACATAGATAAATGCCATTCTCTAATGATGCAAACAGTGCATCAAGGGAATCAGGAGTACCGGGCTGTAGGTACATCAATATACCTCTACATCAGGTTGTGTCTTAGCCACGCAGCCTCACACCGAATTATCAACTAATTCTAGATGACTTATCAAGTTGATAATATGAGTATAGTGTTGGTAATTTGACTTGTCAATCGGTAGAATTGGATTTATCAAATAGTCAGTTAGGTTCTCCTCGGTCGTAGCTCAAATCAATGGCCCTCTGAGAACCTGTGCAGAGGTGTTCTTGTATGACCGAGTTCCCTGAAGATTTCCTGAATAACATTGCCGTTGCCCACAAAGTATCAAGCGCTGAGCTACTAGCATTACGTCATGCTCTGGCAGGACAGACGGCAGAGGCAAGTGCAAAAACGCTGGGGGTTAGCGCGGTTGCTGTCCGTAAACGGTTGGGTTCGGTCTACAACAAATTTGCGATACCGGGCGGCACACCTGGAAAGTTAGAGGCGCTGCGAAGAATTTTGTTGGAGAAGCAACGCTCTTTTCAGCCGTTGTCTACTGCATTGCCTTCGGGTTTAGAAGATATTCCTAGCGCTCCCATTTTCTTTGGGCGCACAGCTGAGCTACAGACGCTAGAAAGCTGGATTACCGTAGACCACTGCGCTTTAGTGACTGTGTTGGGCATGGGTGGGATTGGAAAAACTACGTTGACCGCAAAGTTAGTAGAGCGATCGCAAGACAAGTTTGAAGGGGTGTTGTGGCGATCGCTGCGTAACACCCCCCTCCTCAAAGATGTCTTATCTGATATCCTGCAAAATTTAGCTCATCTACCCGCAACTAAACTGCCTGGAGATGTAGAAGGAAGACTAGTACAACTCATCGATTGGCTAAACAGCCATCGTTATTTGTTAATCCTGGACAATGTAGAGGCAATTCTGCAACAGGGTGTGCTGGTCGGTTCTTATAAAGATGAGTATGAGGATTATGGTGAGTTATTCACGAGGGTAGGAGTTAGTTCTCATCAAAGCTGCCTGGTGCTGACCAGCCGAGAGAAACCCAAAGAAGTTGCACTATTAGAAGCAGCAGGATCAACGGTGCGATCGCTTCGACTACAAGGGTTACACGCGACAGATGCACAAGCACTACTGCAATCGAGAGGTTTGTCCATTCCAACACATGAGCTAGATGAGTGCAAGAGACTGATCGAACGGTATCGAGGAAACCCATTAGCCTTAAAAATTGTTTCAACCACAATTCAAGAAACCTTTGGTGGCAACATTTCAGATTTTTTAGGACAGGAAGAGGATTCGATCTTTTTAGGAGATATTCGTAGCCTGTTAGATCAGCAGTTTGAGCGCCTTTCTGAGTTAGAGAAAGATGTGATGTACTGGTTCACCATCAATTTGGAACCCGTTTCAGTGGCGGAACTGCGAAGAGACACGGTTTTACCTATTTCTATTGGAGAATTGTCAGAAATTATCGAGTCTTTGAGGCGGCGATCGCTGATTGAGGTTGAGCAACGCTCATCCTTTACACTACAGCCCGTGGTCATGGAATACATGACAGATCAACTAATTGAACAGGTCTGCCAGGAAATTAAGACTGAGAAAATCGATCTGTTTAATCGCTATGCTCTGCTCAAAGCGGAGTCCAAAGACTATGTTAAAGCCTTGCAAATTCGCTCAATTCTTCAACCAATCATCAATCGACTACTTGCCATTTTTGGTGGTGCAGAAGGGGTAGAACAGCAGCTTAAGCGAATTCTTGGGGCTCTACCCAAACAACGAGCGATCACACCAGGATATGCAGGCGGAAATATTATCAACTTACTCTGCCAAATTAAGCAGGTGATTGGTGGTGAGTATGATTTTTCTGATATTGCGGTTTGGCAAGCCGATCTGCGATTTGTTAGCTTACATCATGTCAATTTGGCGGGCGCTGATCTGGCAAAATCTGTTTTTTCTGAAACGTTGAGCAGTATTTTGTCACTCATGTTTAGTCCTGATGGGCAACAGTTAGCCACAGGAGATGTAGATGGAGAAGTTCGGTTGTGGCACATCGCGGACGGTAAACATCATTTAACATGGCAGGGAAAACACAATAGCTGGGTGCGAACTGTAGCCTTTAGCCCGGATGGCACACGTCTCGCCAGCAGTGGCGGTGATCAGGTCATCAAACTGTGGGATGTGAATCAAGGAATTTGCTTGCGTACCTACAAAGTGAAAAACAGTGGTCCGGTGCGATCGCTTGCCTTTAGTGCGGACGGCACCCTACTCGCTAGTGGAGGAGATGACTGTCACGCTAGGCTATGGGATGTCAATACGGGCAAATGTCTCAACACCTTAAAAGGGCATAAAGGCTGGGTGTGGTCAGTTGCATTCAGTGCTGATGGTGTCCTTCTTGCTAGTGGCAGCGAGGATCACAGTGTGCGCGTGTGGGACGTTCGCACCGGACAATGTATTCACACTTTGGAGGGGCATCAAAACTGGATTGCATCCGTTGCCTTTAGCCCAGACGGTATCACGCTTGCCAGTGGTGGTGGAGACTGTTGTGTTCGCCTGTGGGATGTGCGGCTTGGCAAGTGTCTAACCGTGTTTGGGCAGGCAACAGAAAGGCATACCAACTGGGTGTGGTCAGTTGCCTTTAGCCCCGATGGAACGGTGCTGGCTAGCAGTAGTGACGACCACACGATCAAGCTATGGAATGTTGCTGATGGCACTTGTGATGCGACGTTGAAAGGACACACAAATAGGGTTGGGGCGATCGCCTTCAGCTCCAACCACAACGTGCTAGCCAGTGGCAGTGAAGATCAAACGATCCGGCTATGGGAAACAAATACCCGCAAATGCCTCAAAATCCTCAACGGTTACACCAATCGCATCGGAACTGTTGCTTTTAGCCCGCATGGATTTATTCTCGCCAGCGGCAGTGATGACCGCAAAGTGAGAATTTGGGATTGTCGCACTGGCAAAAGTTCTGCCGCCTTAGGCGGGCACACAAACCGGGTAGGAACGGTTGCCTTTAGTCCAGATGGAATGTTGCTTGCCAGTGGCAGTGATGATTGCACTATTCGGATATGGGATGTTCGCACCTGGCAATGTATCAAAATTCTGAAAGCTCATACCAATTGGGTTTCTACAGTTGCTTTTAGCCCAGATGGAATGTTGCTTGTCAGTGGCAGTGATGACTGCACCATTCGGGTATGGGATGTTCGCACCTGGCAATGTATCCCTCCATTGAATACACATACGAGTCGTCTGCGTTCAGTTGCCTTTAGCCCAAATGGTTTGCTCCTCGCCAGTGGCAGTGATGATAAAACTGTCAGACTGTGGGATGTTCGCACTTGGCAATGTGTTAAAACGCTTGAAGATGATAACTGGGTCTGGTCTGTCACTTTTAGCCCTGACAGTCGTATTTTGGCGAGTGGAAATGAGGATTGTACTGCCCGATTATGGAATATTGATTCCGGTGAATACAGTGCTTTAGCAGGACATAGCAGTCCTCTCCGGTCGATAGCATTCAGCCCAGATGGACGCATTTTTGCCAGTGGTAGTGGCGACAAAACAGTTAGGCTTTGGGACACTCAAACGGGCGAATGTCTCAAGATTTTAGAAGGTCATACCAATTGGGTGAAGGCGATCGCCTTTAGCCCCACTGGTGAAACGATCGCTAGCGGCAGTGATGACGAATCCATCATTATTTGGGATGTTAAAACGGGAACACGTCTCACTCTTCTGAGCAGTGAAAAACCCTATCAGGACACGAAAATCACCGGAGCTACGGGCATTACCGACCCGCAAAAAGCCTCATTAAAAGCGCTGGGAGCATTTGAGTAAATAAAATAATGGACAGTGAGATTTACTACTCAAACAGAGTTTGTCAGGCAATTCCCCAATCTTTTGATATAGGATGCGACGCTAATCGTCCAAGTCATTCACGCTCAAGTAGGCAGCGAATTGCGCTAATCTCCGACCACGGTGACCCCGCAGCCGAAATTGGATTTGAAGAAGCAGGCGGTCAAAACGTTTATGTTCGTTATGTTGGAGAAACTCTAGCGAAGCTGGGATGGCAGGTGGATATGTTCACTCGCAAAGTGAAACCAGACGATCCTACTGTTGTTCAGCATTCTGCTCATTGCCGCACCATTCGTCTAGTTGCGGGACCGGAGCGGTTTATTCCTAGAGATGAAATTTTTGAGTATATGCCCCAATTTGTAGAAGCATTTGAGGCATTTGGCCGTCATGAAGGAGTTCACTATCCTCTCATCCACACAAACTACTGGCTTTCTGCCTGGATTGGCTTGCAGTTAAAAGCTCGTCATCCTGTGCGGCTTGTTCACACCTATCACTCATTGGGAGCTGTTAAGTATCAAACGCTGGCTCATCAACCGGCGATCGCCCCCACTCGACTTGCGGTTGAAAAACAAATTCTTGAGCAAGCAGACTGCGTCATTGCAACCAGTCCCCAAGAACAGGAGTATCTTCACACCCTGGTATGTAGTAAGGGAAGAGTAGAAATTATTCCTTATGGAACTGACCTTGAGATTTTCCACACTATCCCTAAAGCCGAAGCCAGAGCCAGATTAGGATTGAACTTAGATGAGCAGATTGTGCTGTATGTAGGACGGTTTGATCCTCGCAAGGGAATCGAAACATTAGTTCGCGCTAGTGTCAAAACTGAGGCATTTGCTGCAGGTCGGTTAAGACTTATCATTGTCGGAGGCAGTTGCCCAGATCAACCCGACGGACAAGAGCGCAACCGAATTGAACGAATTGTTCAAGAAATCGGGCTGAATGAGAGAACTCTATTTGCAGGTCAAGTGAAGCACAACATGTTGCCGTTCTACTATGCAGCGGCTGATGTGTGTGTGGTTCCCAGCCACTACGAGCCGTTTGGGTTAGTCGCGATCGAAGCCATGGCTTGTGGCACCCCTGTCATTGCTTCCGATGTAGGTGGCTTGAAGTCTACAGTACTATCCGAGCAAACGGGCTTACGGGTTCTGCCTCAAGATACAGAAGCTTTTGCAACGGCGATCGATCGCCTCTTAATCAATAAAGTTTGGGCAATACAGCTAGGTGCCTGTGGATCAGCACAAGTTCGCAAACAATTTAGTTGGCATAAAATCGTCAGCCAGCTTAGCGAACTCTATCAACTCCTGCTATCACAACAGATTTCCCAATAGCTGGCATCTTGCGATCGCCGTTGAAGACATATTCTATTGAACTGCTACTGCTCAGTCTTTCTAAGCTTCTCTTCAAAAATGGACTGTACCTCACCCTCAGGATCAGTCAGGTCAAAGGGATAAGGTTGATATGGAGCATTGGGATCACGACGGCTCATCAGTACTTCCAATGCTGCTCTGAATGCCTCTTCATTGTTTCGATGCGCTGAAATAAATTGCTTTAGTTCTGCATTGGTCATTTGATACAGGTCTTGTGTCATAGGACAAAATCCCAATTGCCATCTTCTTTAATTATCAACGTGATCTCGTCAGCTCCCCCAGCTTGAATGTAAATTGTCTTCAATTTCTGGTCGTAACGGAAAACCTGAATAGGCTGGTACAGATTGGATAGCAACTGACAAAGAAAGATTGCTGTATTGGATTGTTGTTGCGTTGGCAAGCTACAACTCCCATAGTTACGCCGAATGTAGCTTACCAGAAGGGCGATCGCCAAAACGAAATAGCTGATGTCGTGATCACAGTTTTGACACAGCTGTTTCGCATGGGCTGAAGTGATGGGTGAAATACCGTGTGATGATTCTGCTCACTACCCTAAGCTTGAATCCGGGAATAATCCAGCTAGCGTTTATCTAAAATTCACATGAGCAGACTTCAGGCAATTCAGGTTGACGAAAACACGGTGATTTATGTAGAGGCAACTGAGGAAGTAGAAACGCCTATCACCGTTCCGCAAGAGACTGAGGGAGAAGTGAGACGAGGGGGCGCAAAGGGAGCATTCTCTAAACCGCCAGAGCAGATGGCACGAAGCTTTCAGGCGATCGAGGGTACGATTCGCACATATACATCACATACGCTAAAGGCGTTTAAAGAGTTGGCGATCGCCGAGGTCAAGAAAGTAACTCTGGAGTTTGGCGTAAACGTCACAGGTGTGGGCGGTGTACCCTACATTGCTTCTGGTACGGCTGGCTGCAACATCAAAATTACGGTGGAGTGTGCCTTCCCAGAACCAAAGTCTGAACTTCCACCTGCACCATAGGCTCAAAGTAATTGGATGGAATGGGGCGATCGCCGTGCTGAGGGAGGAGTGCGGCAAGTACTAAAGCGTTGGGTGGAGCAGAGCGAAACCCAACCTACAGGTCTACTGCCTGTAATTTGGTAGGTTGGGTGAAGCGCAGCGCAACCCAACGTTCTAATTTTGACGTGCTAAAAAGTTCTTTAGCCAATTTCCAATGTGGTAGCTCTTAGCGTCCGAAGTTTACCATTCGCTGATAAAGTCAGCATCAGGACTCGTGGATAGGATTATGAACCCAGTTGATTTAGCATTTGCCCCTGCACTTGAACAGGCTCGATTAATTCGTAAGAAGGAAGTTTCGCCGCTAGAACTGGTGCAGCTTTATCTAGAGCGGATTGAACGGCTAGATTCTCGGATTGGCAGCTATTTCACGGTGATTGCTGATTTGGCGCTAGAGGATGCAAAAGCTAAGACTAAAGCGCTGGCTGAGGCAGACCCAGAGGAAAAATTTCCGCCTTTTTTTGGTGTGCCCACAGCAATTAAAGACCTGAATGCGCTAGCGGGTGTACCCTGTAGCTACGGTAACCCGATGCTCAAGGATCAGATTGCCACCCATGACGCAGCGGTTGTCAGTCGAATGAAGCAAGCCGGATTCATTATTTTGGGCAAAACGGCGGCTTCTGAGGTAGGGTCACTTCCCTATACGGAGCCGGAAGGGTTCCCGCCGACGCGCAACCCCTGGAATTTAGACTACACGCCAGGAGGGTCAAGTGGTGGGGCAGCAGCGGCGATTGCCAGCGGGTTCTGCTCGATTGCTCAAGGCTCTGATGGGGGTGGCTCAATTCGGGGTCCTGCCTCCTGCTGCAACTTGGTAGGCATCAAACCGTCACGCGGTCGAGTTTCTTATGCGCCTGTAGGCGACTGTCAAAGCGGCATTGCTACTAACGGTCCGCTCGCCCGCACTGTCACTGATGCAGCCGCCTTACTGGACGTGATAGCAGGCTATGAAACGGGTGACCCTTACTGGTTGCCGACTCCCAGTTCACTATTCATCGAAACCTCACAGCAGGGACTAGCTCAGCCGCTCAAAGTCGCCTTCAGTACGGGAATTCATCCCATTGGGGAAGCTGATCCGGTGGGACAGCAAGCCGTGTTAGAAACAGCTACTCTCATTCAAGAATTAGGTCATACCGTTGAGCAAGCCTGTCCTGATTGCAGCGATTTGATTGAGCCATTTAGCGTGGTCTGGCGGGCAGGTGTTGCTGCGTCAGGTATTCCTGCTGAAGCGCTTGGTTCATTTAACCGCTGGCTGCTGTCTCACAATGACTCCAGCGGTGACTACTTAAGGGCAGTCTGGGCAATGCAGACGATCGCTCGTCGCATCGTTGCTTTTTTTGAAAACTATGACGTGTTGGTATTGCCTGTTTACCTGCATCCCCCAATCCGCATCGGCGAATTTGCAAGCTTAACTCCTGAAGAAACGCTCCAGCGAATCATTCACTGGATTGCGCCCTGTCCGCCATTCAACGCGACTGGACAGCCTGCGATCGCCATCCCCGCAACCTTCACTCCAGAAGGCTTACCCGTTGGCGTACAAATCGTAGGTCGTCCTGCTGCCGAAGCCACTATCATTGCCCTGGCAGCTCAGATCGAGTCGGTGAATCAGTGGAGTGAGAAACGTCCAGTGTTAGAGGATTAGATTCTGCTTGAAAGGGTTGATTCTAGTGTGATTTGCAGCACGAAAATCAACCCTTTCAATTGGTTTCTCTACACTTTCTTCAGCCAGCTAAACATCGCACGCAAATCCTTACCCACTTCTTCAATGGGGTGTTCAGCTTCGCGGCGACGCATTGCGGTAAAACCAGCTTTGCCAGAGAGATTTTCTAGGACAAACTCGCGGGCAAACTGTCCAGTTTGGATTTCTTTGAGAATTTGACGCATTTCGGCGCGGGTGTCGTCGGTGACGATGCGTGGGCCACGGGTGTAGTCGCCGTATTCAGCGGTGTTGGAGATGCTATCGCGCATTTTGGCTAAGCCGCCTTCAACTACCAGGTCTACGATTAGTTTGACCTCGTGCAGGCATTCAAAATACGCCAGCTCGGGCTGATAGCCAGCTTCAACCAGGGTTTCGAATCCGGCTTTGATGAGGGCACTCAAGCCACCACAGAGCACGACCTGTTCGCCAAAGAGGTCAGTTTCGGTTTCTTCGCGAAAGGTAGTTTCCAGGATTCCGGCGCGGGTGCCACCGACACCTTTCGCGTAGGCCATAGCGCGATCGCGAGCCTGTCCCGTTGCGTCCTGATAGATAGCAAACAGACAGGGAACACCTTCTCCCTGCTCATAGGTACGCCGCACTAAGTGTCCGGGGCCTTTGGGGGCGACCATCACTACATCCACATCAGCGGGAGGCACCACTTGAGCAAAGTGAATGTTAAAGCCATGAGCAAATGCCAGCACTTTACCAGCGGTCAGATGTGGCTCAATTTCTTGCTTATAAACCGTTTTTTGCACTTCGTCGGGCAGCAAGATCATAATGAAATCTGCTGCGGCGGCTGCATCTGCAACTGGTTTGACAGTTAGCCCCTCTGCCTCTGCCTTGGCTGCCGAACGGCTCCCTGCATATAGACCGACGATGACGTTAACGCCGCTGTCTTTGAGGTTGAGGGCGTGAGCGTGACCTTGAGAGCCATAACCAATGATGGCAACAGTTTTTCCAGATAAAAGGTCTAAGTTTGCGTCAGCGTCGTAATACATACGAGCCATAGGGTTATCTCCTTTGCGGCAGGCGTGGTGATTTTATGCAGCCTTTAATCTTACCGCAGATTTTGCACGCATACTCAATCGTTGACCTATCTCATGCTTCTCTAGGTGCTGCTGAGCCTACCTGCAGATGAGAATTGCGGCGACAACTTAGTTACGTCAACTGATTCTTCTGAACCAGTTGTTTGCTGCGCGCTCTGAGCAATTGACTTTTACCAACGTAAAGACGGCTCTTAGCCCGTAAGATTTGGCTGCGGGTTCTCAAGGTTTGATTGTATTTGTTTAGCTGTCTTCTGGTGGACTCTAAAACATAGTCGTCAGCATCTATGCCAGCGGCGATCCACTGTTGGTACTGGGCGATCAACTCTACAGAAACCACAAACCGCAAAAAGTTGTTTCTTGCAGCCTCTTGTTGATCTACTGTCACAAACTGAATCCAAAACCAGAATAACGCTCTGCCGCTCATGCAGTCAGGAATATGAACCATAGCAATTTCTTGGTGTTGCTTTTACATAATTTATTTGCTATGCAGTCATTTCCGTCTAGCTATAGCGATTGATTTTTAAAAAGCAAAAGGAAGATGTGTCTCCTCCTCCATGACCCTATGCTATTAAACTGCGCATTTACACGATAGGACAACAATAAATAAATTTTAGTTAACTTTAATCAACTATTGTTAGCATTTGCAGTTTCAGAACGCCTTCCACTTCAGCAAATGTAACTCGTGTACCGATGGGTTGGTAGGCATTTTGAGTAGAGACGTAGCCGTTCTGCCCGTCCGGCAAAATCACTGGAATCCAGCCAACGGGGTTGTTGAAGCTAAAGATTTCTGCTTGTGACTGGAAAGGAACCGCCTGAAAGGTTTGGCGATCTAACCGCACAATTTCATTTGAAAGGGTTTGAATCACAGGGCTGTTGATATTGGGCTGGGTGCGAACACTTACGTCTTGCCCAATTACAACGACATGTTCTTCGTAAGGAGTGATGCTGGGTTGGTCTAACTCTAGCTGTTCTGCGAGTGCTGCATCAAAAGCAGACAGTGCAATGGGACAGAGCCAGGTTTGGTCAGCTTCCCAAACAGGCTGTAAGTTATTTGCTTCAATTACACAGCCGTCTGAAAGGGCTCGCTCCATGTAAAACCAGAAAGGGTCGGTGGGGCTATCGAGGTTAAAGTTTTCAAATCGAACCAAGTCACCATCGTCTCCAAATAGGGTGTAAGGCGTGATGATACTGCGCATGAAGTCGGCATTGCGATCGCGCACTGCTTGCTGCACCTGGGACAAAAATTGCGAGAACTCAGGAGATTGCTCTGTTTGATCGGTCAGTAGTAGTTGAGTTCCGTTGAGGTCGCTGGGTGCCGTTTCTGAAGGTGTGGCAGCGGGTGTACTGTTGTCTTCGCTCACTTCAACCTGAGCCAAATCTTGTTGCGGGGTTGAGGTGAGTGGAATGGCCCAAGCTATTTGGGTTATTCCCGTTAGCGCGATCGCCCCAGTCAGCAAAATTCTAGTCACACCAGGATGAATCACAGCAGCCTCTTTTTGAGTAAATTCCAGGTTAACGAGCCATTGAGTATTATGCGATCGCCCCCGTCCTTGGTGAATCACCCTTGCTATAGAAAATGAAGCGAAAATTTCAGATTCAGCCGCATTATCAGTTGAGATTACAGGTATAGTAGTGCAAATGTTCTAGTCTTGCACACCCCTATGGAACCTCTCACCGAAGTTCAGCAGCGACTTCTAGATTGGCTTGAAGAATATATTTTTCAGCACAACTATTCTCCCTCAACTCGACAGTTGCGAGAGGCGATCGGCTGGAAATCTGTGTCTGCGGTACGCTATCACTTGAAAAAGCTGCGAGAAAAAGGATGGTTAGACTGGAGCGGGAGCCATTCTCGTGCCTATCAACTGCTTTCTCCCAAAGTGGGGATGGTGCCAATTTGGGGAACGATTTCAGCCCACAGTTTGACCGAGGTTTTTCCCGATCAGGAAGTTGAACGAATCAACCTTTTCTGTTTTCCGCAATTTAGAAGAATGTCGGTCTACGAAGTCTCTCAATGTTTTGCTTTAAGAGTGCGGGGAGACAGCATGATTGGCGCATTGATTGACAACGGTGATGTCGTCATTATGAAGCCGCTTTCTGACCAAAAAGCAATTAAGAATGGCACAATCGTTGCAGCCAGAGTTGAAGGAAAAACAACTTTAAAGTGCTTTTTTCGCAAGTTAAATACTGTGACACTGAAACCCGCTAACCCGATGTATCCACCCACCGATGTGAATGTTTCTCTTGTGGATATTCAGGGCATTTATGTTGGGCTGGTACGGGATTTGATCTAACTGTCAGGACTTTTTTGCGGAGAAGCCCGTAGAACAATGACAGAGGAAATGACCAGCAAGCCGCCAAGAATTTGCTTGACTGACATTGCTTCATTAAGAAAAGCAATGCCTAACAGAACTGTAACAATGGGTTCTAAGGTGGAAAGGATTGCAGCCTGAGAGGTTCCGAGTCGCCGAATTCCTTCAAATATACTAATGATGGGAATGACGGTCGCAATCAGGACAATGCCTGTGAGGGTCAGCCCTGATGGCACACTGTAGGGAAAATCCAGCCCGCTTCCTAACAAGGCAATACTGATAAACGAAATGCCTGCCCCTGTTGATAGGTAAGCAGTCATGGTGACAGGTGGAACGGAACGAATGACGCGAGCACTAAAAGTCAGGTAAAGGGCATACCACGCTCCAGATGCGATCGCTAATCCCAACCCCACTGGTGTAGCGCTTGCCCCACTCAAATCAATGGTCAGCAAGCAACCAACAAACGCCAGCATCAGGGCAACGAGCTGGGGAGAACTGGGGCGATCGCCCTCTATCCTCCAGCCCAGCAGGGTGACAAAGGCCGGATAGGTGTAAAGCAGCAGCGACGTAATGCCTGCCCCCGCATAGTTCAGCGCTGCAAAAAACAAGCCTGACTGGATCGCAAACCCAATTGCCCCCAAAAGCGTAGAGGCGATCGCTTGCTGCACGGGCAATCGCCAATTGCCCCGCCATAGCATCCACATCCACAGCACAACCGCCGCTCCGGCAAATCGCCAAAACAGAGTGCTAGGTAAATCAAGCCCATCTGCGTAGGCAAACTTTCCCAAGATTGGCAGCGTCGCAAACCCACTGGCTGAAAGCATCACCAGTGCAGCCCCAACGGTACTAGAGCGTTGTGCAGATTGATTTTGAATCATGGTTAATTGGGGTCATTGGTCAGGCGCTAGCCGCGAGCTGGGATGGGGAGCGAATGACCAACGATTATGCCAGACCAGACTTAAGCAGGTGAGGCAATCCGCTTTTTGAGGGCTTCAGCGCGTCGTTTGGCGATCGAATTTTTAGGCTCTCTCTCCAAGGCTGCCTCATAAGCTTCAACTGCCTGGGCAATCAACTGCTTTTTCTCATAAGCAAAGCCCATGTTGTTCAGGGCGGTCACGTACCCTGGGTCTTGCTCTAGCGCATCTTTGTATTGCCGAATTGCCAGGTCATACTGCTCTTGAGCCGCGTAGGTAAACCCCAGCGCATTAAGCACCAGCGCTGCATTCTCTCCCGGTTCCAAGTCTTTTGCTTTGAGGGCTTTCTGGAACTGGGCGATCGCCTGCGAATACAGCTTTTTATCGAGAAAAATGCTGCCTAACTCGTAATATTCCTGGGCAGTGCCCTTCTCTTTGTTAAGTTTGTTTTGCAATCGTGAGAGCGTGGTTTCAACCCGCCGAGTTTTAAGCACCTGGCGAAACAGCGCTATGCCTGCACCAAACAGCAAAACCACCAGGATGCTGAGATAGACAACTGGAAGAATGCTATCGTCCATAACCTTCCATCAACTGAAAAATCTTTTGTCTTTACTTTCTCAGGGTACAGCAGAAGGATGAGGGATGAGGGGTGAAAAAGAAAACCCATTTATACGTTGTCTTCTACGGCAGTCCCCAGTAAGTAGCGCGTTCCTCTAGCCAGCCTTCTTCGTGTAGGCGGGCGATCGCTTCATTTACTCGGCGGCGCAAATCGTCGTACTGTACGCCTCTGGGCATGACGACAGATAATGCTTCTGCTGATAGCAGCGTCGGCAGCAAATGATAATCAGGATTTTCCTGTACCCAACCGCTGAGAACGCTAGCATCGGCGGCGAAAGCGATCGCTTCTCCCGATTCCAGTTGAGACTGAGCTGCTTCGTAAGATTCAACACCCGTCAGGCGCACCGAAGGAAGGCGCGATCGCACCACAGAAATGGTGCTGGAGCCATTGAGGACGGCGATTGTTTGCCCCCGCAAGTCTGCAAACTGCTGCACAGCCGGATCTGGCGTAATGAGAGCAGTGCCATCCAAATAGTAGGGAAGGCTGAAGTCGATAATGCGGGAACGAGAAGCGGTAACAGTGACTCTGGCGATCGCCATGTCTACTTCACCTTGCAGCACCGCAGCCAACCGGTCCTGATTTGCCACAGGTTGCAGCACCACCGCATCTGAACTGCCTAAAAGCTCTTGTGCTAATCGACGAGCCAGATCAACTTCCAGCCCTGCCAGCTCGCCTGCCTCGTTTCTAAACCCTAGCGGCGGCACATTGTCTTTCACCGCTACGATCAGGTAGCCTCGTTCCTGAATTTCTTCTAGCTCTGCTGCCTCAGCAAGCTGAGAAGCCCAAAAATTCCCTGCAATCAGCCCAATGCTCAAGCCAAGACCAAGACTGAGATGAAGAATCGGATTTCGCACAGTAGAAATCTACCTGGCTTGAGAATGAAATAGGTCTGAAATTGATAGGGGCTTAGCATTGCCAAGCCCCTACAGTGTCTTGTTCTTAAGCAGACTTGCGTTGAGTTTGAGCCGCAGCTACCTCAACAACTTTGCCAAAACCTGCTGGATCGAGGATTGCCATTTGTGCCAGCATCTTGCGGTTAATCTGGACATCCGCTTTCTTCAGATTACCGATGAGTTGGCTATAGCTCATACCGTGCAGTCGAGCAGCTGCGTTGATGCGAGTAATCCACAGCCGACGAAAATCACGCTTACGCTTGCGGCGATCGCGATAGGCATTTCGCAATGCCTTCATTACTTGCTGGTTAGCAGTCCGAAATAGCTTGGAATGGGAGCCGCGAAACCCTTTAGCGAGTTTCAGAATTTTATTGCGGCGTTTACGAGCCACATTCCCGCGCTTAACCCTTGTCATTGTTAGAAATCCTTATCGATATCGATGTACGCGAAATACTTGGGGGCGGTTGTGGGAAGTGAGCTTAAGGATTCAGAGCATTTCTAGCCCTTAGCCCCTAGCTCCTAACCCCTAGAGATAGGGGAGCATCAGTTCAACGTTTTCAGCATCACGCTCGTCAACCAGCGAGATTTTAGAAAGACGGCTTCTGCGCTTTGCGTTCTTGTGCTCAAGCATGTGATTCTTGAATGCTTTCCGACGCATCAGCTTACCGCTGCCGCTGCGCCGAAAACGCTTTGCAGCAGCTTTGCGAGTTTTGAGTTTAGGCATGACTTAGCTTAATGCGACACAGTCTACAATCTTAATACTGATCCGCGTTACACTGCAAGCATTGCTTTTCAAGCATCGACTTTAACGATAGCGACGGGCTGGAGCTTTGCCTGCATCGCTAAACAAGCCAAATAATGGCCCTAACACTGCACCTACGACAAATCCTCCGGCATGAGCCCAGTAGGCAATGCCGCCGCTTTCCATGCCGATGTTGGTGGGGGCATTGAGGCTAACTAAACCATAAAGCGCCTGCTGCCCAAACCAGATTCCCAGGAAAAAGAGGGCCGGAATGCGAATTGGGTACAGCAAAAAGCCGAGGGGAATCAGCGTTAGCACTTTAGCTTGAGGGAATCTAAGAATGTAAGCTCCCATTACACCTGCGATCGCCCCACTGGCTCCAAGAGAGGGAATGTTAGACCCTTGAGCAAAATACCACTGTGCTAGAGAAGCCAGAATACCGCACAGTAGATAAAAGATAAGGTATTTGACTCGTCCCAACCGCTCTTCAACGTTGTTGCCAAAGATCCACAGATAAAGCATGTTGCCCCCCAAGTGGAGGAAACCGCCATGCAGAAATTGGGATGTAATCAGTGTGAGCCACTCAGGTCCAGTAGCAGAAGTGGCTTGTCCTTGAAAGCTTGCGGTCAGTTCTGCGGGGACGACTGCCCATCCTCGAAAAAATGCTTCTAGCGCAGGTGGCGATAGGCTAGCTTCATAGAAAAAAACCAGGATATTGAGCAGAATCAGCCCGTAGGTTACGTATGGAGTGATTTGTGTTGGATTATCGTCACGTAGAGGAACCACAGGCTTGTCCTGATAGTTTTGTTTAGAATCGTAACTTACCCTGCCTGTTCCAAATCTGTCTTCTGACTTACGGAAGGTTTGATGATCTCCCTTGATTCAGTTCCTCAATCTTGATTCAGTTCCTCAATCACTAAGGCTGCTAGTTTGCTTGCTGCACCCGATGTGCCTCGACTTTGACGCAGGCGATCGCGCATTTGCTCTAACTTCTTAGGATGGGTGAGCAGATCAAGCGCAAGGTCAGCAATTTGCTGGGGCTGAAGTTGTCCGACCAGTTCAGGCACAATGGCTTCCCCTGCCCAAATGTTGGGCCATGCCAACAGTCGAGATTTCCGCAAAAATAGCCAGTTGATCAGTTTGGCGAAAGCGGACCCGACTCCCGGCAGATTAGCCAGCAATCCGGGTAAGCCATCCCAGGCTCGCATTGCATCGAGTTGCTGGGTGGGTAACAACACAATCATGGGCACTGCCAATGAACCCAGTTCTGCTGTGTTGGCTCCTACGGTGGTCAGGCAAAGGCGACATTGGGTCAACAAATCATAAGCAGGCGAATCGGTGTATAGCTCGATCCGTAGTCCATCCGAAGTCTTGAGGAAAGGTTGACCCTGGCTGGTAATTAGTTCAGCCGATACGTTACCCAACTGGTGAATGACCGGGTTTTGCTGAGGGTCAGCAAATCGAGCCAGGGTTTGCAGTTCCAGAGTGGGCGCAACCGGAATGACAAACCGGGTTTGGGGACGGGCAGCGTGCAAGTGACGAGCGATCGCCAATGCTAGCGGTACACCTTGAGCCAGCTTTGCTGCCTTTGACCCAGGTAACATTCCAATTAGCTCTGTCTCTGGGGAGTGTTTTAAAAGTTGATTGTTAGTGGACGAAGCGTCCGAAGAATCAACCTTTAAAGCACTTAGGGGGTTGGGGGCTTGGGATAAGATACTCTCTGGCAAAGGTAAATTCCTGACGGTTGCCGTATCTGCCATCAAATCCCCTACAACGGTAAATTTGTCAGCATATTGAGGGGATGCCCGGTCAATTAGCTCCGGTTTCATTACCCCAAAGCGATCGATCCAGCGGTGCCAGCGGGTATCCCATTCTCCATAAATGACGGTGCGGTAGCCTAAGCGTTTGCCAATCACCACCGGGAAGAACTGATCGCCACCCAGAAATACGACCACACCGTGATCGCGCCAGTCCCAGTTTTCGGTAGTTTTGCCCCAGAGCAAAAACGGGAAAAAGTGTTCGGCGGCTTGAATGCGATCGATTTCACGGTAGCGTTGGGCGATCGCCACTTCTCGACCGCTGGCATTAGGACAGGGGGATAAGACTAGTGAGATTCTTACCTCGTCACGTTTACCCAACTGTTGCCGTAACGCCTTCACCACAGGTCGCACCCAGGTTGTTAACTCGCCTGGCCCATTTGAAAGAATCAAAATATCGGCAGTTTCCCTGTTTTTAGCTTCCGTCACGTCTATCCTGAACTCTCTATTGGTGTCTTCAGAATCTCATCTTAAAGCCATATCTCTAGACAGACGGATTGCTACAGCGACACTCGTTACTTTCGTCTATAGCAATTTCTCAAAGGCAATCCGTACAGGAAAGGGAACGATGGCAAGCAAAAAGGATGTTCAGCGAGTGCGGCGGGTTGCCAAGGAGCGGTTTGGCTATGAGACGTTGCGGGGTGGGCAAGAGACGGCAATTCAGGCTTTGCTCAACGGTCACGATACGCTGGCGGTGATGCCAACGGGGTCAGGGAAGTCTGCAATTTATCAGATTGCAGCACTGTTGACTCCGGGTGCAACGGTGGTGATTTCGCCTTTGATTGCGTTGCAACAAGATCAAGTAGATGCAATAGAAGCACAGGATGTGGGCGGTGCGATTCAGGTAAACTCTACGATGAAAGCGAGCGATCGCACTGAAGCCTTTGAAGACCTGGAAAAAGGCGATTTGGAGTTTATGTTTTTGGCTCCAGAACAGTTCAACAATCCAGAAACTTTGGAGAAGCTACAGGCAGTTAAACCTTCTCTATTTGTGGTCGATGAAGCTCACTGTATTAGTGAGTGGGGACATGACTTTCGCCCTGACTATCTGCGGTTAGGCACTCTTGTTGAAGCGTTAGATCATCCACTGGTGTTAGCACTTACTGCAACGGCTGCACCACCCGTGCGAGCAGAGATTGTTGAGCGTTTGGAGATGCGCGATCCGCACATTGTGGTGCAAGGATTCGACCGCCCCAATATTTGGCTAGGAGCATTGCGGTTTGAAGACAAAAGTGAGAAACAGCAGGCACTCATTAAAGCAGTCGTGAAAGCTGAGAAGCCCGGTATCGTCTACGCTGCAACTCGCAAACAGGCAGAAGAAGTTGCGGAGTTACTTCAGGCGCAAAACATTAATGCCATCTTTTACCACGCTGGCATGAAAGCAAAAGATCGGGAAGCAGCACAAATTGCCTTTATGGGAGATGAGGCAGAAGTCATTGTTGCGACGACTGCTTTTGGTATGGGTGTGGATAAGCCAAACGTGCGTTTTGTGTTTCACCACAGTATCAGCGATTCAGTCGATGCTTACTATCAGGAGATTGGTCGGGCAGGGCGGGATGGTGAGTCTGCAAAAGCAATCTTGTTTTATCACCCGGATGATTTGAATCTGCGCCGCTTCTTTGCCAGCAGTGGACAAATTGACCTGGAGCAAGTAGAACAAGTTGCGACTGTGGTTCAAGCGCAGAAGGAACCCATTGATTTGAAGACGCTAAAAACTCAAACTAATCTCTCTAAATCCAAGGTGCAGACGGCCTTGGGACATTTAGAAGCCGTGGATGCGATCGCCATTCTCCCTTCTGGGGAAGTTACTGCAACCGAACCTCTCAATTTAGACCAGGTTGCAGCAGAAGCGATTGAGGTGCAAGAGCGTCATCAACAGTATGAGCGATCGCGGCTAGAAATGATGCGTGGTTACGCCGAAGTACAAGACTGTCGGCGCAAATATATGCTCAACTACTTCGGGGAAGAGTTTGATGCGCCTTGTGGGAAGTGCGATCGCTGCGAAGCCGGAATCACCATTGAAGATGCAAAACAACCCTTTCCACTTAACAGTCGTGTGAAACACCAGTCACTTGGTGAGGGAATGGTGATGCGCTACGAGGGAGACAAAATGGTTATCCTTTTTGACGATGCGGGATACAAAACATTAGGGGTAGATCTGGTGTTAGAGCAAGGATTACTCCGAAGTGTTGAATGATCTCCAAGATGATCTACAGTTCTGCTGCAAACTGCCCCAGATGTTCTTTTCTCCAAGCTGAGTCGATTTTGCGATCGGTTTGCACTTCTAAAACTCGGATACCCGTTTCGGGAAGAAAGCTTAACCGCTGCTGCAACTGTTCCCAGCACTGAATTAGTTCATGTTCAACACCATAGGTGGCACAAAGTTGGCTGAAGTGGATGGACTGGGGAACCGCAAAGAATTCTTCAAAGGGTGGGTCAAATTGGGCGATCGCCAACATCTCAAAAATGCCGCCACCGTCGTTATTGATTAGCACGATGGTGAGATGTCCAATAAACTTACGAGAGATCAAAAAGCCGTTGGTGTCATGCAGCAGCGCCAGATCTCCAGTGAGTAACACGCTGCTCTGGTGACGATGAGCCACTCCTAGAGCAGTGGAAAGCGTTCCGTCAATGCCATTTGCACCTCGGTTAAACCAGGGCTGAATGTGGCGGTTTCCGGGTTGCCAAAACCATTCCACATCTCGCACGGGCATACTGTTGGCGATGAATAAAGGAGTGCCTTCAGGTAAACAGCGCGACAGCAACCAGGCAACTTTTCCTTCAAATAAGGATTCCGTCTGGCTTAAGGTTTTATCCAGAGTTTGTCTGACCTGAGTTTCGGCTGTAAGCCAATGGTCAAGGTAGGAGTTGGGCGGAGTGGATTCCTGGTGTAGTCCTGCGGCAAATTGTTCAACGGAACAGCGTAGATGGGTGGTTCTGCCGTGAGTCGGATCGAGGTTGCGATCGCTCTCATCCACGACCCACTGGGTGGGTTGGGTTTTTGCTAACCACTGACGCAATTCTTTACTGGTGGGCATTTCTCCAATGCGAATCACCAGTTCTGGAGTGAGTTTTTCGGCAAACTGCGAATTCCTCAAGATCAGGTCGTAGGTGGAAATTAGGTAGGGGTTGAGGTCGGCGTAGTTTCGCACCGGCGATAGCCCTTCTGCCAGAACGGGAAAGCCCAGGGTCTTAGCGAGGTGGGCGATCGCTTCACAGTAACGTCGGGGCGAGTGAGGTTGTGCAATTCCAGCGATCAAGATGCCTTTTGAAGACTGAGGTTTGGGGATTGAGGTTTGGGGATTAGGGTTGAGGAGTAAGGGAGTAAGGGCCGCAAAGAAGTTTTTTGGGAACTGAGCTTGAAGCGATTGGGGGGCGGCTTGAGGAAGGGGAGCGAGGGGATCGCGGAAGGGTTGGTTGAGGTGGACGGGTCCGGGGATAGGGTAAAGGGTTTTTTCCCAGGCGTACAGGGTCGTTTGGCGGAGGTAGGCGAGGATGTCTAGCTCCAGCGAGGGGAGAGTGATTTCGCTGTACCAGTTTGGGAAAGTGCCGTAGAGTTTTTGTTGGTCAATGGTTTGACCGGCGTTGCACTCGCGCAGTTCGGGAGGGCGATCGGCAGTGAGAATGAGCAGTGGGACGCGGCTTTCTCTGGCTTCAATCACGGCAGGGTAGAAGTTTGCGCCTGCGGTGCCGGAGGTGCAGACCAGGACGACGGGTAAACCGGATTTGCGAGCAATTCCTAAAGCAAAGAAAGCAGCGGAACGTTCGTCTAGAATGGCGATCGCCTCAATATCCTGATGTGCTGCAAAGGCTAGTGTTAAGGGGGTGGAGCGTGATCCCGGACAGATGATTGCTGTTTTGAGTCCTAGTCGGCTGAGCGTTTCCACGAAAACCGATGCCCAAACGGAGTTGGTGTTGCTGAAATTGATTGACATGAAGGGGGGTGGTAGCGGTTTATGACTTGCAGCTACTGCCATCCCTGCAAGTCGGTAAACCAGTTTCTCAAGAAGGAACCAAGCTGACTGCGACGAGTTTCAAAGTTGGCAGCTAGCCAAATAAAGGCGATTCCGACCATTAAGCCAACGATCCACTTTAGCAGCGGGTAGTCAAAGATCAGAATGACCAGTTGGTAAAAGGCATTGACCAGGAAGATAATCGTTCCGACGTAAAGGAATGCTCGGACGCGCAGGGAAAGTCCTGCGAAAAGTGTCACTAAGCTGATGATACTGGGCAAGATTCCCGTTTGGTGATGAAACAGCAGGGCAAATAGGCAAATGATGCCCGATCCCAGCGTTTGCAAGAGGTGGCGCAGGCGATGCGCGTTTGGGTGCTTTAGGTCTGGGTCAACTTGAGCGACATAAAGAGTAAATAGCCCAACCAGGCTGGGATAGAGCAAGTCAAAGGTGCGCTGAGTGTCAGTTAGCCAGAGGGCGATCGCCCATTCCACTAACAGCAAGCTGAGATACGTCAGGCGAATCTGGTGCTGGGTTTGGGCAAATAAAAGATAACCCGCTGCAGCAATGACTAAACTAAGCGGCTGAATGCTGGCATTGCTCAAGATCAAAGCCGCCAGGGGTAAAACGTATGCCGATCGCTGCCAGGGTTGCGATCGCCAACCCCATTCCTGCCAGGGCAACAGGTGCAGGATGCAGGCGAAAAGAGTGGCGATCGCCCCACGCCAGGGCAAGATTTGAGCTAGCAGATCGTCGGGCAATAGCGTGAGTCCGTACACCGCAATTCCCACTGCTTCTAAGATGCCTGCGTAAACCCAACCGTCAGCGTCTCTAGGATTGTCCTGAATGCGTCCTTGAGCAAGGGCATAGCGCACAAGGAATATTCCCGTTCCCACTGCTAGCAGATCGTAGGTTGAGACTGGGTGTTGAGTTGCGGCAACCAGGAAAATGCTGCCTAACGCCCAATGCAGGTGAGCAACTGTTTCTAGCTCGTCTGCATTCAGCCGGAGGAAGGGAATCAGCCACGGAGTCAGAATGCGGTAGACGTAGACGAAACTGGTTGCGAGGGCAGCGATCGCCACGAGTTGATCCCCGGCTCTGAGTCCAGCAACCTGGTAGAGCAGAATCTCGCAGCCCGAAGCAAACAGACCTGCTAACGCTAGATAGATCAGCGGCTTAAAGGATTCCTTGCGGCGACCTACGCCAATGGCAATCAGCGATAGACCCAGCGTGCTTAAGCCTGTCCAGTCTTCAACAATTCCCCAACGCAGAGTTGCACCTAATGCTCCGTAGACAAGCGGCATGACGTGCCAACTGCTGAGAATTTGACGGTTATCAGAGCGGCGATTCCACCAGTCACCAACCAGTTGGGAGGCTAACCCTAACGCCAGATTGGCGATCGCCAGTGCCGCTATAGAGCGACCCGTTAATCCCAAAGTTTCAATCGTTAGAACTTCTAAACCCCAGCCAAAGCCGTAAATTGCCCAATTAGTGGGATTTTGCCAGCTTCGGTAGGCGATCGCCCCCAGTATCACCGCAACGGAGCTAATCGCCAAGACAGAGGCAGGCAAGAGATCCCAATAAACACCGAGCGAGTCAAAGGTGAGGCAGAGTAATTCAATTAGGTAGAGGGCGATCGCCCATCCATCCGTTGCTCTGGCGTAAAGCTGGGACAATGGGGTTAGACGGCGCAACAGGACACTGCGCCAGACCCAAAGCACGGTCAGCAGAATCGCTACCACTAGCAGCCAGTCTCGTGCCGAAAGCTGCGGAAATCCGGGCAATCCTTCTGCTAGGAGCGTCACGACAAACCCCAAGCCAAAGCCAACGGCGATCGCAGCAGCAGTTAAATGCCGCAAAGTGCGCGTGTGCAGCACCATTAGCCCGGTTGCCAGTCCCAATCCAATCAGTCGAAGCGTAGGCAACGGCAGGGTTAGCACCTGAACCAACATTACTGTCCAAACGCCAGCCCAACTTGCCGTTTGACGATGGGGCGGACGGGTGAGACTGGCAATCCAAGTGAGAGACAGTGGCACTACTAGCCAGAGCATTCCCCACCCTTTTGGACTGACCCCGTGTTGCCCAAAGCTTGTCTCTGCACCCGACAGCAAAAGATTGTTTAACCAGAAGAGTCCAAAGCTCAAAGCTGCCAAGATGAAACCGAATGTCCAAAAACTTTGTCGCCAGAGTGCAGGCGGGTAGGCAGAATGAAGTCGATTGGGGCGGTTTTGCGTCCAGAAGGCGATCGCCCAATTCCTATTTCCTTCCCCACTCCGCCGATTTGTGGTGTGAATTCCCAAGCTCAGCACCAGTTCACTGACTGACAGCACTAGCAAAATGCCTGCCCAGAAGCCTAGATTCAGCGTCGGTAGAATCCAGTCAACAGCCGACAGAACGGTAGCTAGTCCTCCCAAGTGGATTAGATAAGACAAGGAGCGGTGCGAGGCGAGAAAGGATGGAGGCGTGGATCGGGAGGAGGTAGAGGGTAACGGTCCAGAAGTTGCGCTACCGATGCGGATGAGTTCGCTGACTTTAGCGCTTTCTGGCAAAGAGAGGAGAGCACTGCCTCTGCTCCAGCGCTGGTGATTGGCGATCGCTAACGTCGAGGTAGAAAGCGCAAAGGTTATCGTTCTGAGGATGGGGCTAAACAAGCTCAGCAACAGCAGCACTACCCCAGACCCAATGGCAATTTGATCGGCGCAGGCTGTCAAATTTCGCTGCTGTCGGCGGTCTAGCCAATCTGCTGTTACGACCGTTAAGACTAAGTAAGGAAACAGTCCCAGGCAGAGCAGCACATCAGGGTTAGATTGAGTTCCGGTAAGCTGTGTTGCTAGTGTTACAGCTTGCTGCTGCACAACCAAGGGCAGCAACCGCCAAGCCAGCCAGTGCATCTGTAACCCAATTAGGAACAGGAACACCAGATCGCGGCGGTGTCGAAAACGGTAGAGGCGATCGCCAAAGAACCATAGCCCCAGTCCGCTGACTCCAAGTGCCTGCCAGGGAACTGATCCAACTGAGATTAGCCAGCCTAGCCCCAACAAAATTCCTCCAATACTTTCCCAGGTTGCGGGTTGAAAGGGAGGAGGAGAGGGAATCGGGGAGAGGGGCGATCGCCCCGATTGAGCAATTTCCTGCCGAGCTAGCCATGCTAGCAAGAAGCCGCAGATGCCGACCGCTAAACCCAGACGCTCAACTTCTACCTCAGCAATGAAGATCGCTCGAATCAGCAAAATTGCCAGGGCATAAACAATCAGCGCTCGATTCAGGCTGAATGGACGGAACGGACGCTCTAGTGAAGTTTCTTGGCGACGTTGAAGCAAAGTAATCGCCGCTGTTGCGATCACGCCCGCATAGACAGCAATCAGGGCAAATCCAGGTAACCCCCAGCCCCAGTGCAAGTAACTTAGCCCCAGATGGTTTGCCAATGTCAGTTGAGTCTGCTGGGGGTCCTGACGATTTGCCCGGAAATGGTAGATTGTGAGCGCGGTGAGGGTGAGAGTGGCGATCGCTGCAATTCCTGCTCCCAGCAAGCTTCTCCACAACCCAAAGCTATCCATCGCTAAAAAGTTCACGGGCAGCAACAGCAGACTCACCACCCGTAGCGCCTGAGCCGTTAGCCGTAAGTTTTGCTGCTTTCCTGCCCAAATGCTCGCACCCCAAAAGCCCAGCGTGTAAAACAACAAAATGCCGTACTGTCCCGCTGCCGGGAATCGCTGCCACTGACTAGCTGCCAACACGCCAGAGGAAACCACCACCAAAAACATCCCTAGCAGCAATAGCCACAGGACGCTGAGTTCCGCCATCAGCGAATGCAGCATTTGTGCGACTAGACCAGGCGCAGCAGGTTCAGGTGGCTTTGGGGTAGGGGCGGGTTTTCGCGATTTCACAGGTTGAGGAGGGGCAAGCGGCGCAAAATCATCTGCCTCCGCCTTCTGTAAATCTGCCTTCTGTAAATCCGCCTTCTGTAAATCGCAGGCAAGATTTGCCTGACCCAACGCCTTAACCTGGGTTTCAGAGAGTAGCCCTAGCTCTAGCAAAACCTCTAACCCCTTAAGCAGATTGGAGTGAGCCAAGCATGAAAGCTTTACCTCAACCTGACCTGACAGCAACCCTAAGCGATGCCATGCGTCTAATCCTTCCAGCAGCTTTTGAGGCGAAATCTGAGTGCTAAAGTCAAGCTGAATGGCTGGCTGAGATAGCTCTGACCGAGTTGGAACTTTCCCTAAAAGGAGCGTCAGCTCGATATCATCAGCAGAAATCAAGTCAAGGCTCAACCAGGTTTCCAGACCTTGCAATAATTCTGCTTGGGCTTGAGTTACTAGTTTTAGCTCAATCAATCGGTCTGGTTGAAACGACATACTCCGACGCTCACCCAAAAGAATATGTATAGCGGAATTGTGGCTATAAACGATCGATTCAATTGCTTGCGGTTTGCAGCGTTTAAATCAATTCCTACGTAAAGCACGTTGTGAAGCGTGAATGGTAGCGTAGCTTCGCCACACTGCTAATCACGCAGCAATTAATACCTGCATCATGCTGGGGAATAGATGTAGCTCACGTCAGTTCAATTCCAAATTGTCAACTGTCACCCGCTTTTCTCACTGTGTCACTCTATTTAACGTCAATTCGGCTTAAGCAAACGCAGGCAGAGCAGTGTCAATGAGCAGGGAGGGCTTCTTGGGTTGGTGGCAGTAGGCGATCAAGCCACAGACTAAGTTTACCAGGCAG